>CANLRN010000005.1 GCA_947493495.1 uncultured Aquimarina sp.
CTATATTCACCGTAATGATACAGAAATGTAAATCCTGGGTGGTTACGAGCTTTATTTACACCCTCAAAATAGCGCATCAACTCATCGTATCTAGGATTGTTGATGGTTGTATGGGAAGGGAAAAGAGAGCCTAATCGAGTAATATCAAAACTCAGTAACTCCTTGAAGGAATAATCACTGCCTTTAAACAAGCCAATATAGTTGTTTACGGTATTACGAGAAATACCCAAGGTAGCTCCAATTTTACGGTTGCTATAACCGTCTAAATGTAATGTAATAATTTGTTTTAAGTCCATTGGATCAAGTGTGTTGGCCATATCGCTTTTTTTGCGATAAGGTATTACTTGATCTATCTAAGTGGCACAAAACGAACCGAAATTAACTCGACTCAATTTATAGTGGCACAAATCGAACCGTAAATAGTGGCACAGTTTGAACCGAAATCAATGGCACTATAACTCCGAAATCAGTGGCACAAATCGAACCGAATTAACCAATCGACTTTGGATTCGGGAGTTGAAATGAATGTTCGAAACTCTTGAAAATTTGAGCGTTTATTTTTCCAACTTCTTGACCTAATCGCCATCTTAACTCAGAAATATTATCATTAGTGCTATTCATACTACTAATAGTGCTTTTAAAATGAGAACGATGTCTCATAAAACCCCTAAACCAAACACTTTTATATTCTTTTGAAAGTAAATTACGTTGATTCTTTGAATTTGTGAGTTCTATACTCCAATCATTACCATTTTCATAATATTTATGAGCAGAAAGGAAATCAAATTTAGCATTATGATATTGTAGCCAATCGATCACATCTTCATGACTTTCATTATTTTCATTATAGTTTTTACATATGAGTATCATAATGTTCTAATCAAATTTTAATTAAGTTTTAATTTTTCAAGTAATTCTTTGATATTTATGTTGTTATCTATAGATTGAGGATAACTTTTACCATATTTGTTAATGTGCATTTTATTTAACAAAAAGGAAAAAGATTCGTTATTTATATAACCTTTTTCATACCCCTTATATATATATGGAAATAATTCTAATTGTTTTTTATAAGATTGGTGTAAACAAATTGTCTTTACAGCATAATTTGCTTTTGAATTATATTCTTTTAGTTTAGGATATCCATAAACTTCTAAATATTTTTTCGTTTTTAAGAAATTGACAGAATCTGTTTCTACTATTTTTCTTATATAATCTAAATATTCTTCAGATTTTCGATTGTAATTATTTCGTTTCAGAATCTCTAATTCCATTTTACTATCTCTAACAGATTGATCTGATTCAAATAAGTTAATAAGAAAATTTTCTTTTATTTTTTGAGATGTAAGAGACAATACTTGGTTTTCTATACTGATTTGATTGTTCTTTATATCTTGTTGTTTACATGATAGCATGCATAGTAGTATTAATCCATATAATCTCATATTTTTAAATTTTGAAGCTTATAATTAGAAAATGACCAAAGAAGTTAATTCTTAATTCTTTGGTCATTTTTTGCAATTATTTAACAACAGCCTTCGTCATCCCAATCACCAAGTTCAAAATAAACTTCATGATCCGCATAAGGAGAACTTGTAATAGTTCCATCACAACTATGCCCCCCATTAATTGTCAATGCATTTTTGTCATTAATAACAGCTAAATTTAAATCTTTTAATTTTTTCATGATTTATAATTTATTAACATTTACCCTACTCTTTTTTGGATTTTCGGATTCTCCTTTTTATTAAATTGTTATTCGTTAATATCATACAATAAACTTTTGTTTTCTGTAAAATGGTTTTTAATTTTTAGTTAATCTTATTTATTCTGGAGAGATTTTTTGATCTTCTCATAACTATTTTTGCATGAACATTTATATAATGAAATTATATGAAAATTCCTGTATATAGATTATAGTATGGGGTAAGACTGTACAATGTAAACTTACATTTACAGCACAACAATACTACGGGAATTTATCATTTTAAATCATTACTTATGAAATATTTTCATTACTTTTGATAAAATTATTATAACTATTAGTTATGGAACACGTTTTAGAAAAAATACGTGAGGTTAGAAAACAAAAAGGATATTCTCATGAGTACATTGCACATGAATTAGATATCAGCCAAGTGGCCTATAGTAAGTTAGAAAAAAATGAGACTAAACTTACCGTAGAACGATTATACAAATTAGCAGAAATCTTAGAAACTCCAATAACTGATTTATTAGATGTAAAAGCAAATAACATTTTTAATCAACACAATAATAATCGGGGAACTTTTATTGGTAATCAAGAGATCCAAAATCTTTATCAAGAAAACAGAGATAAGTCCGAGAAGATTATTGAATTGTATGAAGCCCGATTACAAGATAAAGATTTATTAATCGCACAACTTTCTGGAAAAATTTAAGTTTTAAGCATACTTGATATAAGTCGAGGGTATAATCATAACAATATTAAATTACCATAACTTTGTGCTAGTGGGTTTAACCTCTATTTCCTCCCAAAATCTGCTGGAATTTCGCCCCATGCTTTGGTTTCCCACTTAACAATCGTATTCGTATAAGTGTTTTCTCTAAGCCACACAATAGCACGATCTACCAGATCAAACATTTCTTTGTTCTTAGCATTGCGAGCTAATTTAGTTTTACAGATTTTTTTCTTGACCCACCCAATTGCAATTTTAGAGTCTGAGTAGATGATACGATCACTCCCTTTCTTTTTTAGATATGCCAATCCGTGAACCAGAGCCAGAAACTCTCCTATATTATTAGTTCCTTGTGCAAAAGGCCCTTGATGGAATAATTGTTTTTCGGTTTGTGTGTCGACTCCTCTGTATTCCATCTTACCAGGATTGCCACTAGAAGCTGCGTCTACAGCTATAGAATAGAGGTTAGGTTCGCCTATTGTGGCTAATTGCTCAGGTGTAAGAGCGGGTTTTGACTTACTTTTTCCTTTATAATCCTCATAGGCTCCATTATAGGCTTTTTTTGCTAGGTCAAAAGATTCAAAAGACTTAAATTTTGCACTAGCATATCCTTTGATTGCAGCTTTACAATCATCCCATTTGATATATATTCCGGGGCGATGTCCTTCCCAGACCACATAAAACTTTTCTTTCTTACCCATTGTTTTTAGTTATTAAGTACTTTGTAGTAAATAGCTTAAATATGACTCTCGGATACCTCATTTCTTAATCCTAGTACCTTTTCTATAACGAGGGGGAAATAGGTATATTCTAATTGATGAATCGCTTTTGCTACATCATCTGCAGAATCATTCTCATGTATTGATGTTTTAGCCTGAAAAATGATGGCACCTTCATCATAATGTTCGTTTACAGAATGAATTGTAATACCACTTTCTATTTCTTTATTTCTAACTACAGCTTCATGAACATGATGCCCATACATTCCTTTGCCTCCATATTTTGGTAATAACGCAGGATGAACATTAATTACCTTATCAGGGAAATAATCAATAATTTTTTTAGGAAAAATCCATAAAAATCCAGCCAGTACAATAATGTCTGGCTGTGCATCAATAAGTATATGTAGCACCTCATTCGTGTCATAGAATGACGATCTGTCAAAATGCAATGCTCTTACTTGCAGCGCATTAGCTTTTTTTAATACTTTGGCACGTAGGTTGTTAGAGAACACATGTGTTACTTGAGCAGTCTTTCGCTCTTGAAAGTGTTTGATAATATTTTCGGCATTGGTACCAGAGCCGGAAGCAAAAATGATAATACGCTTCATAGTATGATTAGATTGTAAATTAGTAAGCACAAAAAAAATAATTATTATCCATTTTTAGGTAGCAAAAAGGCAATACTTCGCTATATTTGATAAAATACAAATACATTTTTATGGGATTGTGGGGTTTTAAAATAAAGTTTTTTATTTTTGCCACCTAATTTAAAAATTAAAATTAAACATTATGTCAGACATTGCATCAAGAGTAAAAGCGATAATCGTTGACAAATTAGGAGTAGACGAAAACGAAGTTGTTAATGAAGCTAGTTTCACAAACGACTTAGGCGCTGATTCGTTAGACACTGTAGAATTGATTATGGAATTCGAAAAAGAATTTGATATTCAGATTCCAGATGATCAAGCGGAAAACATTGCAACAGTTGGTCAAGCAATATCTTATATTGAAGACGCAAAGTAATAACTTCACAACACAATATGAACCTTAAGCGAGTTGTAGTCACAGGATTAGGTGCTTTAACGCCAATCGGTAACAATATTCCAGAATATTGGGATGCTTTAATAAATGGTAAGAGCGGTTGCGCTCCTATTACATATTTTGATACCGAACATTTCAAGACTAAATTTGCTTGCGAAGTCAAAAACTATACTCCCACAGATTATTTCGAAAGAAAAGAAGCACGTAAACTCGATAAGTTTGCGCAGTATGCTATTGTTTCTTCTGAAGAAGCAATAAAAGACGCTGCCATCGACCTTGATAAGGTCGATAAATTTAGAGTAGGTGTTATTTGGGGAGCTGGTATTGGTGGTATAGAAACTTTTCAGGAAGAAGTAATTGGTTATACC
The DNA here is from genome assembly GCA_947493495.1 of uncultured Aquimarina sp. Taxonomy (GTDB): domain Bacteria; phylum Bacteroidota; class Bacteroidia; order Flavobacteriales; family Flavobacteriaceae; genus Aquimarina. The sequence continues at coordinate 4,570 of CANLRN010000005.1, forward strand.
AATGGGAATGGAACACCTCGTTTCAATCCTTTCTTTATCCCGAAAATGATTGCCGATATTGCTCCCGGACATATTTCTATACGAAATGGTTTTATGGGGCCTAATTATACTACAGTTTCTGCTTGTGCTTCTTCTGCCAATTCTATGATTGATGCCCTTAATTACATACGATTAGGACATTGTGATATTATTGTAACAGGAGGAAGCGAAGCTGCTGTAACTATTGCAGGTATGGGTGGATTTAATGCGATGCATGCGCTCTCTACAAGAAATGAAAGTCCAGAAACAGCTTCTAGACCTTTTGATGCGACCAGAGATGGTTTCGTTTTAGGTGAAGGTGGAGGGGCTCTAATTCTTGAAGAGTATGAACATGCCAAAGCGCGTGGCGCTAAAATCTATGCAGAGGTTGTCGGTGGTGGCATGTCTAGTGATGCGTATCATATGACTGCACCTCATCCAGATGGTATCGGTGTAGAAAGAGTAATGCTTAATTGCTTAAAAGATGCTGATATACGCCCAGAACAAGTAGATGCTATAAATACTCACGGAACCTCCACACCATTAGGAGATGTCGCAGAGTTAAAAGCAATTACCAAAGTTTTTGGTGGGCATACACCCAGTATAAATATCAACTCGACAAAATCTATGACAGGACATTTACTAGGTGCAGCAGGTGCTATAGAAGCTATTGCCTCTATTCTTGCCATGCAACATAGTATTGTGCCTCCTACAATCAATCACACTACTGTGGATGAAAACATAGATTCGACATTGAATTTAACGTTAAACAAGGCGCAAAAACGAAAAATTACCTATGCCATGAGTAATACTTTTGGGTTCGGAGGTCATAATGCATGTGTATTATTTAAAAAACTAGACGAATAATAATGAATACTATTATTCGCAACATATTAAGTTCCCGCTCTACAAAGAACGGGAATTTTTTTTCCAAAATTCAGAAAATACTCGGGTTTAAACCCAAAAGTATTACCCCTTACGAAAAAGCGTTCACTCATAGATCTTTAAATCTGAAAGATAAAAAAGGAAATGCTGTTAATTATGAACGCCTAGAGTTTCTTGGAGATGCTATGCTTAGTAGCGTTATCGCTTCATATTTATTTAAAGAAGTCCCAGAAGGAAATGAAGGCTATCTTACAAAAATGAGAGCCAAAGTAGTAAGTAGAAAACACTTAAATGAATTAGGTAAGGATCTAAAATTGATCGATTTGGTACGTACTAATATCCCTAAATCTCAATTTGGTATTAATATCCACGGAAATTTATTCGAAGCTTTGATTGGTGCTATCTATCTGGATAGAGGTTTTGTATATTGCGAACGATTTATATACGAAGCTGTAATTAATCCTTACGTGGACATAGAAAGTCTTGAAGGACAAGTTATTAGCTATAAAAGTTTATTAATCGAATGGTGCCAAAAAGAAAAAAATAATTTTAATTATGAGATCTATGAAGATACTGGAAAAGATGAGATGAAACATTTTGCAGTAAAACTATGGATTGACGAAAAAGTAGTCGCAAAGGCTAGAGCTACCTCTAAGAAAAAAGCAGAAGAAAAAGTATCGAAACGAGCATATTTTGCATTACAATCCAAAATCAATTCTCTATAAATTAGTACCGCCTTATTTGTTAAGAAATGTATGTAAGATAATACCACAACATCTTTAAAATAGTCTTATTTTTTCTTTTCGTTACTTAGGGGAGGTACAAAAATATTAACTCAATCGTTTTCGTGTAATATCTTTATGTTTTATTGAACAGCTAAGGAGATTTTATTCGTATCTTTCCTCGTTAGAATAGAAAAAATAGATTTTGTGGGAGTTCAGAAACTAATTATAGATATCATTGATGATGATTATGAGCTTATTGCGATTCATTGCTCATTGGCTTCATATAGATTAGCATTCTTGCTCAATAAGTATTTGGATCTTCGTCTTCATAGAAAAAAAAATGATATACATTTTGAGTATAACGAATTCACTGCAAATTTTGAGCTACTTCAATATGAGGATCACTTTCAATATCGCACCTATAGTCTTATGAGAAACATTTTTAGAACTAAAAAAATCTCTCAAAGCCCTACTACTAAGAGTATGAGTCTATTTGATACTACAGGAGAAGAGGTTCTCATTACTAAATATCTTATTCCAGAACTAAAAAATGTGGATTACTTTCTTAAATTAGATACAGAAACCACTACACATATTGGACATGCAATAGTTTCGAAACTATTAGACATCTCTCAAGTTATAACTGCATATATTGTAGATTACACCCAACTTAAATCAAAGAACAACTTAATATTAGAATAATGCCCAACCGTAAAAAAACTAAAATAGTGGCAACACTTGGACCTGCAACTAGTACAAAAGAAGTACTAAAAAAAATGCTTGATGCAGGAGTAAACGTTTTTAGAATAAATTTTTCACACGCTGATTACAATGATGTTAAAGAACGTGTTCAAATGATTCGCGATCTTAATGAAGAATATAAATATAATGCTGCAATATTAGCAGATTTGCAAGGGCCTAAGCTTAGGGTTGGGGTGATGAAAGGCGATATTATTGTCGATGATGGTGATACCATTGATTTTGTTACTGGTACACCTTTTGAGGGTTCTTCAGAAAAAGTGTATATGAATTACACTAGTTTTCCTAAGGATGTTAAAACTGGTGAACGCATATTACTAGATGATGGAAAACTAATTTTTGAAGTAGTCTCTACTAATGGGAAAGATACTGTAAAAGCCAAAGTCATACAGGGAGGCCCTTTAAAATCTAAAAAAGGGGTAAACTTACCTAATACTAATATCTCATTACCAGCTCTTACAGAGAAAGATGTAAAGGATGCTATTTTTGCGTGTAGTCTGCAAGTAGATTGGATTGCATTATCTTTTGTAAGACACGCTCAGGATCTAATGATGCTTCAGGATATAATTAAGGAGCATAGTGAAGATAAAATACCTATTGTTGCAAAAATTGAAAAGCCAGAAGGTGTAGAAAATATCGATAAGATTGTAGCCTATTGCGATGGCTTAATGGTCGCTAGAGGAGATCTTGGAGTAGAAATACCGGCACAAGAAGTACCGCTGATCCAAAAGAAATTAGTATTAAAAGCCAAAACTGCTAGAATTCCTGTGATTATTGCTACTCAGATGATGGAGACTATGATTGATAGCTTAACTCCTACTCGAGCAGAGGTTAATGATGTAGCAAATTCTGTAATGGATGGAGCCGATGCGGTGATGTTATCTGGAGAGACCTCTGTAGGTAAATATCCTGTACAGGTGATACAAACTATGTCTAAGATCATAGGAAGTGTAGAGGACTCTGATCTAATTCAGGTCCCTCAAAGCCCGCCTCATATACGAACCAATAGATTTATTACCAAATCTATATGCTATCATGCTGCGCATATGGCTAATGATATTAATGCAAGAGCAATTTGTACCTTAACCAATAGTGGGTATACTGCATTTCAGATATCTGCTTGGAGACCAGATGCACATATTCTTGTGTTTACCAGTAATAAAAGAATCCTTTCGCAACTTAGTCTCCTGTGGGGAGTAAAGGCATTTTATTATGATAAATATGTGAGTACCGACGAAACTGTAGACGATGTTAATAATTTAGCGCTAGAACGTGGTTTTGTAGATACTGGCGATATGCTTATCAATCTCGCAGCCATGCCCGTTGCAGAAAAAGGAATGGTTAATACACTACGAGTATCATTAATATAATACATATTACCATCACTTAGGCTTTCTCAAATATAGTTTCGAAATCTGATATATTTATAGGTTTGATAAGATAGTCTTTTACACCTTTGATGCTTTTTGCTTTTCTGACATCCAGAGGGTTAATAGAAGAACTAACTATATATAAAGTAATAGTTTTTTCAAATTTATTTTTGATTTTTATAAAATTTGCTAAAAACTCCCACCCATCCATTACCGGCATATTAAGATCTAGAAAAATAACTTCTGGGACCTTCTCTTCTTTTATATTAGTAATGACTTTTTCAAAAAAGCGTAGTGCATTTTTTCCATTTTCGAAAACTAATAATTTTTTACAAAGGTGCTTAGTTTCAATAATACGCTTTACCAAATTCACATATACATTATCATCATCAATAATGCATGCTATTTCTATTTTATCGCCCATTATGTTAATTATTTGTGTTTTTAAAATGCTACAGTAAATGTAGTTCCTTGATCTACTTGGCTTTCTAAACTGATAGTTCCTTCCATCGATTCCACCTGGTTTTTTGTCATAAACAACCCAATTCCAACCGCATCTTCATTGTAATGAAATGTTTTGTACATACCAAATATCTTATCCTTAAATAATTCCATATCAATTCCTCTTCCGTTATCAGAAACTTCTAAGAATTTATTCCCATCCTTGAGATACGTTTTTATAGTAATAATAGGGTCTCTATCTGGATGCTTATATTTTATTGCATTCGTAATTAGGTTTAATAAAATACTTTCTAAGTATGCTGGGATATATTCTATCTCTTTTAGCGCACTAAAATCTGAACGTATTTCTGCATTACCGTTACTAATCATATGACTAATCCCATTAATAACTAGAGTTAATGAATCTATAAATTTTACTGGAGTTCGTTTTTGCTTATTGTTAGTCTGGATAGTAACAATCTCATTAAGGTGTTCGATAGTCGTATTAAGATTGGTAGAGATTGTTTTTATCTCATTTACTAATTCTTCTTTTTCTTTAGGATCCTTAATATCTTCTATTAGTTGTACTAATAGTGATAAGTTGCTTGTATGTGATCTAAGATTGTGCGACACAATATGAGCAAAATTAAATAGCCTAGAATTCTGAGCAGCAATGATGTCTACCGATTTTTGTAATCTTATTTCTTTACTTTTTATTTCATCTATATCCTGAAAAACTCCTCTAATCCCTACGATTTCTTTATTCTCATTATATATAGGTTTACCTATGGCTCTAGCCCAAAACTCTCTTTTATTAGCCGTTACCATTTTAATTTCTGTATTAAAAGGTGTTCCTATCATTGCACAATTAAAAAAACAATCTGCTGCCTGCTGTCTAAATTCTTCTGCATAATAGTTAGCAGAATCTTTTAAAGAGGGTCTATAATCATCTGAATATTCTAAAATTCTGTATGTTTCAAAATCCCAATAACTTTCTTTTTTCTGAAAATCCACATACCAACTGCCAGTTGCAGTCATCTGAGCAGTTTCTTTATAATAAAAATTATCTTTTTTGATTGTTTGATCTGGTTCTAATTTTATTTCGAAAAAAAACACATAATTTGCGCCAGATTTTATATTCACTGGTAATTCATCATTAGTAGCACATCTAAACAACTGATAATCACCTTTTGTATTTATAATTTTAATATGCTGTTTAAAATTGACAGCGTTTTTTCTATAATTTATAAAATTATCTCTGAACACATCTACATCTTCAGGATGTAATAAATGAGCTAAGAAATAATCTATATCAGATTGAACATCTTTTTTATGATATCCCAAAATCTCATAAAAACGATCGGACCATATTTCTGTATCTGGATCGTTATGCAATTCCCAATAACCAGTATTGAAATCACGCATTATATTATCAAAAAGTTCATTCTGAAGCATTAAAAAACAAATATTATATTATCTACCAATATAAGAATTTCTATTTTCTTATATACTATCTAATGGTATCGCTAATGCTTTCGTGAGAATTTACAATTGTTTTTATTATAAAGCCAAATTAATTTTGAGGGCTGAAAAAAATGGGCTGCTCAAATCGGGTGTTTTTTGTGGAGTTAATTGCCTAATACATCATTTACTGCTTCTATTCCTCCAATTTTTCTAAATAATATTTTCTCTTCTTTCATTTTATTCCAGTAAATTCAAATAACAAATGGTATAAGTATTTATTTTTAACGTGTGGATTTAATTGATGACAACCATAATAATAGGTGATTTTTAAAAGTCCTAAAACTTTGAATTTCAAATATAAAGACATTAATTTATGGTAGATTTTCTGTATTCCTTAGGAGATATACCAGCGTGTTTCTTAAATACACTATAAAAAGTTGATTTGGAATTAAAACCTGCTTCTAGACCGATAGCTAATACTGTATAGTTGGCAAAATTTGGGTCTCTAAGCTTTGTTTTTGCATCCTCAATCCTATAATTATTTACATACTCAGAAAAATTACTTCCACTAATTTTATTAACCAATTGGGATAAATAATTACTACTGATACGTAATCGATCAGATATACTTTGTAATCCTAAGTTTGCATCTCTATATATTTTAGCTTCTTTCATTAAAAAATCAAGCTCTTTAAAATACATATTGTCATCTGTAATACCAGTAGTATTTTTGGTATATATCTGCGCCAGTTTTTTTGCGGTTAGTTTTGCTATTAATTGAAATAATCGGATATGATTTTGATCAAAAAAACCTTCTTGGGAGTGTTCAGAATCTATAATTCCTATTACTTTATCTTCTATTATAATAGGGACTGTTAATTCTGATTTTCTACTCACATCATCTACTATATACCTCTTGTCATTTAATACATTATGGATGCATTCGTATATGCCAGATTTTGCAACACTCCCTACAATTCCTTTCCCTAGAGGAATCTCAATTGGACTAAGAATTTTTCGTTCTGCTTGATTTTTATTTCCATATGCAGCTTTTTGTACAAGGGTACCTTTAAAATCATCTAAAATATAAATGACGCAATCCTCTATTTGCAGATAGGTCATGCAGTTCTCTACAATATCCCATAATACATCTTCTACATTATTTTTGTCGAACAGAGATGTAGAAAAATAACTTAATACCCCAGTAATCTGAGATGGTTTATCATAATAAACTAATTCTAGTTCTTCTTCAGAAAAAATATGGTTTAACCCAGACATTCTAAAGTTTTCAATAGCTTTTTGTACCGATTCTGCTTCTGCTTTATTTTTTTTTGATAACTCTCCTATATGACTCGATCCTAAAAATAAGATTGTGTAATAAAATAGAATATATAATGCCCAATATGGATAATATGGAAAATGCCCACTTATATCTTTTCTGATATAAAATAGTAGAATTGTAAGCATCCATATAATATTGAATGCGATAAAAATACTTACGATGGTTTTTATCCATCGCGTTTTTTTCTTTACATGGATAAAAGAATACTTACCAATAGTATTTTCATATTTTAGTATAATAAAAAGATTCCAAATACTTATAAGTAAGCTAAATATAAATGCAGAATTCTCATCGATTTCTGTATGAATAAATGTAAATGTTTTTCTAGAAACCCAAGCATAGTCTACTACTATATTAATCTTTAGAATTGTATATAAAATAAAGAAAAGAATAAATGGGATAAAAAGATATTTCCTTGCAGATAGATATATTTCTTCTTTCTTTAGGTAGTAACAAATAAAGGCACTAAAATAAACTGGTGCTAGGTATTGAAACGGGATAAATAAAACAAGAATCCAAGAGTAGTACTTATGAACTCTAAAGTCCATCAACAGTACTTGGATAATTACCAAGCTAGATACTATCAAAAAAGCATAAAAATATCGGAATATTTTATTTTTCTTTCTATGCTTAAAAAGATTAAAAATACCTAGTAGCAGTAATGCTAAATAACATATAAATAGTATCGTATTATATGGATTTATCTTCATAAGATTAAATAACTGCTGTCTTAAACCCTAAATATGCATTAAACCCAGATTATGCATTAAAAAATCTATTGCGTCTATGATCTACTGCAAATACTAACGTAGACTGTATTTTTTAATTTAACCATACGGAGCTATGCTAAAATTAAGAAAACACCTAAAACTCTATGTTTTATTGCTTTTAAAAATAATGAAAACTTATCTAAATATTAAGGTAAATAGCTGTTTTACTAGCATTTTTTTTAGGTTATACTTTCAGTTAAAATAACTGTCACTAAATTGTATAGATTCAATCAATTTTTAGAGACGTTTCTCTTGTGTTTTCGCCATCAGAAAGAACTACTCTATAGTTGCCAACTGGCAGATAGTACTTGCCATTCTTTTTTTGGGTGATCTCATCATCAGGAAACTCTTTTAGCAATGTTTTTTTTCCTTTTTCAGAAATAGTAAGGTCATATGAGGTGTAATTCAATCCTTTATTAGAATCTACAGAAAATTCCTGAAGTGTTTTTCCGCCATCTGTTGTGATTTTTAGTGTTACTTTTTTTGTAGTATTTGTATAGTATCTAATCATAGTAGAGGGTTCATAGGCATCTAACCACTTGCTCCAGGAATTTCCCCAATCTGAAGACGATTTTACGGTATTGATTGGAAATGCATGTAAACTAGAAGAAAGGACTTTATCATTTATTTGTTGTAGTGGTTCTACATTAGTTTTATATATGCTTCTACCATGAGTTCCTAATAATAAGTCATTTGCTTCGGGGTGTACGACAATATCATGAATTGCTACATTCGGTAACCCTTCAGAAAAAGGATGCCAAGTATCTCCTCGGTCTAAAGATACATATGCTCCATTATCGGTACCTACATATAATACATTTTCATTATTAGGGTCTTCTTTAATCACATTTACTGCTGATATCGGGATGGATTCTCCTATATTTTTCCAGCTTTGGCCATAGTCATCACTCCTATATACATACGGTCTAAAATCATCCCATCGGTATCCATTTAGACTTATATACACACGTTCTCTTTTATGAGATGAAGCGATTACTCTAGATACCCATAAATCTTTGGGTAGGTTTGTAGAAATTTTAGTCCAATTTCCTCCATTATTCTTAGTAATGTGTATCAAGCCATCATCACTCCCTACGTATATCAAGCCGAACTCGAATACAGATTCGGAAATTGTAGTCAGTGTTCCATAGGCTACATTTCCTTCTATCCCTCCATTCGTTAGATCATCTGATATAGCTGTCCATTCATCTCCCTGATTCATCGATCGTAGGAGTTTATTACCTCCCATATACAAGATATCTTGATTGTGCGGAGATAGTAAAATCGGTGTTTGCCAATTAAATCGGTATGGAGACTCTCCTAGCTCATGCTTTGGTTGGATATAGGTTTGTTTATTTGTAGAACGATCTAATCTATAATAATTTCCAAATTGATAGCCTGTATATACAATATTACTATTTCTGCTATCTATTTGTACTTGCATACCATCTCCACCTAAAATACTTTTCCAGGGATAATGCCCAGTCTGATGCCAAGAAACATCTTCTTTTGCGGTATTTTCTCCAACCCATACGCCATTATCTTGCAACCCCCCGTATACATTGTATGGCTTTTCATAATCAATATTGATATAATAAAACTGCCCAACATTAGGTTGATTGGCTTTGATCCAGTGAGCACCATCATCATAAGTGATATTCACACCGCCATCATTTCCATTTACTAGATGATTCGGGTTTTTAGGGTTTATCCAGAGTGCATGATGATCTGCATGCACATTCTCTGTACTTATATTTTTATAGGTTTTACCTCCATCTTTTGACTTTAAAATCGGTACTCCAGATATATATATATGATCTTTATTAGCTGGGTTTACCTGTATTTGTGCAAAATAATATCCGTAACTAAAAAAAATATCATCCAGATATTCAGTATGTGTTTTCTTCCAACTCTTCCCTCCATCATCACTTCTGTATACTTCTGCTCCGATTACAGGTGTATCAAAAAGTGCTGCATTTGCATTTTCTAAATACTTAGCCAAATCAATAGGTTGTACCGAGCCACTTCGCACCATTTGTTTTACATTTTCTGCACGATATTTTTCCTGAAACCCGTTCGTTTTAAGATATTTATCTAATTTTTTTGCGTCTAATTTTAAGAAATCTTCGACGGATATTGTTTTAAAATCTTCTTTTGTAAGGCCTGTAGTTTTTTCTGTTTGTTTATCTTTCTTCCTTCTATTTTGATTATCTAGTACAGCATATATTGTATGTTGATCATACACAGCTAAACCGATTCGCCCAACTCCTCTTCCAGTAGGAAAACCATTTTCTCCAGTAGAGATTTTCTTCCAGGTAGTACCGGCATCTGTACTTTTATAAATTCCAGATCCTTCTCCACTTCCTTCAAAATTCCATGCTTTACGATCTTTCTCCCAGGCAGCAGCGTACATAATTGTGTAATCTTCTGAAGCATATGCTAGATCAATAATTCCTGTTTTATTATCTATAAATAATGTGTTATTCCAAGTTTTTCCGCCATCCACTGTTTTGTATATACCTCTCTCTTGGTTCGTAGAATACAAATGTCCAGTTACTCCTACTGTCACTTCATTTGGATTATTGGGGTTGATTATAATCCTTCCTATATGATGTGAATCGGTTAGTCCTACATTAACCCATGTTTTCCCTTTGTCAATGGATTTTAGGATTCCCACTCCTGCATAGGATGATCTAGAAGAATTATTTTCTCCAGTACCTACCCATATAATGCTATTTTTCCAATTTACTGCTATGTCGCCTACGTTAATAGTTTCTGCGCTATCTAAAATTGGAGTAAAAGTTGCGCCATTATTTTGTGTATACCACAATCCTCCCGAAGCGTAAGCTACATAAAACTCTAACGTATTTTCTGGATTGACATCTATATCCACCACACGACCACTCATTACAGAAGGACCAATATTCTGAAAAGGTACATTACTTACTATAGATCCCGTTTCTTGCTGTTTTTTTTGTCGCAATCCTCTTAAGATTTCTTCTGCATTAGTTGCTACCGATTGTGGAAAAAGAATGTATGAAACAAATAAGAATAGAAAAATTGAGGAATATGATTTCATTATAATAAAAGTTTAGTGGGCTCAAAGTATGTAATGCTAACCTTGTGTCAAAATTTTTAGAGATTGTTTAACAATGGCATCAACCAAATCATAGAAAACTGATTAATAGATGTTTATTTTTGTTTATTTTATTATTTTTTTGTTAATTTATTAGCAACTAATCAAATAAATACAACAATTATGGAAGAATATTTGCCAATGATTATCCAATTAGTGAGTGGAGCTGTAGGAGGAAATGTTGCAGGCTCTTTATTAAAGAATGCTTCTTTTGGAAGAGTAGGAAACTCTATTTTAGGTATTCTTGGAGGTGGAATAGGAGGCTATTTACTTGGTCATTTAGGGATTGATACATCTGGAGGAATGGATATCGCAGGAATACTCGGTAGTGTTGCTGGAGGTGGTGTTGGTGGTGGAGTTTTAATGGCCATTATCGGTTTTGTTAAAAAAGCGATTAGCAAGTAAAATATCTATTTTGAATTAAAAAAGAATATGTAGATAATACATATTTAGAATAAGGAACTCAGAAGATTTGAGTTCCTTTTTTATTACCCAATAAATACCCTATTTTTGAAAACACTTTTTATAAAAAATTGCTTTATGAAATATCATGCTATTAATAAAAACCTTTTTATCAAAAATCGTAAAAATTTTACAGCAAAAATGAAACCTAATAGCATTGCTGTATTTAATAGTAATGATATATATCCTATTAGTGCTGATAGTACTTTGCCTTTTGAGCAGCACAGAGATATTTTTTATCTAAGCGGAGTGGATCAGGAAGAAAGTATGTTAGTGTTATTTCCAGATGCTCCTAATGAAAAACACCGCGAAATTCTTTTCCTAAAAGAGACGAGTGAATTGATTGCTATCTGGGAAGGCGAAAAACTAACCAAAGAAAAAGCTTTTGAAACTGCTGGAATACAAACCGTCTATTGGCTCCAAGATATAGAAAAAGTATTTTCTGAGATCATGACGCAATGCGATACGGTCTATGTAAATACTAATGAGCATTATCGTGCTAATGTAGTAACAGAAACCAGAGAAGATCGTTTTACTAAGTGGTGGAAAAATAAATACCCTGCGCATTCGGTAGCCAAGAGTAATCCTATTTTACAACGCTTACGTTCTGTAAAAGATCCTATAGAAATTGATCTGATGCAGACTGCTTGTAACATCACAGAAAAAGGATTCAGAAGATTACTTGGTTTTATAAAACCAGGAGTTTGGGAATATAATATAGAAGCAGAATTAGTACACGAATTTATCAATAATAGATCCAAGGGGTTTGCCTACACTCCAATTATTGCTAGCGGTACCAATGCTAATGTACTACATTACATAGAAAATAACCAACAATGTCAGGAAGGGGATCTTATACTGATGGATGTGGCAGCTGAATATGCCAATTACTCTAGTGACTTATCCAGAACTATTCCAGTTTCAGGAAGATATACCAAGAGACAACGAGCTGTCTACGATGCAGTCTTACGCGTAAAAAACGAAGCAACCAAAATGTTAGTTCCGGGAACCATCTGGGCAGCATATCATAAAGAAGTAGGTAAGATTATGACTTCAGAATTACTAGGGCTTGGATTATTAGATACGTCTGATGTGAAGAGTGAAAATCCTGAGTGGCCTGCTTATAAAAAATACTTTATGCACGGAACTTCTCATCATATTGGATTGGATACCCATGATTATGGGATATTGACTGAGCCTATGCAAGCAAATATGGTGTTTACTGTAGAGCCTGGAATTTATATTCCTGATGAAGGTTTTGGTATTCGCTTAGAAGATGATGTAGTGATACAAGAAAAAGGAGAACCCTTTAATCTGATGGCTAATATCCCTATCGAAGCAGAAGAAATCGAGGAACTGATGAATAAATCATAGTTCCATTTTGTTTATAAAATTTATATTTAGTGATTAACAGAATATTATAGGCTACACATCCGTTGTATATATATCATCAATTTTGAGTGTATGCAGCGAATGAAAATCACAGCAGGTCATCAGCAAGCGATGCCTTATTTAATTGTAGAACAAGCAGAAGATTTTATTGATTTTATCAGAAAAATATTCAATGCCCAAGAAATGCTTCGTAAAGTTGATACCTCCTATAAAATTGAACATTCTGAAGTCATGATCGGCGATAGTACAATTATGGTTACAGAAGCTTCAAAAACCTATCCCGCACAACACAGTGCGATGTATGTATATGTAAAAGACGCAGATCAAACTTATTTTGATGCTATCGATGCAGGGGCAATCTCTTTAATGCAACCCATGGAAGAAGACTATGGCGCACGTGCAGCAGGTTTTCGAGATCCTTTTGGGAATACCTGGTGGATTGCTACTCTCAATTAATTATTTTAGATAAAAAACACCTTATACGATTTACGAATAAAAATTTCGCATCTAATGATATTCTTTTTCTACTATATTTTCTTCATAAAATGAAACAATAGCTATGGCTATTGTTTAATTTGATTCATCAATCTAGCGAAAAATCCTTGCCATTATTTTTACGAAATTCTCATCCGTAAATCGTATTATTTCTTAGTTTTCAAAAACACAAATATATTCGCTAATACATATGCAATCAAACTAGGCAATACCCACCCAAAATGTTCATTTCCCAGAGGGAGCAACATCCTAATGTCTGATGCCCAATTGCCAAAAGCTGTGGTTTCACTTGTTATAAATCGAATACAATCTGGAATACTAAAAAGAATTGTTGTAATCACAACTATCTTAAAAACAAAGGGAGTAGCAAATTTTTCTGGGATCACATTTAGAAATATTAAAGCAATAGTAATTGGGTAAATCATAAAAATAATTGGAAGACCGATATGAATAATCGTACTAAAATTTAACTGCCCAATTGCGACGCCAGCGCAACATCCTATCATAGCTGTAATCAAATATATTTTTTGAGAATTATTAAATAAACCTTTAAAATAATCAGCAGTTCCTGTTATAATCCCCACTGCTGTTGTAAAACAGGCTAACCCAATTAATACGCTTAAAAAAGTACTTCCTACTGTTCCTAATGCCGATAAAGAAATTGTATTAAGAAGCTGTGCTCTTTGTAAATCACTGCTTAATGCCTCATCTACTGCAATCTCTGATCTAAAATAGGCACCAGCTGCAATCATACCTGTATACATAATCAGTAATCCAAAACCTGCAATGAATCCAGATCGAGAAATCAAATACTTCTTTGCATCATACGTACTATGTCCTCTCATATTCAAAGAAATGATGACAACACCTCCTACTACCACCGCTCCAATAGCATCAAAAGTCTGATAGCCTTCTATCAATCCTTTAAAAAATGTAAGTTTTTCTGTAGGGTTTATGATTTCTTCTGTCGAAAATAAACCAACACCGATAACAAGTAATAAGATACATACAATTAATGGTGTCAAATACTTACCTAACAAGGATAGAACTTTAGAACGATTGTATACAAAAAGAAAAACGAGTCCAAAATAAACAATACTACTACCCAATGAACTAATACCGCTAAAATTAGGCTGTATTACAGTTTCATAAGTTGCCGCTGCAGTTCTGGGAGATGGAATAGCCACAGATATAACATATACAATAATACAATAAACGATACTGAAAATAGGAGAAACTTTTTTTGCAAAATCATACATAGTCCCTTGTAAACGTGCATGTGCTAAGATGCCTAAAAGAGGGATTACTACCGCAGTAATAATAAAACCAATTGCAACAATGTACCAATCCTGACCAGCATTATATCCCAGCATTGGAGGTAATAAAAGATTCCCAGCTCCAAAAAACATAGAAAACAAAGCAAATCCTGTTATAAAAGTTTCTTTATTAAATCGCATTTGGTTAGGTTTATATTGCTAAAATAGAAATTTAGAAATGATAGTAACACATAAAGGAATTAAAATTAATTATCAGGTTTCTGGAAAAGGTCCTGCACTTGTTTTTTTACATGGTTTCTTAGAAAATATGGATATGTGGAAAGCTATTATTCCATTTTTTTCTACTAATTATACTTGTATTACCATCGACCTACTAGGGCACGGAAAAACAAACTGTATTGGATATATCCATACCATGGAAGATATGGCACATGCTATAAAAACTGTACTAAATAAATTGACTCTGACTGATATCGCATTGGTAGGCCATTCTATGGGAGGATATGTAGCTTTGGCCTATGTAGATTTATTTCCTGATACTGTTTCTTCTATAGCATTAGTAAATTCAACTTCTTTTCCAGATAATGATCAACGTAAAATAAATCGGGATCGGGCTATACATATTGTAAAAAAAAATCCAGAAGCATATACTCATATGGCAATTGCTAATCTTTTTGCAAAAGAAAATCGTTCTATATATACTGCAGAAATAAATACCATAAAAAAAGAAGCATCAAAAACCCCTCTTCAAGGAATCATTGCTGCTTTAGAGGGGATGAAAATCAGGAAAGATTGCTCTGAAGTTTTGTTAAATTTTAAAGGACCAAAAATCATTTTTGCTGGAAAAAAAGACCCTGTTTTATCATATAAGCAAAATAGTATCGAGTCTAAACAATACAAAACAGAGTTTATATTATTTGATGGAGGGCATATGTCTTATATAGAAAATAAGAAAGAGTTCGTCCAAGAATTAAAGCAATTTTTCTCTTCAAAATGATGTGTTTTTCCCCTCATTTTTAAGATATATACACTCTTTATAGGAGTAGTGCTATTATTTTATTTAACCGATTAAACGCTTTTTTAAAGGGTAAAATCACTATAATATATACTTTTTTTGATAAATTTTACATATTTGTAGAAATTTTTCCTACAAAATGTTGTTAATAACTAAAAAAATAGTATTATTGTATTGATAATCAATTTACAACTCCCATTATAATGAAAAAGTATACCCCTAAATCGTCCTTTTCTATAGCAAAAATCTACTGTGGATTATTTGGCCATAAGTATGTCGCTTCTAAACAAGTTACCAATTATATAAAAGAGTACACTTGTTCTCATTGTCGCGAACAGGTAACTACCAATAGCAAAGGCAGATTAGAAGTAATGACACCTAAACTCAAAGAAATTAATGATGTACTTGCTTTTGTTCATCAGAAAAAAACGGCAAGGATTAATAATAAAATAAATCTTCAGGCTGCTTCTTAGACATTATTCTTTTATTGGATTCCATCCTTGGGCCTGCAATTCTATCTTTTCATTTGCTCTAGTTACCAATCCAATACCACTTTTTTCATCAGTCATATGGCCAATAACAGTAAGATTAGGATTTGCTTTTATTTTAGGAAAATCTTTTTGTTTTATCGTAAATAATAATTCATAATCCTCTCCTCCATTAAGTGCTACTGTAGTACTATTTAATGTAAACTCTTCGCAAGTTGCTATAACAGTTGGATCCAATGGTATTTTTTCTTCATACAAATTAACCCCAACCTTAGATCTGGTACAGAGATGAATTATTTCTGAAGATAACCCATCACTTATATCGATCATACTTGTTGGTTTTACTTCTAAGGTATGGAGAAGTGCTTTTATGTCTTTTCTAGCTTCTGGTTTTAATTGGCGTTCTATGAGGTATGAATATTGATCGAGATCAGGTTGCGAATTAGGATTCACTTCATATACTTTTTTTTCTCTTTCTAATACCTGCAGACCTAAGTAGGCAGCTCCAACATCTCCACTGACTACCAGTAGATCACTCTCTCCAGCACCATCTCTATATACTAATTCTTCTTCATCCACGTACCCAATAGCAGTAATACTGATCATTAGTCCCGTAGTTGATGAAGTAGTATCACCACCTATAACATCGATATCATATATCTTAGCGGCTGTCGATATCCCTGCATATAATTCTTCTAATGCTTCTAATGGAAATCTATTAGAAACAGCAATGGATACTGTAATCTGTGATGCAGTAGCATTCATAGCATAGATATCTGATAGATTAACTATCACTGCTTTGTATCCCAAATGCTTTAAGGGAACGTATGATAAATCAAAATGAATCCCTTCTATTAATAAATCTGTAGTAATTACACATTTTTTGTCTTTAAAATCCAAAACCGCAGCATCATCACCAATACCCTTGATTGTGGTTTCTTGCGAAATGTTAAAGTTTTTTGTCAGATGGTCAATAAGACCAAATTCTCCTAATTCTGCTATAGATGTTCTCGGTGTATTTTTATCTTCAATCATAAATACAAAGGTAGGAAACCCAAAGATTTCGATTCCTAAAAGTTTAAAGAAATGTATAAATTAGTTTACAGAAGAAGAAGTATTTATTCTATTCTAGAACTCACCTTAAATACGTATAAAATTTAGTGCTAATTCTTTTAAAATTTTGCCTATAATACTCCAGTAAGTCTACTACTTCTATTTATAGTATATTATTATAATTCCTGTATTTATTGCTAACAAAAAAATTTAATACTATATTGTAGAATACACAAAAAAAGGGGCTGTGTCTTATAAAATTGGTTATAATGGGAAAAAATATTTCACGAATTTGTTGTTGTTTAATAATTTTATTTTTTACTAATTGTAGTAATGATGATGATGAGCCTACTACAAATATCCTTACAGATGGAGGAAATAATTCTAACCTCTGTGACAATGGGATTGCAGGAGGTTTTCCCTGTAATGGGATTGATCTAATATCGAGTATATCACTATCAGTAATGGGTGCTACTGCAGGAAATGACAGTTGGGGGTGGACAGACCCTTCTAATGGAAATGAATATGCTATTATGTGTTTAGACAATGGCACCGCTTTTATCGATATTTCGAGTCCAGAAACCCCTGTATATTTAGGAAAACTACCGTCTCCAACACCTTCTTCTCCTTGGAGAGATGCTAAAGTTTATCAGAATCATGCATTTATTGTTGCAGATGTTAATCCAGGAGACCACGACCACGGGATGCAGGTTTTTGATCTCACCAAATTAAGATCTGTAACTAATCCACCTGTTACATTTACAGAAGATGCTCGTTATAGTGGTTTTGGAAAAGCCCATAATATAGTGATCAATGAAGATCAAGGATTTGCATATGCAGTTGGAACATTAACCTTTAATGGAGGTCCTCATATCATAAACATACAAGACCCCAAAAACCCTGTAGCTGCTGGTAGTTTTATTTCTACAGGAGGAGATCCTTATTCTCATGACGCACAAGTGATTACCTATAATGGTCCAGATACAGAACATTTGGGTAAAGAAATCCTTGTGGGTAGTAATCAAATAGAAATTGTAATTGCAGATATTACAGATAAAGCAAATCCAATAACATTATCGACTATTAGCTATGCTAATGTTGGATATACTCATCAAGGGTGGTTCACCCAAGATCAACGTTATTTTTTATTGGGAGATGAATTAGATGAACAACGTGTAGGGTTTAATACTAGAACCATCGTATTCGATTTTGAAGATTTAGACAATCCTGTATTTCATATGAATTATACTGGGCCAACTTCTTCGATTGATCATAATGGGTATGTAAAAGGAGACAAATTCTATTTAGCTAATTATAGAGCAGGAATCAGAATTATAGATATTAGTGATATTGCTAATAAAACGATGTCCGAAATTGGATTCTTCGATACCTTCCCTTCAGATAATGATGCAGGTTTTAATGGTGCTTGGAATGTATACCCTTATTTTGATAGTGGTAATATAGTTATAAGCGATATTAATGCAGGATTCATATTGGTTCGCGAAAATAATCGATAGACAATCCTGCTAATTTCTAGTTTGTATAATACTATTTCTGTAATGTGAAATAAACTATGATGCTAACTATTGTACAAATCAAAATGGTATTATATAAATGACAATCGATTTTCTGAGTTTTGAAAAAAAAGAAAAGCTATTAGATATTTTCTAATAGCTTTTAATAGAAAAGAATACTACTCCCTCCCTTTTAGCTACAGTGCTTACGATGACATTCTGTCATTGCATATAAGTATGCCGTAGTACAAGCAAGAGCTGCTAATCCTCCTGTAGCAGTTCCCGCCACAGCCATACAGGCTGTATATGCTGTTGTTGCAGCAACTCCGCAAAGTGTATATCTCCAACTACACCCTCTCCTTTTGGCATCAGAATAGGTGTTTATGTCCTGTAAACTTTTAAGGCCTATTTCTATAGTTTTTTCATAATCATGAGTATCCGGAACCGTTATGATATCTCCATATTGCGTTTTTATAAAAGACATAATAGGAGCTAATTCATCTCTAATTTTAAGTATTCTCTCATCTTCAAACAGTTTATTAATTTTTTCTGAATTTCCTTCTTTATAAAAATTGTATAGCTCATTCGGAGCAATATTATTCTCTTCCAAAATAGTGAACATTTCTTCTGTTAATTGACCTTGCAGTTTTTCAAATTCTAAAAATTGTGATTCTGCTTGCAATTCTTGAAATCTTTCTTCAGAATTTACTTCTATACCTGTTTCTGCTTGATCCTTATTACAAGATGATAAAAATACTAATAAGCTAAAAACGAGAACTAATTTTAATTTTTTCATAATATTTAGATTTGTGATTAGATAATTATGATTTGCGCAAATCAATTTTTACATGCCAATATTGATTAAATTAAATATTGGCACTTCACCAAAGTTAAATAAGTAAACGACTCTATATTCTGATGATTAGCAAATGGTACAGAATACTTAGTAAATAGTATGAAAAAGAGAGTAAGTTGTCATTTATGAATGTGAATAGTTACCTTAGTACCTGGTTCAAAAACATTGCCTTTTTGAAAATCTTCAATAGATAAGCGATTTTTTTGATTCATCGCAAGAATTCGCTCACGTGTAGCCTTTGATCCAAATGAATTGTTCTCGGTAATAGTAGTTAATTTTGAGGCTCTTTTTCTGCCTACACCATTATCAATAATCACAATTTTTATCATTTCTTTATCATGTTGACTAATTTTGATTCGCAACTCCTTATCTCCTTTTTTTTGATGAAGGCCATGCCAAATGGCGTTTTCTATATAAGGCTGAAGGCAAAGCGGAGGTATATAAACAATTGAGAGATCCTTAGCTTGCTCAAAATAAAAGGAAAATCCTCCTTTAATTCTCAATCTTTCAAGCTCAATATAGTTTTTGATAATTTCTATTTCTTGAGATAATGGTATTGTTTTTTCTGTAGAGTTATTTAAAACTTTCCTTACGAGTTTAGAAAATTTAGTCAAATAATTGGACGCTTTTTCGATATCATTTTTAAGGATGTAATTATTGATAGAATTAAGTACATTAAAAATAAAATGAGGGTTCATTTGTGATTTAAGCGCTATGATTTTAAGTTCAGAAGCTTCTATAGAACGCTGCATCAGTTGTAGTTGAGCTTCTTTTTTTTCATCAGAAATCATTTTGATTTTATTGCCAATTGCTAAAGCCAAAATCAAAATCTCTAGTATAGCACCTATTTCCATAAAAATAATCGCATCATAAGATAATCGATAGTTAACAGAAGAAAAATAAAGACTTACGTTAGCCATAACTACATAAATAAAAGATCCCAAAATCAATAGCTTAACCTGCGATGCTTCTATTTTGTATACAACAAAATAACATACAAAAGCAAATACCGTGATTACTATTAGGACACCTGTTATGACTACAAAAAGCTTTTTTTGAGACATTAAAAGACTCAAAATTCCTGTCAAAAAAATGAAACTTATAAAAATCCAGCTTGTAACTTTAAGCACTGTATCCCATCTAGGAGTAAATTTTTTAGTGTCTAACAATTCTCGTATAAACGATATATAAAATGAATAGGCTAAAAATTGAACTCCGTAAAAAACTATAGGCTCTCGGTGAGAAAAGAATTCCTCATAAAAAACAATGGAACCGTAATATGAAAAATAAAAAAGAAGACAAATTACATACAAGCTGTAATAAAGAAATATGCTTTTCCTACTTTTAAAATATATTAATAGTGGATATAAAGAAATAACAAAGAGTACTCCTTGTAACCATATATTAAATTGTATTGATTTCAAAATAAGAATTAATACATTTTTGTTAGGAATTCATTTTTTCGATTCCTGCTGATACTTGCATGTTGACCGTTACTCATAATCACTATACCGCCTTGGTTTTTCCTATATTCTTGCACGTGATTTAGATTAATACAATACGAATTATGAATTCTAAAAAAACAAGTTCTTGGTAGCCCTTCTGTGACCTCTTTTAAAGTTTTGGACAAAAATAATTTGCGATTATCACTTAAAAATATCTTGGTATAATTACTCTCTGCTTTAAGCATAATGATTTCATTTTTTTTGAAGAAGTGAATCACTCCATTTACACAAAGTTTAATTCTAGCGATTTCAGGGTCAGGGTAGATATTAATAGTTTGGCAGAGTTTCCTATACACTCGAATAAGATCATCTTTGTCAATAGGTTTTAGTAAATAATCAAATACCGACAGTTTTATTGCTTTTAAAGCATAGTCCTCAAAAGCAGAAGTAATAATAACAGAGAATTTTTTTTGATGCAATGACTCCAAAATATCGAAACCCGTAAGATTTGGCATTTTTATGTCGATAAAAACACAATCTGGATTTGTTTTTTCAATAACTTTTATAGCATTAAGAGGATTCGAAATCGTGTCAATAATCTCAATATACGGACAATACCTAAAGATTTTCCATTGCAGTGATTGAATGGCATCTTCCTCATCATCGATTAAAATTGACTTAATTGAATTCATATTTAAAATTATTTATGTCTCCAAAAAACCAATTTATCCCTTATAATTTCTTTTACTAATTAACGTTAAAATTGTGACTGCACATCACAATAAAATGTTATTATAATACTATGATTTTGTGAAAATAACCTTCTAAATTCCTGCTTTTCGTTTTTGAATTACACTCCCTTTTTTAACAATTAGTTATTTCTTACAAAACTTTATTTTATTGCTAAAGATTTTAAACAGAAACAAAGAAATAAGAATTTGCCATATCCACCATAGTTTATAACTATCCCAATATATGTTAGATAAATGTTAGGTTATGCCAATAAAACCTACATATGTAGTATATTTGCATTCCATTTAGAATTAATCTATTTAATATAGTATGATTAAAGTTTCTGATACAGCAAAAAAGAAAGTCATAGAACTCATGAGTGATGATGGGTATGATGCTTCTGTAGATTATGTCCGTGTAGGTGTTAAAAGCGGTGGTTGTTCTGGGTTATCATATGATTTAAAATTCGATAACAGCCAAGAAGAAGGAGATAAAATTTTCGAAGATAACGGTGTACGCATCATTGTCAATAAAAAAAGCTTCCTTTATCTAATTGGTACCACTTTAGAATATTCTGGAGGGTTAAATGGAACGGGTTTCATATTTAATAATCCTAACGCCAATAGAACCTGTGGTTGCGGAGAAAGTTTTTCCCTATAAAATTAAAAGAAGATCCTTAACGCTAAGAAAGAGCATATAGTAAGATGGCATATACCGAAGACGATTTAAAAAAAGAATTAGAAACCAAAGAATATGAGTATGGTTTCTATACGGATATAGAATCTGACACCTTTCCTGTAGGTCTTAATGAAGATATTGTCCGTGCGATATCTAAGAAAAAAAATGAACCTCAATGGATGACAGATTGGAGGTTAGAAGCCTTTAGAATGTGGGAGCAAATGGAAGAACCAGAATGGGCTAATGTACAGTACGAAAAACCAAATTTCCAAGATATATCGTATTACTCTGCGCCCAATAAAAAACCAAAATATGAAAGCCTTGATGAGGTAGATCCAGAATTGCTGGATACATTCAAAAAACTTGGAATTTCTCTTGATGAGCAGAAAAAACTAGCTGGAGTTGCAGTTGATATTGTAATGGATTCTGTATCTGTAGCAACTACTTTCAAAGAAACACTTGCAGAAAAAGGAATTATTTTTTGTTCTATTTCTGAAGCAATACAAGAACATTCCGAACTGGTTAAGAAATATATTGGGTCAGTAGTTCCACAAAAAGATAATTTTTATGCAGCTTTAAACTCTGCCGTATTTAGTGATGGGTCTTTTTGTTACATCCCTAAAGGCGTACGATGTCCTATGGAATTGTCTACCTATTTTAGGATCAATCAAGCAGGAACAGGGCAATTCGAGCGTACTTTAGTAGTTGCAGACCAAGGCAGTTATGTGAGTTACTTAGAAGGATGTACAGCCCCATCAAGAGACGAAAATCAATTACACGCAGCAGTAGTAGAACTAATTGCATTAGATGATGCAGAGATAAAATACTCTACAGTACAAAATTGGTATCCAGGAAATGCAGAAGGTAAAGGAGGTGTTTTTAATTTCGTTACCAAGAGAGGCTTGTGCGAGACGAATGCCAAAATTTCTTGGACACAAGTAGAAACTGGTTCTGCAGTTACCTGGAAATATCCTTCTTGTGTACTTAAAGGAAACCATTCGGTAGGAGAATTTTATTCTATTGCTGTAACCAATAATTATCAGCAGGCTGATACTGGCACAAAAATGATCCATTTAGGAAAAAATACCAAAAGCACCATTATTTCTAAAGGAATTTCCGCAGGAAAATCTCAAAACAGTTACAGGGGATTGGTGCAAATTAATAGTAGAGCTACCAATGCTCGTAATTTTTCCCAATGTGATTCTCTACTCATGGGCAATGAATGTGGTGCACACACGTTTCCTTATATTGAAGCGAAAAATAAAACCGCTCAGATAGAACATGAAGCTACTACTAGCAAAATTGGAGAAGATCAAATCTTTTACTGTAATCAAAGAGGTATCGATACAGAAAAAGCAATTGCGCTAATCGTTAACGGATTCAGTAAGGAAGTATTAAATAAACTCCCTATGGAATTTGCTGTAGAAGCCCAAAAGCTTTTAGAAATTTCTCTAGAAGGTTCTGTTGGATAAATTAATAACTAACCAAACACACATCGATGAAAAAATCAATCATTTTAATTTTCGTAAGCTTTTTAATTTTTTCCTGTAAAAATGACTCCTCAAAAACTTCAGAAAATGGAGAATCAACAGTAATAAGAGGAGAATTTATCTTAATAGAAAATGCAGGCGTTATTAAAGGTAAAGATTTTATTTATGGCGTAGTTCTTAACGATATGGCTAAGGAATTAAATAGTAAGATACAACCTTTACAAAGAGAAGAATATGATATGGTTCCCGTAGTGGTCAAAGGTATGATAAAACAAAACCCTGGAGAAGGATGGCCAGAAATTGTAGAAATTGTAGAAATTGTAGGTGTGAGTGAGCCTACTTCAGAATTACCTACCAAGATACAATCCACAGATGATGCTGAACAACCACCTGCACCACCTACAGATGAATAAATATAAGATCATAATATCCTACTAATTAGTAAAAAAGAGATAAAAACAAGATGTTAGAAATTAAGGATTTACACGCTAGCGTTGAAGATAAAGAAATTCTAAAAGGTCTTAATCTGCAAGTAAAGGCTGGAGAGGTTCACGCAATAATGGGCCCTAATGGTGCTGGAAAAAGTACATTAGCCAGTATTGTTGCTGGAAAAGAAGAATATGAAGTGACAGGAGGTGCTATACTCTTAGATGGAGAAGATATAGATGAATTAGCAGCAGAAGAAAGAGCACATAAAGGTGTTTTTCTTTCGTTTCAATACCCTGTAGAAATTCCTGGTGTCACCGTAACCAATTTCATGAAAACTGCTATCAATGAAACTAGAAAAGCACAAGGATTGGAAGAAATGCCTGCTAAGGATATGCTTAAGAAAATTAGAGAAAAATCTGAGTTATTAAATATCGATCGTAAGTTTTTATCTCGTTCTCTTAATCAAGGTTTCTCTGGTGGAGAAAAAAAACGAAATGAGATATTTCAGATGGCTATGATGGAGCCTAAATTAGCTATCCTTGATGAAACAGACTCTGGCTTAGATATCGATGCATTGCGTATTGTGGCCAATGGAGTAAATAAACTAAAAAGTAAAGACAATGCTGTTATCGTAATCACACACTATCAGCGATTATTAGAACATATAGTTCCTGATTTTGTACACGTACTGTATGACGGGAAAATAGTAAAATCTGGAACTAAAGAACTAGCCTTAGAACTAGAGGAAAAAGGATACGATTGGATTAAAGAAGAGATAAACGCATAATAATAGTTTTTGCTGAAAATTGAGAACTTTTAGAAATATAATTCTGAGGTTTTCAAACGATCAACAAAAAGCTAACAATAAATAATTGTAGGTAATGGAATTGAAAGAAAAATTAGTATCCTCTTTTTTAGCATTTGAAAATACGGTTGATATAGATACCTCTGTCCACGATATCAGAAGTCATGCTATCAAAGTTTTTGAAGAAAAAGGATTCCCTACTAAAAAAGAAGAAGCTTGGAAATATACATCCCTTAATTCTATACTAAAACACGATTACAGTATTTTTCCTAAAGAAGAAAATGCCCTAGAGTTTACCGATATAAAAAAATACATTTTATATGACCTTGATACCTATAAAATAGTATTCATTGATGGTAAATATTCGTCGCATTTATCAGAGACAACACATGATAAAATTGATGTATGTTTGATGTCTTCTGCATTAACACACGATAGATATAAGCCTATAATTGATAATTATTTTAATACTGTTGCACGCGAAGATGGTATAACATCATTAAATACTGCTTTTTCTAGTGAAGGAGCTTATATATACATCTCTAAAAATAAATTAGCAGATAAACCTATACAGATTATACATTTCTCTACAGGAACTGAATCTGCACAATTATTACAACCCCGTAATCTCATCGTAGTAGAAGAGAATTCTCATGTGCAGATTATAGAACGTCATCAGAGTTTAACCGACAACCCTGTATTGACTAACTCAGTAACCGAAATTTTTGTAGATAAAAGGGCACATATAGATTACTATAAAATACAGAATGATCACGAGAATGCTTCTTTAATAGATAACACATTTATACAACAGCAAGCACAGAGTATTGCATCGGTTCACACCTTTGCTTTTGGTGGAAATGTAACTCGAAATAACCTTAATTTTTATCAAAAAGGAGAAGGGATTGATTCTATACTTAATGGAATTACTATCATAGAAGGAAAACAGCATGTAGACCATAATACACTCGTGCATCATACAGAACCTAACTGCGAGAGTCATCAGGATTATAAAGGCATTTTTGATGAGAAATCAACAGGAGTGTTTAATGGAAAAATTATTGTGAATAAAAAAGCGCAGAAAACTAACGCATTTCAATCTAACAATAATATCTTATTAAGTGATAAAGCAACAATCAATTCTAAACCTCAATTAGAAATATTTGCAGATGATGTAAAATGTTCACACGGATGTACTATCGGGCAATTAGATGAACAAGCTTTATTCTACATGAGATCTCGAGGAATTGGAAAAAAAGAAGCTAGGGCATTGCTGATGTATGCCTTTGCAAACAATGTTTTAGAAAGTGTAAAAATACCTCAACTTAAACAACGAATTAACAAACTAATTGCTAATAAGCTTGGGGTTGACATTGGGTTTGATGTATAATTAATCTTAAACCCGGTTTATGCGTTAGGACTTCGTCAAGATACTTTCAAGTGCAATAAACACTGATGTTTTCTTCATTTTAGCGTAGCATCGCTACGGTTATATTAAAAAACATAGTGAAACGGTAGTGTTTGCAGCAGTTGAAAGATGGAATAGATTTCCTAATGAATAAAACGGGTTAAATACTATCTGCTGAAAAACAATTAAAATGAATAACTCGTATTATCATTTTAATTGATCTCCCCCTTTTTTATGTGAATTGCCTTAGGGCAAAAACAATACTAGTGGATACATATATGTGTGTTATCAATTTACCCCATATTGAAACATAAGCATAAGAATAGAAGTCTATAATAAAATAACAGTGTTTGATAAATAATTACATCATGTTATTCTTGTAAAAATGTTATTTTTATGCTTTGCGCTTAAAAACAATGTTGATTTATTACACTTCGTTAGAAATTTTTACGTTACTGACAACATATTTGTGTAATTTAATGAAATTAATCCTTAATTTTTCGAGTTGACAAGGTAACAATTTGTAGATAAAGTATATTAATAGATGAGTAAAACGGATGACCGTAACACATTAGAAGGAATTCTTGCTGGAGATGAATTGATAATCAAAGATTTCTATAAAGAAAACCTTCCGTATATTCGTAAATATATTCTTCAGAATTCTGGGAATGAATTAGATGTAGAAGATGTATTTCAGGATGCTTTAATCATCATATACAAAAAAATGAGCGATAACTCTTTAGAGGTTACAGCATCCTTGCGTACTTATTTTTATGCGATATGTAGAAATATGTGGTTAAGTCGATTACGTAAAAAAAAGAAGCTAATTATAGATGATACTATTGTACAAAATATAAACGAAATTGATGATTCAATAATACAAGAAATAGAAAATAAAGAACAAGAATGCCTTTATCGAAAATATTTTCACAGATTAAATGATAGTTGTATAGAAGTATTAGAACTATTTTTTGCAGGTAAGAGCATGAAAGAGATTACTAGTATTACTGGATATACAGAAGGATATACCCGGAAAAAAAAGTACGATTGTAAAAAATTATTAATAGAAAAAATAGAAAATGACCCAATATTTCAGGAATTAAAAAACACCCAAAATAGTTAATATTATAATAATTCCTGAAAGTAATTAATATAAAATCCCACATGAATTAAAAAAATAATTCGTGAAAAAATAACGTAAAATGAAAAGGTCTCAGCAATTATTTGAAAAAATAGAGGAGTATCTTGCTAATACATTATCCCAAGAACAAAAGGTAGCTTTCGAAAAAGAGATTGCTATGGATTCTAAGCTTTCAATCGAAGTAGATAAACAACGTGACTTACATCGCGTATTGAGCGATACCAGTACTTTAGAATTTAAAAGAAAGTTACAACGGATACATCAAGAAATTAAAGCAGAAGAACAGCAAAGAGCTTCTGACAAATCATTAAAACTGACCTCTCCTATTTTTTCATATTGGAAAATCGCAGCTACTCTAATCATATTTTTGGGGATTGGAGGCTTATTATGGAATAATTTTAAACAATCTAATCATATTGCAGAGCTCTATGCCTCTCATTATGCTCCTTATCCTGTAGAAGATGTTACTAGAGGACAAGCCAAAAATGATCTAAGTACAGTATTGCAACATTACGAAAATGGAGAATATAAAACCGTGATTAATGAACTCGAAGGATTAGCTATATTATCTAAAAAAGAACAACTCCAATTATACTTGGGCAATAGTTACCTCAATACAGGAAGAGAAGAAGAAGCCATCTTACAGTTCGAAAATGTAAGTGATACCAGTAAGTATAATGAAGACGCTACTTGGTATAGCGCATTAACATATCTTAAATTAAATAAGATAGAAAAAAGCCGCTCCATTCTTCAAGAAATTATCGAATACAATGGATTATATAAAATCAAAGCACTAGCTCTAATCAATCAGCTAGAAAAGTGACCTAATGGGGGTACTACAAATTTCTGCAATTATAATTTGGATTCGTTTTGTAGAAAAAAGTCCCTAATATATGCCATAACCATTAGACCTCCGAATATCTATAACAATTTATCTCGTGATCATTTACCATTCCGATCGCTTGCATAAAAGCATATATTACAGTAGATCCGACGAATTTAAACCCTCTTTTTTTTAAATCTTTACTAATCTTATCAGAAATTTCGGTATTTGCAGGACATTCTTTATAATGTTTCCAACTATTTTTAATAGGTTTACAATCAACAAAACTCCAGATATAGGTATCAAAACTACCAAACTCTTTTTGGATTTTTATAAAGTTTTGAGCATTAGTAATTGCAGAATTGACTTTAAGCTTATTACGAATAATTCCCGAATCTTGAAGTAATGCTTCCTTCTTTTCTTCATTATATTGAGCTATAATTTGATAATCAAAATTATCAAAAGCTGCCCTGAAATTATCACGTTTCCGAAGAATCGTGATCCAACTTAATCCCGCTTGAAAAGTTTCTAAAACTAGAAATTCGAATAATAATTGTTCATCATGCAATGGAACGCCCCATTCATTATCGTGATAAGATTCGTATAGCTCATCTCCAACACACCAACCGCATTTATGTTTGTCCATGTAAATATGTTTTCGATAAAGATATTATATTCATTTATAATGAAAGAGAAAACAAAGAAAAAAGCCTAATGTTTGCTATTGACCTAGATATCGGAATAATTTTCACAAGTTCATTTTTGAAATAGTATGGGCGATGTTATTTTTCCTAGAAAAAGGGTTTTGTCTTTTTTAAACAAACTATTAATATTCTAGGACTGAAAAAAAGTTTATTTTTTAAAAGGATTATGAACCTACATGAGATTTTACTCATAAACTGCGACGAGTTAAGAATAATAGAGATGTCAAATACACATTAAAAAAGAGAGAATAAATTTGTAATAAATTAGTTATCTTAAATACAACAACTATATTACAATCCAAATGGTTAAAAATAACACCTACATATTTATTTTTTTACTAGGTGCATTTTTGAACCTTATCGCACAACCAAAATTTGGCGAAATAAGTTTTATTGAGATAGATGCAATAACATCAAAAGATGCCATTTCATGTATCGTCCAAGATGAAGATGGCATTATTTGGATAGGTACATATGGTTCGGGGATTTATAGGTTTGATGGAATAAATTATATTCCTTATGAGCACGATTTTAGTGATAACCCATCCATTAATGGTAATATAATTCATCAAATTTATATCGATAAGAATAAAAGGCTTTGGGTAGGTACGAATTCTGGTTTAAACCTTTATAATAAAAACTTAGATCGCTTTGAAGAGTTGGATATGAAATCAGATTTTTTTATCCCTGATCATTTCAATGCCACAAATATAATTCAGGATAGTTTTGGTAATCTTTTAGTTAGTACGTACGGTAATGGCATATTAAAAATTGATATAGAAACTCTTTTTGTTACTAAAGTTTCTTCTACTTCAGAAAAATTAGATACTATTTTAGTAAATACGTTTGCTATAAATAAAAAAGGGAAGGTTTTAGCAGGCACGAATTCTGGCCTCTTTGAGTTTGATAACAAATCAAATAACTTAAAGAGGAGCTTGATGAATATTAAAGGGATACACGATCATTCCATTACTATCGAATCATTATTAATAGACAATAAAGATAATCTGTGGATAGGAACTCATAAGAATGGAATAGTAAAAATGTCTTATACAGATGGCGTAGCCAAAGGCAAAAGATTTCCTTGGACCAATAAGAAGGTGTTTTCAATGATAACTTTTGAGAATCAGATATTAGCAGGAACAGAAAATGATGGTTTGTTGGTTTTAGACCAAGAAAAAGGAACGCTTACTCAAAATTATCAGCACGATGAATTGAACCCAAAAAGTATTGGATCTAACTCTATTTGGTCATTGTGTATAGATGATAAAGGAAGAATATGGTTAGGTTATTATAATAAAGGAGTGGCTGTTTTTGATAAAAATTATGCAAAATTTAAATCTTTTGAAGGTGAAGTAAATAACAAAAATTCGATTCAAAAATATTCTGTTTCTGGTATTGCAAAAGATAATAGAGGGCGCTTATGGATTAGTTTACAGGATGGGTTGGATATATATGACCCAAATACAGGTCAGTTTCATCATATTAGGAGTGATGAGAACAAAGAATATACTGGGCTAAATGGGAAACTGAATTTACAACGTATATTTATAGATAGTAAACAAAATATATGGTTAGCAACCTGGGAAAATGGCTTGTATCTTCTAAAAAAAGATTCTAAAGAGTTTATCAACTTTAATATAAAAAATACAGATGGAATTTTAGCAACGAATTCAATACGAGACTTCTCAGAAGATTCTCAAGGGAGAATTTGGATTGCATCATTCTTACATGGAATTTACCGTTATGATCCGATTACCGAAAAATTGACGAGATGTGATTCTGAACCGTTTATTACCTCTAGGCTAAGTACTTCTGATGTGTTATCCATTATGGTAGATCAAGAAGATAATATATGGGCAGGTACGAGTAGTGGATTGTTCAAAATAAGATATCAAACCCAAGAGAATGACTTTATAGTCATAAATATGAGTGATAAAATGCCCAAAGAAGCAAATGATCACCCTAGCATTCACAGAATATCATTTTTGTATCAATCTGAAGATGGTACTATTTGGGTTGGGACTAAAGCTGCCGGATTACAGATGTACGATAAGGAAGATAATGCTTTTTATCTATGTAAAGATCTTTTTGAATTAGAAGAGACATCGATTAATGGAATCATAGAAGATAATTATGGGTCTATTTGGATTAGTGGAAAACTGGGGATCACTAAAATTGACCGAAACAATAAAACTAGTGTCAGGTTTACAGAGGGAGATGGTCTTTTAACTAACTATTTCAATGATGGAGCAATAGAAAAAGATAGAAATGGGCTGCTATATTTCGGCAACTTTTCTGGTATAAATTATATAGATCCAGGAAATATGTTCTTAAATGAATATACGCCAGAACTCTATTTTACTAATTTCAAACTATTCAATAAAACTGTAACAGTTAATGATGAAAATAAAATTCTAGAGAAAGTAATTTCAAGAACAAATTCAATAGATTTAGCGTATAACCAATCTGTTTTTTCTATCGAATATATGGGAACAACTTTTACAAGACCCGAAAGAAATCAATATGCGTATATTCTTGAAGGTTTTGATGCAGATTGGAACTATGTAGGCAATGCTAGAAATGCAACCTATACAAATTTAACTCCTGGAGAGTATGTTTTTAAATTGAAAGGAGCTAATAATGATGGGATATGGAATGCAAAAACCTTAAATTTAAAGATACACGTTCTTCCTCCTTGGTGGAGATCTAATACAGCTTATGTATTTTATGTTATGACTTTTTTATGCTTAGTTTATGTGATTACTTGGATCATTCGAAATAGAATTAAAGAAAAACAAATAACACTTCTAGAACGAGAAAGAAGGTTACAAGAGGAGAAACTTAATAAAGCAAAATTGCAATTTTTCACCAACATCTCTCATGAATTTAGAACACCTCTTACCTTAATAATGAATCCGATTAGTGATATTGTTAATAGATCAGATTTGGCACTTCCTGATACCATTAGGCAAAAGCATAATATTATCTTTAAAAATTCGCAAAGACTTTCTCGACTTATTAATGAACTTATGGACTTTAGAAAATTGGAGTCTAATAAGATTTATATAAAGGCACAACAGTTTGATGTTGTATCACACATAAACGAGGTGTTAGCGTTTTTTAAGGAAGAAGCACTATGTCGTGACATATCTCTTAGTTTTAAAACCAACAAAAAAACTTTAATGGTTTGGGCAGATCCTAATATGTTGGAAAAAATACTATTTAATATCCTATCTAATGCTTTTAAAGTAACTCCAGAGAAAGGTGAGATCAAAGTACATTTGAAAGAAAAAAAATCCTTGAAAGAAAACCCTGTATCAATGAAAAAGGAAGTAATCGATACTTTCCAGATATCTATTAAGGATAATGGACCAGGGATAGATCAAAAAGAATATAAAAGAATATTCAAACGTTTTTATCAAGTAAGTATATTGAATAAAGATTATTATGGCAGCTCTGGTATTGGTCTCGAGATGGTAAAAGGCTTTGTAGAACTTCATCGTGGTCTGATCGATGTAAAAAGTGAACTTGAAAAAGGAACAGAGTTTACGATTACGCTATTGATGGGGAAAGAGCACTTTTTAGAAAACGAAATTTTTAATGAAGAAAACGAAATTTCCAGTATTCCTAAAGAACAAAAAATAACAACTCATATACAAAATAATATTGGCGATAATCTTGACACCTCCCCTAAAAAAACATATACCGTACTTATTGTAGATGATAATTCTGAATTATTGAATTACTTAAGTTGCGAATTATTACCATACTACAATGTAATTACAGCTACAAATGGAAAGAAAGGCTTTGAAATAGCAAAAGAAAAATCTCCTCATCTTATCATTACAGATGTGATCATGCCAATCATGGGAGGGTTAGAAATGTGTGCTCAAATCAAAAAAGACATTACTACTTCGCATATTCCTTTATTAATGCTTACTGCCAGAGCAATAGCAGAAGATCAAATAAAAGGTATTGATTCTGGGGCAGATGCATATCTTAATAAACCATTTAATATAGATGTGTTAAAAGCAACCTTGAGCGGTTTGCTAACCAATAGGCGAATATTATTTGACAAATATTCTAATAATGGAAAAATTATTCCTCAGGAAAATAGTACAACAATTGATAATGAATTTATAAAAAAAGTATTACACTATATCCATCAAAAACTAGAGGAACCAGATTTAAGTGTAGAAGTCCTAGCATCTCATTTATTTCTTAGTAGAAGTCAATTGTATAGAAAGATAAAAGCATTAACAGGTTTATCAGTAAATGAATTTATACGAAAAGTTCGTTTAGAAGAAGCAAAAAAACTAATTTCAGGAAAAGAGAATTATAATGTAAATGAGATTGCTTTTAAAGTAGGTTTTTCGTCTTCTTCTTATTTTTCAAAATGCTTTAAAAAGGAGTTTGGACATTCTCCAAAAAAAAGCAATGCCTCTATAAAACCTCAAAAAAATAGCTTATAGCTTTTAGTTGATTATTTTCTACAGGATACATTTTTAGAGATGTTAATTACATCAACGCAACGAAATTACAACAATTACATCATTTGTACTCTTTCTAAAACAGGCCTCACTCTACATTTGCGATTCACTCGAGAATTGAATGATTATTTTTAACAGTTCACATCCTAAAGTGTTAAAAACTAAACTCAAATTAACATAAATTTTTTTTAATGAATTTAAAACAAATCATAGTCTCTTGCTTTTTTGGAGTATTATTATTCACCTCACTAGCACATGGGCAGACTGTATCTGGTGTTGTATCAGATGGAAACCTTCCGTTACTAGGTGTTAGTGTTATTGTTAAAGGAACAAACAATGGGGTAGTAACGGATTTTGATGGTGCGTATACTATAGAAAATGTTACCGATAACGCCACACTTGTGGTTAGTTATTTAGGATTTACTACCAAAGAAATTGCAGTTAATGGAAGGACTAAAATTGATATCGTCTTAGAAGAGAGTATTTCTGCGCTAGATGAAGTAGTTGTAGTGGGATATGGTACCCAAAATAAATCTACAATTACTACTTCCATCGCTTCAGTAGGAGCAGAAGAACTCAAAGAGATCCCTTCTGCTGATATAGCACAGGCCTTACAAGGTCGTGCGGCTGGTGTTGTGGTTACCAATACAGGTTCTCCTGGAGGTAAAACGGCTATCCGTATTAGAGGTTTGGGTACATTTGGAGATGGAGATCCTTTATATGTGGTAGATGGTATTTTTACTACGAGTATCAATAGTATAAGTCCGTCTAGTATAAAAAAAGTAGATATACTCAAGGATGCAGCCGCTACTGCTATCTATGGATCTAGAGGATCGAATGGTGTAATTATTGTAACTACAGATCGTGGTTCCAAACAAAAAACTTCTTTTAAATTTAATACCTATACCGGTTTTCAGTTCTCTAACAAACGATATGATCTTTTAAATACCGAACAATATGTACAATATATACGCGAAATTTCGGCACAATCCGATGGCGGTGGTACATTGGTGGGTAGAATTGTCAATGACCCAAGTTTTGATGGTAATGGGGTAGATACTGATTGGCAGGATGAACTTTTTCGCTCTGCATTACTAACTAATTATGATTTTAACGTATCCAGTGGCTCTGATAAAAGTAATTTTAGTTTTGGAATGTCTTTTTTTGATCAAGATGGTATCTATATAGACACTAATTTTAAACGATATACTTTTAATATCGGAAGTGAGGCACAGATTTTTAAAAACTTCAAAGTTGGTCAAACATTCGCCTTAGGGTATACAGAAACGATTGCTCCACAAATTAGTGGGGGTCGCGAACCACTTTATAATGTAATTGCATCTGCTCCTTATATCCCTGTGAGAGATGAAAATGGAATCTTTACTAGTCCAGAGGGTCAAGATGTGAATAATTCCAGAAACCAAGTACTTATCCAGCAACAAGATGATAATTTAAATAGAAATACTAGTATTATAGGTGGAGTATATGGAGAGTATGAACTTTTGGAAGGACTTACCTTTAAATCTCAATTTGGGGTCGATCTGTTTTATAATTTTCAGGATAATATCTCTAGGGCTTTCCAAACTGCTGGTCAATTCAATCAAGAATTCACTAGTATATTTAAGCTCAGGCAAAATAGAGTTTCTACAGTCTTTACCAATACACTTAATTATACAAAATCTCTAGGAGAACATAATTTTAATGCCACATTGGTTTCAGAAAGACAGGATATTGAAGTAGAACTTTTAAATGGTTCGTTGCAAACAACACTTTCATCTGAAATCCCAGAACTCAATAATGGGATTGCTTCAAGTTTTACGGTTGATGATAATTTGATTTCTTATTTAGGGCGATTAAATTATGATTATCAAGGTAAGTATTTGTTCCAAGCATCTATACGTAGGGATAAATCTTCTATTTTTGCTCCGGGTAGACAAGTGGGTTGGTTTCCAGCAGCATCTATTGGTTGGGTAGCCTCTAAGGAATCGTTTTTAGAAGATTCTGCGATCAACAATTTAAAATTTAGAGCCAGTTATGGTGTTACTGGTAATAATAGAGTAGCAAGAAATAGATCAGTAAATGTTTTTGAAGGAACATTGTCTACACGTTTTAATTATGTGATAGATGGAGAACTTACTCCTGGAGTTTCTATAAATGGAGGTAATAATTTTGACCTTACCTGGGAAGAATCTATCAAACAAAACTATGGCTTCGATCTTGGGATTTGGGATAATAAGGTTACATTTTCTGCAGAATATTTTATTAATGAGAATGATGGTCTAATTGTAGGTGAACCTCAAGCTCCTTCCTCAGGTATCCCAGGAGACCCAGTTACTGGAGTAAGTTTATTTAGAAATGTTGGTGATGTAGAGGTAAAAGGTCTCGAATTGACTTTTGGATATAATGACTATGAAGGTGATTTTAAATGGAATTTATGGGCTAATGTTTCCACCTCAAAAAGTGAGGTTACAGATCTAGGAAGAGTAGATCAAATTCTACAAGGTAATTTTAACCCTCCTTTTTCTGAACAATTAACTCGAATTGCTCTTAACGAACCCTTATTCCATTTTTTTGGATTCGAATTTGATGGAGTGTATGCAGATGAGCAAGCTATTATAGATGATATAGGAGCTGATAATCTTGATCCCAATTCTGGTCAAACTTATATTGTACAACCTGGTGATGTTAGATATAGAGATATTAATGGTGATGGGGATATCACCGATGAGGATCGTGTGGTTATTGGAGATCCAAACCCTGATTTTACGTATTCTGTTAATCTTAGTGCTAGTTATAAAGGATGGGATTTTAATGCCCTGATTACAGGAGTACAAGGCGTAGATGCTTTGAACGCCAACACCTGGTTCCTACAAGGTCAAGAGAATGTAGTCAATCACGGGACTGAAGTATTAAGGAGGTGGCAAAACCCTGGAGATATTACAGATGTACCTCGATTCCGTTTCGAAGGGAATAATCCGAACAATAGAATTTCTACAAGATATGTTCAGGATGCTTCCTATGCTAGATTAAAAAATGTAACCCTAGGGTATTCTCTACCTCAAAGGGCTCTAGATAATGCATTTAATGGAATTTTAAGTAAGGTTAGAATTTATTTACAGTCTCAAAATTTAGTAACTTTGACAGAGTACACGGGTCTGGACCCAGAAATTGAACCTTTTTTTAATGCTACAGGTTTGATCGTAGGATTAAATGTGGATAGAGGAAGGG
Organism: uncultured Aquimarina sp.; assembly: GCA_947493495.1. Taxonomy (GTDB): domain Bacteria; phylum Bacteroidota; class Bacteroidia; order Flavobacteriales; family Flavobacteriaceae; genus Aquimarina. The sequence goes on from CANLRN010000005.1 coordinate 41,408, forward strand.
CACCGCAACCCACTACATTTTTAGCAGGGTTACAAATAGAGTTTTAGAAAAGGTAAAAGTCACCATAATAACAATTTTGGATATTCGTTCAAATTTATATAGGTGTAAATACATTTGAAATATTAAAATAAATAGCACAGATGAAAAAGAAATTAAACAAATTAACGATGTACATGCTAGGAGTTTTCTTAGTCATACTATCGTGTTCTGATGAAGTATCGGTTGAAAATACGAATGAATTATCTCAAAATAATTTTTTTGAAAATTTAACCCAAGTAGAAGCAGCAGCAAACGCAGGATATGCACAACTACAAAATGCAGGCTTGTATCAGCGATATGGCTATATATTGCCCGATACATTTTCTGATGAAATGAGTACTTCTACCGATCCTAATTTTATACCCTCTTTCCAGTTTAGACTTACTCCTTCCCTTTTACAAACTTCTACCTATTGGAACAATTGTTTTAATGGGATTGGAGCTTGTAACTTTTTGATCGATAATGAAGATATAATGAGAGAAAGAAGTGCAAGTTCTAATTATAGTGATGCTGATGTTGATGATGCACTGGGTCAGGCACATTTTCTTAGAGGACTATATTATTTCCTGCTAGTGAAGAGATATGCGGGTGTTCCATTATTATTAGAAATTCAAGAAACTCCTACAGATCTTCCAAGAAGCACGAAAGATGAAGTATATGAGGTAATAATTAATGATTTTAGGTTAGCATCAGAGTTATTGTTTGCTAAAGGTTCTACCGAAGAAGGAAGAGCTACAAGAGGGGCTGCTCTAGGAATGCTTGGTAAAGTATATCTTTTTAGAGAACGTTTTCAAGAAGCCAAAGAGGCTTTCGAAAAGATTAACGATTATACGCTATTACCTCTAGAAGACTATAACGATAATTTTAATGAGTCAGGAGAACACAATGATGAATCTATGTTTGAAGTAAATTTTTCTGGAGATGCCGAAGAATCTGATTTATGGTCTCAAACTGGGATAGGTGTATCAGAAGTAACTTTTCATGCGCAAGAATATGCAGGATGGGGAAACGCTACACCTTCACAAAAAATGATCGACGAATTTGAAGAAGACGATCCAAGATTTAAATCAGCTATCTTGTTAAACGGAGATCCTCATGGTCCTGACAATGCATTTATCAATACATTGAGAGCAGCAACTTGGTATAAGTTCTCTCAGTTGTACGAGAATGAGACTGTAACACAAAATGGAGATACTAATGTACGTTTCTTGCGATACGCCGATATTATTTTAATGCAAGCCGAAGTGGAACATCGTCTAAACAATGATCCAGCTGCTATTGATTTCCTAAATCAAATTCGAGAACGCGCAGAATTACCATTATATGGCACACCAGAAATGGATAATAGAGGGTATCCCGTAGACACTCCAGAAGGTGTATTTAATGCCATTGTTCACGAACGTATGGTAGAATTGTGTGCAGAACAGCACAGATTTGACGATTTGGTAAGATGGGGGCTAGATGAGCAAGAATTAGCAGTTGATGATAATGGAGATAGCAGAGGGTATAATCCTCAGGTACACCGTTTAATGCCGATACCACAAGTTGAAATTGATGCCAATGATGAAATAGGATCAGAAGATCAAAATCCTGGATATTAATTATCTTATACGTGTAATCAAAAAAAATAGAGGCAGGATATTATTCCTGCCTCTTGCTATTTTTATTTGTTACATGCTAATTCTTAACTTTACCGCAGCTATAAAAAAATAGAAATGTCAAAGTATATAATAGTTCTTGTAGGCACACTACTTTTTTGGTCTTGTACCAAAGAAAAACCAGTAAAGGGAAAAGAAAGTATCGTTGTTCAGGATAAAATATTTAATAAATTAATATCAAAAAAAACGGGAATAGAATTCTCTAATATATTACAAGAGAATGATACACTAAACTACTTTACGTATCCTTATTTATATATGGGAGGAGGAGTTGCTTCTGCGGATTTTAATAATGACGGTCTTATCGATTTATTTTTTACAGGAAATATGGTAGACAATAAATTGTATCTGAATAAAGGCAATTTTAGCTTCGAAGACATTACAGATTCTGCTGGCGTTTCGGGAGATAAAAGATGGTATACAGGAGTTTCAGTTGCAGATGTAAACAATGATGGATTTATGGATATTTATTGTTCTGTAGCTGGACAGTCTGGGACTAAAGACAATCAATTATATATCAACAATGGAAATCTTACGTTTACCGAAAAGGCAAAAACTTATGGTCTTAATGATATTGGTAATAGTGTAGATGCCTCATTCTTTGACTATGATTTGGATGGCGACTTAGATCTGTATGTAGCCAATTATCCCATAACACCATTCCAATATAATAGTATGAACTATAAAATGCGAATGGATCGTGTTACTGATGTAGAAACTGACAACCTTTATAGAAATGATGGAGATCGATTTACAAAAGTAACAGAACAAGCAAATCTTAAATCATATGGCTTAGCGTTAAGCATAACAGTTAGTGATCTGAATGAAGATGGATGGCCAGATATGTATGTTTCTAATGACTTTGGGTCTCCCGATTATATGTATTTGAATAACCAAGATGGGACTTTTAGGAATGCAATTAAAGAGACAACAGCGCATACCTCTTTCTATGGGATGGGTGTAGATATTGCCGATTTTAACAATGATGGTTTTATGGATATCCTTCAGATGGATATGGATGCAGCTTCTAATCGTCGTTCTAAGGCTAATATGGCAAGTATGAATCCTACCATTTTTTCGAATATGGAACGCGTAGGATTTCAGTATCAATTTATGCAAAATACGCTACAACTTAATTCAGGAATACTTCATAAGGACATCCCTAAGTTTAGTGATATTTCAAGATTGGCGGGTATTTCTTCTACCGATTGGAGCTGGGCTCCGCTATTTGCCGATTTTGATAATGATGGGTTAAAAGATATTTTTATTTCTAATGGAACACGTAGAGAAATCAATAACAAGGATTATTTTGCCAATCTAAAAGGAGAAAAAAAACATAAAGATAGCTTGCTTATAAAAAGTATGGGGATTCCTTCAGAAAAAATAGAAAACTATATTTTCAGGAATAAAGGAGACCTTACTTTCGAGCGTGCTAATGAGTATTGGGGCATAACTGACGAAGGCTTCTCTAATGGTGCTATTTATGTGGATCTAGACAATGACGGAGATTTAGAAATTGTTACCAATAATATAGACGAAGAAGTATCTGTTTTTGAGAACACAAGTGCCTTAAAAAATCATCATATTACGATCCGATTAAAAGGATATCCAAAAAATAGTTTTGGATTGGGAAGTAAGGTACGTATAAAATCAGGTGAAATAACACAGATTCAAGAACTTACCTTAAGTCGTGGTTTTCAATCAGCAGTGGCACCACAATTACACTTTGGGATAGGGGAAACGGACAGTATCTCAGAACTTATGGTAACTTGGCCAAATGGGAAAGTTAAGCGACTAGAGAATGTAAAATCAGATCAACTGTTGACTATTGATTATGAGAATTCTAGTCAAGAAATAGTAGCAGATACTAGCGAGGAAGATTTTTTTTTCAATAGCTTCTTATTGGATACTATAGCTATTTATAAACATAAGGAAAATAAATTTGATGATTTTAAAAATGAAGTTTTACTTCCTCACAAAACATCTCAATTTGGCCCAGGACTTGCAGTCGGAGATTTAAATGGAGATGGACTTGATGACTTTTATGTAGGTGCAGCTTCTAAATATCCAGGAGGGATGTATTTTCAAAACAAAGAAGGAGGTTTTACACAGCAAAAAACCAAAATATTGTTAGATGACAGAATGTTTGAAGATATTGGATCACTTATATTCGATGCAGATAATGACGGAGATAATGATCTGTATATTGTAAGTGGAGGAAACGAGTTTAGACATACCTCTAGTATGCTTCAAGATCGATTTTATGAGAATGATGGTATTGGTAATTTTACCAAAAATACTTCCGCTTTGCCAATAATGATATCCAGCGGGAGCAGAGTGTATTCAAATGATTTTGATCAGGATGGTGATTTAGACTTATTTGTAGGAGGAAGGCTTGTTCCAGGAAATTATCCTAGTCCTGCCAATAGTTACATCCTAGAAAATGTGAGTACAAAAGGGAATCCGAAATTTGTAGATATTACCACTAAGGTTGCCCCTGATTTTAGAAAATTGGGATTGGTTACAAGTGCGGTATGGATGGATTACAATGATGATGGGTGGACAGATTTAATGATCACAGGAGAATGGATGCCTCTTCGGGTTTTTAAAAATATTAAAGGGAAGTTTCAGGAAACCACAAAAGAAGTTGGATTAGAGGACACCACGGGTTGGTGGTTTAGCTTAGTGTCTGCGGATTTTGATAACGATGGAGATATGGATATGATGGCTGGGAATCTAGGATTAAATTATAAATACAAGGCTAAAAATGAAGAAACCTTCGATATTTATTTTAATGATTTTGATGGCAATAACCACAATGATATTGTACTGAGTTATTACAATGAAGGGGAAAAATATCCCCTTCGAGGTAGAGAATGCTCTTCGCAACAGATACCATCTATAAAGAAAAAATTTGATAACTATCATGAGTTTTCGACTGCTACTTTAACCGATGTTTATGATAAGGAGAAACTAGAAAAAGGCCTTCATTATCAAGTAAAAGATTTTTCAAGTGTTTATTTAGAAAATAAGGATAATACATTTATTATACACAAATTACCAAATGAAGCCCAGTTAGCACCTATCAATCAGATTATTCCAAAAGATTTTGACAATGATGGATTTCTAGATGTTGTACTAGCTGGGAATTTATATGCCTCTGAAGTAGAAACGCCTAGAGCAGATGCTGGACAAGGATTGTTTTTAAAGGGATCTGGAGGTGGTGTTTTTTTACCCGTGCCAGCTTATAAAAGTGGATTTTTCACGGATGGAGATGTAAAAGATTTAGCAATGATAAAAGTAAAAGAGCAACAATATATTATTTCGGCAAAGAGTAAAGATTTCCTACAATTTATAAAATGCACTTCAAAACTATAAAGTTTTAAGCTTAAATAAGTTTTTAATATACGAAATGCATCAAATATGTAAGAGATGCTTCATGTGTATGATTTTATAATGAGACTTCGATCTACTTTAGCATCATACATTATTTATATACTAAAAAACAAAAGAAAATGAGAATACTTTTTTTAGCATTATTAGTTTTGTCTTGCTCATCTCCTACTGTAAATATAACAAGAATTCCAGAACCAGTTTCTGAAGAGCCTATAGAAGATGGTTGGGTACTAGTTTTTGATGAGAATTTTGATGAGACAAATTTATCTAATTGGAATGTTTGGAAAAGTGGTGCTTTTAATGAAGAAATACAGTTATACAGACCTGAACAATTGACCATAGAGAACAGTATTCTTACTATTAATGTAAAAAGGGAAGCAATAACTGGTGATACAACACCAACAGATAATACTCCCAAGAATTTTGAATATGTTTCAGGGCGATTAGAATCTAAATCACAATTTGGGCCTTCTTCAGAAGATGGGGAGAATACCTATCGTATCATGGCACGTATCAAAATGCCAAGTGGGAATGGTATGTGGCCTGCTTTTTGGACATTAGGAGACGATTGGCCAACAAATGGAGAAATCGATATTGTAGAAGCTAGAGGTAATGAACCGATGGAGTTTATATCTAATATTTTCTATGGTACAACACCTGGGATTCCACTTACTCAAAATGATGAAACTACTATTACCGAACATCAACTTAATGTTGATATAACGGCTGATTTTCATATATATGAACTGATCTGGAAAGCAGATAGTTTGGAAATATATTTTGATGGGGAACTATTAAAAAAATATGAAGCCAATGCGAATAATTATATTGCTGAACTATTTAATAGAAAACATACTATTGTTATTAATTCTGCCGTTGGAGGCGTATTTTTTCCTCCAAATTCAGATTCTGCAGACTTCGCAGATGAAGCTTCTATGTTGATAGATTGGATAAAAGTGTTTAAACGATAATTTGGTTCACTTTGTCTAAATTTTTACGAACTCATTTAAGGTTTTTTGATTGAAACTAAAAAGATCATTTTGTAGTCAATTCTAAAAACCTTAAATGAATTCTATATGATTATGATTTGATTCTAATACTATTTATAGTATGAATTTACTGGCATAAATATTTATTCAATCCCGTTGAGCACAGGCTTTTTTTTATCTTAATTTCAGAGTAAAATAAGCCGGGTAAATTAATTCGAAATGATTTAGTTTTTTAAAGAGTTACAGAAATATGTCTTGCAATTCAGGTTTGATCTAAAACAATTCTCCTCGCTTTACCTCTTGGGTTTAAGAGAGAAGTTGAAAGTTTGAAACCTTTCTTTTGTTGAATGCCTGGTGGGCTTCCTTATCGTATTTATTGGCCTCAGGAATAGTTAAAACTATGTGTTTTAATGTATTTCGTTTTAGCTTCTAAAAATTGTTAAATAGTATAAGTACTTAGCTTTTAGTTTTTTTGATAATAGTTAACTGGCTACTAATAGCTAATAGCTAATATCCGTTTAGCCGACTTTAGTCAGATCTAAAAATCCACTATGGACTACTTTCAGTCCATAGTGGTTTAGTTAAAACTTAATAATATCATCCATATAAAAGGTACCTCCGCCTAATGTGTCTTCTCCGTCTATGATAAATACGATCTGTGTATAAACACCTACTTCTTCTGCTGGTAATGGCATAAAATTTTCTGGATCCCCTTCTATAAAGGCTTTAGTGGCATTAGAATAATCAAAGGTCAGTTCTTCCCATCCCGAACCAGTATGATTTGCTGCTACATTTGCTGCTCTAGCACCATCAAGGCCTTCTTTAAGGTCTACGGATATCGGCACTGGATTTTCAGAATATAGTTTTATAGTGATACTCTTTTCTGGAGTAGTCAGATCAAGATTTGGAATTGAAAATCCTGAACCTTGGAAGCCACCTGCTCCTCGCACAATTTCTAATACTTTTAAAGAGGTATTAATCCCCATAGATACTGGATTATCTACTATTTGTATTGGTGCTCCAAAATCAAAAGATCCAGTAAGGGTATCATCTTCAAAATTAACCTCAAAAGTAGGTGTTGGAGGTGAAACTACAGCTCCTTTGGTAATATCATCCATATAAAAGGTACCACCACCTAATGTGTCTTCTCCGTCAATGATAAATACGATCTGTGTATAAACACCTACTTCTTCTGCTGGTAATGGCATAAAATTTTCTGGATCCCCTTCTATAAAGGCTTTGGTGGCATTAGAATAATCAAAGGTCAGTTCTTCCCATCCCGAACCAGTATGGTTTGCTGCTACATTTGCTGCTCTCGCCCCATCAAGACCTTCTTTAAGGTCTACGGATATCGGCACTGGATTTTCAGAATATAGTTTTATAGTGATACTTTTTTCTGGTGTGGTCAGATCAAGCATAGGTATTGAAAACCCTGAACCTTGGAAACCACCTGCTCCTCGCACAATTTCTAATACTTTTGAAGAGGTATTGATTCCCATAGATACTGGATTATCGACTATTTGAATAGGGGCTCCAAAATCAAAGGATCCATTAAGAACATTATCTTCAAAATCAACTAAGAATTCGGGCCCAGAAGGTGTTGTATCGCCTTCTATTTGCATAAAATCGTCTAGAAGAAAAGTGCCTGATGTAGTACCAGGGCCATCTATGAATAATACCATTTCTTGATATTGGCCGATGGCTGTGATTGGCTGCGAATTTTCTGGATCATCTGGGATAAATACCTTAATTGCATTTGTGAAATCAAATTCTATAGTTTCCCAGCCTGTTCCTGTATGTGTAGCATTTACTTCTACACCTCTTTCTCCATTAACGCCTCTTACGAATTGTAATGATAATGGAATTGGATTCATGCCTTCATAAAATATTTTTGTAGAAATCACCTTATTTGTACCACTAAAATCAATTGCAGAAGGCAAATTATATGCGAATCCTTCAAAAGCAGCTCCAGAATTAGTGATGGCTGCTACATTACTTTCTTCTTCATTAGTTCCAGATAAGGAAGGGTTTAGAATAATTTCTGTAGACACTCCATTAAAAGGGTTAAGACTGTAATCTGTCAATATATCATCGAAAGATAATAATAATGGAAGTGAGCCTGTAGGAAAAGAAACTGGAGAACTGATTTGATTAGTTCTTCCGGTTTCTGAATTATTTCCTGTAATAGTGATATCGAAATCACCACCTTGATCGTAGGTGTATCTTATATCTTCTCCTGCGGCTAAAGTTTGACTCGTACCATCACCCAAGTCGATATCGAATGACAGCGCATTATCTGCTGTGGGTACAAGTAGTATTTCTCGAGCTGTTTCTGAAACTACCAAGCCACTTTCTAAATTGATTATAGACGTAAGTGATACTGTAAAATTAAAGGTTTCCTCCGTTGTTTTTTCGTTTGGAGCTGTAGCAATAACGCGTACACTATAATCACCTTCTTCTGTATACACCTGAGTTGCAGTTCCTCCTATTCCGATTAACGTATCTTTTTGCACTTCTATAAAAGAAACATCAAAAGAAAAGGCTCCTTTAGAGGTTGGAGTTACAGTAACTACACCACTATTGTCTTGGGCAACAGAAACTGTATTTTCTATGTTTTCTGGAGCGGGTCCTTCCGATAATATAGCCGTAATAGAATCTTCTTCACAAGCTATAAAAGCCATTAGTACCAAACTAAAAATTACAATGTTTTTAACTCTTTCTAATTTCATCTGATGTTATTTTAAAGTTTTGTTGGTTTATAATTGTGGTTGTTACTTATAATAATATATAAAAAAGGATTGATTTTAATATCTCTCTTTATATTTAGGTTTAATTTCTTGAGTTTATCAATATATCTGCAATTTCACCAAAAGGCCATTTTAATGAATTTCTATCCATAAGGCCGGATTCATTGTTGCCATAATTGCCAACATCCCACCAAATAGACATTAACCCTCTTTTTGCGCATTCTTTTGAATAAAAATCAGCGTGTAATAAGCGATCGTCAATATTATTTTGATTTCCAGAACTCCATTCTCCCATAATTACTGCTCGTCCATTAGCAACAAACTTATTAGCTACTTTTTCTAATTCAGATGTTAATGCACTTTTGTCTGCCTCTGTTCCCCATGTAGTGTCTGTTCCTTGAAGACAAAACTCAAATGGGAAATAACTATGAAGTGAAATTATAATATTTGCATCATTATTTGGAATTACTAGAGCATCTAAAGCCACTGATGTAGTACTAGCAGCATAGGTTGAAACCATTATATGACGAACTTTATTATTACCTCCTGTTGCTCGTATTGCATCTACAGAAACTTTATGATATTGATTTACCACATCTCTACCTTCTGGGGTTCCGCCTTTCCATTCTTCAGGAGAATTTTCATATCTAGGCTCATTTAGAGTTTCAAAAATCAAATAATCACTATATTCCTTAAAATGGTTTGCTATTTGAGTCCAAACCTTGTTCAATCTGGTTTTTACTTCATCTGATTTGTCATAGGTTGGGATGATCCAAGGATCATCGTGATGTATATTTATGATAGTATACATATTATTAGCACGGACATAATCAACAACTTTTTGTACTCTTTTTAACCATTCAGTTTCTATAATATAATTAGGTGCATCCCCCATATGAAATCTCCAGGTAACAGGAATTCTAATTGTTTTAAACCCTCGTTCTTTAACTGCATCGATTATTTCTTTTGTGGTTAAAGGGTTCCCCCAAGCTGTTATATCTTCATCCTCTACATCAAAAGTATTTCCCAGATTCCACCCGCTTCCCATATCAGCTACAAGCTCCAGAGATGTCAACTTGCGCATTATTCCATTATCAACACCATATTCTATTGTTGATTTTGGTTCTGGTAACTCTAATTTTATGATCCTTATTGTTTCTACTTCCGTAGCATTTGCATAAGAAAATAGTAATAAAAAGATAAAAAATACACGATTAAGCTTCATAATTTATTTTTTCAGCAAGATAAAATATGTGCCATGGGTTAGAAGAAAAAAATAGGATACAGATGATGTAATATATGAAGAATTGATGCATTTGGGATTATACCTCCCTCAAACTACTACTAGTAGCAAGAATATATGGGTATAAATCGATTCTATTTTTATTTCATAAAAACCATTTTATACCATCCAGACTTAATTTTACTAAATAAAACTGCGACTTTTCATCTAAGTCAAAAATCCATTATTTTTCTTGTGCGTAAATTTAAATCAGAACTAGCATTATGACAGAGGTAACCTTTTGTAAGAGTTTTTAAAAACAAGATAGATTATAAAATAGATGATCTAAGTCCTATTTTTAAAGATAATAATAATTATTCTAGTGTAATAATAGTGTTTAAAAACATGTTAGGGTTGAAATATCTGATTTCAGCTTAAATAGGTATTATAATAGTACACTGGATTTAGATGTTTAGAGTTTAATAGAGAAATCAATTATAATTGATCTTCTGTATTAAGCAGAGTAATAAACCACTTCTAAAACAAAAAAGCCTCAACTTTAGATAGTTAAGACTTTGTTTTGCTCCCCCTCTTGGACTCGAACCAAGGACCCTTTGATTAACAGTCAAAAAAACAGTGTAATTGATTTTAGTTGTTATTTTATAAATATTTTGATAATCAAATACTTAAATAGATTTTGGTTATAATTATTAATATTTAGTACTTGTTTATTTCTGTGTTTTTTGTGCAAATATTGTGCAAATAGATTATGTTTGTACAAAGGTTATTTATGAATTATAATATTTCAATTTTCTTAGATAAACGTAGGTCAAAGGCAAACGGTCAATATCCAGTTAAACTTCGAGTTTATTCTTCAACAATACAAAAAAAGAAGTTGTATCCCGTTGGAATCGATTTGATAGAAAAAGATTTTGAACATATATGGGAAAGTAAAAAGCGGTTAAGAGGGAAAAATGAAGAATTAAGAATAGAACTCCAGGAGATTGAAACAAGAGCTAATGTAGAGGCAAAAAAATTAAGTCATTTCAGTTTTGAAGAGTTTGAAAAGAAGATGTTTCGCAAAAGTACGGATGGGGATAATGTTTTTTTTCATTTTCAAAGAGCAATCGATAGGCACACTAAAAGAAAAAAAATTGGTACTGCTGTCAGTTACAGGTATGCTATGAAAGCTGTAAAAAATTTTATCACCTTTAAGACCGGAAAAGAACCAGATAGATTTTCCTTTGCATTTATTACACCTAGCTGGCTAGAAGAATTTGAGGAATATATGTTAGACAAAGGTAGAAGTGTTACTACTATCGGTATTTATGGAAGAACGCTTAAAGCGGTTTTTAATGCAGCTATTTTAGATAAAGACATTAGTGAAGATGTATATCCTTTTGGAAAGAAAAAATATTCTATCCCAAAAACAAACAAAGTAAAAAAAGCATTAACATCAGAGCAGCTAGCGATACTTTTTAATGCGAGATCAAGAATTCCAGAACAAGAAAAAGCAAGGAATTTTTGGTTTTTTAGCTATGCTTGTAATGGAATGAATATCAAAGATATTTCGCTACTAAAATACTCGGACTTTGACAATGATCAATTTTCGTACTATCGATCTAAAACTTTTAAAACATCTACTCAACGGACTAAAATCAAAATATATTTAAATGAGTTCACTAAAAGAGTAATAAAAAAGTATGGGAATACATCAAAGGAGGGATATGTTTTTCCAGTATTAGAAATTGGTCTTTCTGAAAAAGAGATATATCAAAGAATTCAGAATTTTACTCGCCTAATTAATCAACATGTGAAAAACCTTGCCAAGGAAAATGGTCTGCCTAAAGAGATATCAACGTATTGGGCTCGCCACAGCTTTGCGACCAATGCAGTAAGAAATGGAGCAAGTATGGAGTTTATAAGCGAAGCTTTAAACCATAGTAATCTAAACGTAACTAAGGGGTATTTTGCTGGATTTGAAGATGAAACCAAAAAAGAGTTTGCTAAAAAATTAATGAATTTCTAACTTTTTATGGCGTATTTAAAAGAAGATTTAATTAGAGATTTACAAAAGTTTAACACGGTTGCTGAACGATTAGACTTTTTTAAAAATAGTAAGGAAAAACATTCTCATCTGTTTGTTGATACTGCGAAAGAAGTAATTACCAGTTTACAAATTCCTATTGATATTTATAAGCAATTCTTTGAAAAGAAAGAAAGAACAACAGAATTTCGATTCTGGTTTTTACAATACAACGCTTCGTTAGTTTTGGAAAACATAAAACGTGAAATAAATATAAGTCAAAAGTTAGAATCGCCGCTACGGGATCAAATTCTAAAAGGGGAAATCAAAAAGATCACGGACGTAGAAAATAAAGGTGAACAATTACTGGAGGATGGAGTTGTAGACATCTATGTACAGCAGATAGATTCCAAATATATTAGGGAAATAGAATATTTACGAATCAAAGCAAGCTATTATAAGTTCAACGTTTTACCATCCATTGATGTAGATCAAGAAGTAGTTCACGTGTATGCTACTCACATTTATTTAAAACACTTTTTAGAAAAAGAACTACAGCAGTTCACAGGAGATATTCTGGATGTAATAGCCTTGGGAAAACTAGAAAAAGAAGAAAAACCAAGGGTCGTAATTCAGGAGAACGAAAATTTTGTAAGTCTTTATGAAGATCATGGATTAGGATTTTTTGACAAACCAAGAGAACAGGGACTTCCTATTTTCGAAAGTTCTTCCATATCTTTATTATGTAATCTCCTGAAGCCTTATTTTTCAGAACAAGATTTTTACTATTTGGAAAGCCTATTAGCAACAGCAGTCCAGCTTCCAAGCAAACTATTTTTTCTTTCTGAGGGGAATAAGCTAGCAGATGTCTTTTGGCAATTGTATGAAAACAAACTAGTATTTAATTGTAATAAAATGCAGTTAGAGCAATGGATAGCATTGAATTTTCAATATTTGGAAAGAGGGAATGCCAAGGGTTTTACTCTGAAATATCTCAATAAAATTATTTCTACAGATCGTCCAACATGTAAAAATCAGATTGTAAAGATTTATAATGACACTTCTACAGGAAAAAAACTGTTAAAGATTACCTAAAATTTGGTGGTTTTGAGTGGGGGTTGGATTTCCCCCATTGTATACCTACAAAACACACTCCTAACATTGCGGTATAAAAATTAAATATACCGTTATGGAAGAATTATCGTTTGACAAATTACCCAAAGCCGTTGCCAGACTTCGAAACGAAGTAAGTGAGATCAAAAGAATCTTATTACAGCACCAAGAAGAAACACCAGAAAAAGATCAACTGTTTAGTGTAAAAGAAGCAGCAACTTTTCTGGAGGTTTCAGTACCTACCATCTATGGATACGTGCAACGTAAGCAAATTCCGGTAATGAAAAAGCATAAGAAGCTCTATTTCTCAAAATTGGAGCTTATCGGTTGGATCAAAACAGGAAGAAAGAAAACGCTTGTAGAGATACAAGAAGAAGTAGATCATTCATTAGCTACTAAAAAGAGAAGGGTATGATCACTAGAAAACATATCCTATCGAAAACACATTACGGAATACGGATTTATAGTTATATCCTTACCTGCTATTTTCCAGAAAAGAATACCGTATTATCCATAAGTGGTAACCGATGTAAACCTGTAAACAATCCATTCTCTCCAGATAAAAGGAAGAGTTTACAAATTCAGATTGTAAACAACATAGCCGTTTACAATGATATAATAGATCAAAACTTCAAAGGGGATGCTTTTGATTTTGCACAGCTACATTTTAAAACCAGTACTGAAGACGAATTGCTCATTTGTATTAATGACACTTTGAATTTGAGATTAGAATCCAAAGTGTCAGATTATGATAGCCGATTAGAACGAGTACAAAAAGCTTTAGATGCCATACCAGATGAGGAGTGGAATCCACGATTTAGTTATTTTAACAGAAACCTCTATAACTCATATACCTCAAAAACTGTTGGGATCTATGATACTTATAAGATGATTACTGATACTATTCGCAAGTATAGAACCGATACCATTAGAAAACTATTGACAGAAAAAGAACAAAAAAAGTATAAAGCACAACATTTTGATTATGTCACCTTTTCAGGAAGGTTTACCAAAAGAAATAACGCTTCTCTGATAAAACACTCACAACTGTTAACAGTAGATATTGATCATATAAGTTCAGAGAGTAAACTTCAAAAAATAAAGAACAAGCTTTTGAATGATACCTATTTCTCAACAGAATTATTATTCATCTCTCCAAGAGGAAGAGGATTAAAGTGGGTTGTCAAAATATCCTTGGAAAAAGCAACACATCTGAAATATTTTCAGGCTATCTCCAATTACTTAAAAAAGACATATAATATAAAAGTCGATGCTAGTGGAAGTGATGTGAGCAGAGCTTGCTTATTACCCTACGATCCAGAAGCCTATATCAATCCAAAATACTATATACATTGAAAAAGAAAGAATTTGAAGTAGAGGAGTGGACTCCGGACAATGAAGAAAAGACGGAATCCAGTAAGAAAGAAATCATACCCTTGTATCCAATTTCAAAAACTAACAAAGAGGCGGTAGAAGAATTACTGCAATGGGTAGAAGCTACGGGAACAGATTTAACCTGCTGTTATGATGATTGGTTGAAAATTGGTTTTGCATTGGCAAATGAATTTGGAGAATCAGGGGTTTCCTATTTTCATAGAATTAGTAAATTTTATCCTAAATATACTCACGAAGAATGTGAAAAGAAATATCAGCAATGCACTAAGGCAAAAGGAAGCGGAGTGAAGATTGCAACCCTTTTTCATTATGCTAAACAAGCAGGATATGTTGTAGAACCGAAAAGAATTCAAGTCTCTAATATAGAGCAAAACTCAAAGAAAATCGAAATTCCTAGAAAGGAGTTGCCTGAATTTTCGGATATTATTTTTGAAGAACTGCCAAACTTTTTTAAAGAAGCAACCGAAAGAGCTAATAACCAAAGAGAGCGTGATATTTTATTGTTAGGGACGATTACGGTATTAAGTGCGTGTTTACCTAATGTTTTCGGCTTATATGATAATCTAACCGTTTATCCCAATTTATATTTATTCATTACTGCTCCGCCATCTTCCGGAAAAGGGCGTGTAAACTTATGTAAACGGATTGTATATGCTATCCATAAGCAAAAGAGAGAAGAAACTAGTAATGGTAAAATGCAATATGAAGTGGAGTTAGCTGAATACCAAAGTAAAAAGAGCAAGGATAAAAGCCTAACAAAACCTATAAAGCCAAGAGAACAAATGTTATTCATACCAGCGAATAGCAGTGCGACAGGAACTTTTGAACTGCTAGACCAAAATGATGGGTCCGGATTGATCTTTGAAACAGAAGGAGATACATTAGCCCAAACTTTTAAGACTGAGTATGGTAATTATAGTGATGGATTTAGGAATGCATTTCATCACGAAGCGATTAGTTACTACCGACGAACTGATAGTGAACTCGTAGAAATCCCTCAACCTAAGATTTCTACAGTACTCACGGGAACACCGGATCAGGTATTATCCTTAATGCCAGATTCACAAAATGGTTTGTTTAGTCGTTTTATGTTTTATAAGATGGAGCGCCAGAAAAAATGGAGAGATGTTTTTGCGAATGCGGGTAGAATAGGGTTGGATGCTTATTATGATCAGTTGGGAGCAATATTCACTAACTACTACCAAAAATTAGTAACCTATCATAATGGTATTCAGTTTCGTTTAAGTCCAGAACAAGGAAGACAGTTCCATACTTTTTTTAGTACACAGTATGACAAGTTTGTTTTTCTAAAAAAAGAGGATTTAGAGGCTTCATTATTAAGGTTAGGGGTGATATGTTTTAGATTGACTATGATTTTTTCGATCATCAGAGCTTTAGAGAATGATAGTTTGCAACCTATTATAGAATGTGAGCAACGGGATTTTGAAATTGCGTTAAGTATGATCAAAACGCTACTGGAGCATACAGAAGAAGTGTTTTTGTACTTACCGAAACCAAAATTGATATTACCTAAAAGTAAAAACAAAAAAGAGTTGTTTTTAGATACACTTCCTAGGGAATTTACAACCAAAGAATATAAAATAATTGGTAAAAATTATGAGATTGTCGAACCCACATCTGAACGCTGGATTAAAGACTTTGTTAAAAAGGGATGGGTTCATAGAAAATCGCGTGGTAATTACATCAATAACTTCAAAATAGTAAAGTGATGTTTTTGATGGTATTGATGTTATTGATGTTTTAAGCTGATGATACCATCAAAAACATTAAAAACATCAATAACATCAGAATCTCTTTTTGATGCTATTATTGAATCAAGAAAATAGTTTTACTACAAGAAAAATTAGATTTAATAGAACTAGATATTTTCCAAGAAGAATGTGATACATGGAAAACATGTTTTCCACTTTTGTAAACATTTTGGAAAACATTTTGGAAAACATTTTGGAAAACAAATGGAAAACATTTGGTAAACAAAAGTATGAAATCGGCTTAACCCAATGTTTTAGGTGGATTTCCGCGTTTTGTTTTGCTATTGCTTGGACATGCCATTTTGAGATCTTTAATAGTTAAAAATCCTCATTTCCCCCTTTTTAAAATATACTTCATGGATCCGTACTTGTATATTGGAAATTTGTTTTTGACCAGAACCTAGACGCAAGGTCTGTTTGATCTTGCTACAGATCCAGAGAATATCTTTTTCATTTTGATTAGAAAGACAAGGACTATTTTAATTTAAAAACAGAAAAAACATATAAAACTCCTAATTTTATTAACTATATTTCAAGTTAAGATGATTTATAGACCCTCATAAAATTAAATATTACTAAATCATGGATAATATAATTTTTAGAAATAATGTTAAAATATTCGGTGAAGGAGAAGAGGTTTTATTGTTTGTTCATGGTTATGGTTGTGATCAAAGCATGTGGAGATTTATTACTCCTTCGTTTGAAAAAAACTATAAATTAATTCTTTTAGACTTGGTAGGTTCTGGTAAATCGGATGAGAGTAAGTATTCCTTTAAAAAATATGATTCATTAGAAGGGTATTCAGATGATATTATTGAGATTTGTGAATCGTTAGATTTACACAACATCAATTTTATAGGGCATTCTGTTAGTGCTATGATTGGCGTTCTTGCGAGTATTAAAAAACCTTCCATTTTTAAAAACTTAATTTTAATAGGACCATCTCCTTGTTATATTAATGATGATACTGGTTATGAGGGTGGTTTTTCTAGAAAAGATATAGATGAACTTGTGGAAACATTAGATACCAATTATTTAGGATGGTCTAGTGCGATGGCTCCTATAATTATGGATAATCCAGATCGACCAGAATTAGCAGAAGAATTAGAACAAAGTTTTTGTCAAAACAATCCGGATATAGCAAAGCATTTTGCTAAGGTTACTTTTTTAGGAGATAATAGAAATGATCTTAAAAATGTAACTGTAAAAACACTTGTTTTACAAAGCAGCGTTGATGCCATCGCTGGGATAAATGTTGGTGAATACGTTCAAGAAAATATTGTTAATAGCGAATTAGTTATTCTTGATACCATAGGACATTGTCCTCATCTTAGTGCTCCAAAAGAAACAATTTTTGCATTAAAAACATATCTTAATTAACTTTTACTATTGTAAATAATATATAACATACCTCCATAATGTTTCATCCCAACCTAAATTATAAAGAGCTTTATAATACCTCTCCCTGTGGTTACTTTTGTGCTACGCTAAAAGGTGAAATTATTGAATGTAATAATCGTTTTCTTGAATTTACAGGTTATGAACAGGAAGAAATACTCGAAAAAAAAAGATTTTCTGATTTTCTTCCAGCTGGAAGCATAATTTTTTTAGAAACTCATTTCTTACCTATTTTATACGCTCAAGGTTTTATTGAAGAAATTAATTTTGATTTGGTAAAGAAAGATAAGAGTAAATTACCTGTTCTTGTTAATTCAGTTATAATAAAAAAAGGGAATGATGAGGAAGGTTTCATTCAATCTACAGTATTTAACATATCCCAACGTAAAAACTATGAAAAAGAACTTTTACTAGCCAAAGAAAAAGCAGATAATCTATCTTCTGAACTACTAAAAAGTAATCAAGAATTAAAAGATAGTACAAAGCTAGTTTTAGAACAGAAATCGGATTTAGAACGGTTAAATAAGTATTTGAAAAACAAGAATAGCCAACTTTCAGATTTTGCTCATATCATTTCACATAATTTAAGATCTCCTGTTTTTAATCTCCATTGTTTGTTAGGGTTTTATGAAGAGAGTACGGATACTGATGATAAGAAAATGCTTATAGATACTATCAAAGATGTTGCGGATCAGATGGATGAAACCTTAAATGAATTAATAGATTCTTTAAAAATTCAAAAAGAGTTTTACGTTTCAAAAGAAACTCTAATATTTGAGGATATTCTGCAGAAGATACTTATAATGCTTAGTGGAGATATTAAAAAAACGAACGCTATAATTACCTTTGATTTTACTCAAGTTGAAAAAATCACGTATTCTAAAGTATACCTAAAAAGTGCTATGCTCAATTTACTTTCTAATGCCATCAAATATAGATCACCAAAACGTATTCCAGAAATTCACTTCCAAACAATAGATAAAACGGATGAAATTATTCTTGCAGTTACAGATAATGGACTTGGAATAGATATAAATAAACATAGAAATAATCTTTTTGGCTTTAACAAAACATTTCATAACCATCCAGATTCTAAGGGAGTAGGTCTCTATATGACTCGAGTACAGATAGAAGCTATGGGAGGAGCAATCTCAGTAAATAGCCAAGTTGATAAAGGGTCGGTTTTTGAAATAGTATTTCAAAAAAACTTATAATACAATAATGTCTTTTGTTTTGTATCTGTGTATTTTGTCTTACATGTATGCGTTTTATCGATTTTTTTTTAGTTTTTATTATCTTAATATATTCTTAATATGTAAAATCTCATTTTCTTTATAAACTAGTTTTTTATAAATTTAATAATTATAACCCCACCTATTATGGATACTGTTTTTAAACACGTACTTTTAGTAGATAGTAACAGAGTCTCTAACTTTTTTAATCAAATAGTTCTAAAAAAAACCAAACTAATTGAGCACGTAATTTCTCTAGATACCTGTAGACAAGCTCTCGATTTTTTAGATCAAAAGAAAACATTAAATCCTATTCCTAACATTATATTTTTAAGTTTAAACACACCTTTTATGAATGGTTGGGAATTTCTTTATAAGTATGAAAGTCTGAGAAAAAATAAAGAGAGTAACATTGTTATCTTATATGACACAGAATTATTAAAAGACGAACAATATAAATTAAGTCAATATCCTTTTGTGAAAGCTGTAATTAATAAGAATATTGATATCAGTGTTCTTCACGATGTATTCGAAAAAATTAATAGAAAGGAAGATTTGCAATTAATGATTTCATAAGGAAATAATATACTCTTTTGACAATAAAATATTTTAATTTAATAAATTTTGTTCTAATAATTAATGTTTCGTCATAGCATATCAATTATTTCAACAATTGATTTTCTGTAAAAGTTACAAGGTATTATATATAAAATGATCCAGGTAGTAAGAGTTTATCTTTTTTAGATCTTCTTCTTTTAAAGGTTTTTCTATAAAATCGTACACTAGATCACTTTCGATAGCCTTTATTTTATCTTTAGTCCAGTTCGAAGTGGTTAGAAAAACGATTAACATATCTGCACGTCTTTCCCGAGGTAATTTAGCATAGTTTTCTAAAAATTCAAAGCCGTCCATTTTTGGCATATTGATATCCAAAAAAACAATGTTTGGTCTTGGATGACTATTATTAAATTTTCCTTTTTGATGTATATAATCTAGTGCTTCTAAACCATTTTCTGCTTCATAGACACACTCTACTTCTCCTGAGAGTTCAATTATTTTTTTATTATAAAAATTAGTAGAAAGACTATCATCTACTAATAAAACACAGTTGATTTTTTTCATTTCATTTTGATTTTAGGGATTGTAAAGAGAAATTCCGAACCTTTTCCTGCTAAAGACTGTACCCATATTTTTCCTTTATGATTATCTATGATTCTTTTACAATTGGCTAAGCCAATTCCAGTTCCTTCGTATTCACTTTGGCTATGTAATCGTTTAAATACTTCGAATATTTGGGTATGATACTTTTTGGAAATACCTATGCCATTATCTTTTACAGAAAATTCATAATGTGTATGTTTCTTGGAACAACTTATTTGAATCTTTGGAGTCCGTTTACTTCTATATTTTAAACTATTAGAGATAAGGTTTTGAAATAATTGTTTAATTTGTAACGAATCACATACAATGTTAGGAAGTTTATCAACCTGTATATCAGCTTTGTTTTCTAATATAATATTAAATAAATCTTCAGTTATCTTTGATATCAATTCATTTAAATTAACACTTTGAAAATTCAACGATTTATCATCTAACTGCGAATACACCAATAAATCATTGGTTAACGTGATCATTCTGGACGAAGCATTCTCAATAAAATCGAGATATTTAAGGGCGTTTTCATCAAACTTATCCTTATACTCTGTTTTAAATAGTTTCGTAAAACTAGTAACGGTTCTTAAAGGTTCTTTAAGATCGTGAGAAGCTAAATATGCAAACCTTTCTAACTCTATATTTAATTCTTGCATTTTATGTTCAGACTCTTTTCGATTATTAATATCCAATAAAGTCCCTACAATCTTTTTAACTGCGTTAGAATTAGAGTCTTGTTGCATTTGACCATTAATTCTAAACCATCGATATCCATTGTTCTTCGTTTTTATCTGTATTTCTTCTTCAAAAGGGATCTGATTATCTACATAAGCTTCTAAACCAGATCTAAATATTTTTATTTGATCTGGATGGATTAGATTGACTAATTGGCTAAATGAAGATTTCATTTGTTTCTCCGTAAACCCTAACAAATCATAAAATTCTGAAGAATACCAGGCTTTATCTTCAAGCAGGTCACTCCATTCCCATAATCCAGACCTTGTTGCTCTAATTGCCAACCTAAACCGCTCTTCACTTTCCTTGAGTTTAATTTCCATTTCTTTAGAATGTGTAATAACTTGAGTAACTCCCAAAATTGTTTTTACACTACCATCAACATTTCTTTCATTCACCTTGTCAGATGATAGTAACCAAATAATTTTTCGAGTTTTTTTATGTACAATCCTATACTCGGTTTGCAGTACTTCATTATTTTTTATGTCCAGTAATTTTTTATGATGCTCATTGATAATTTTCATATCATCACCGTACACAATCTTTTGCAGTACCTTAGTTCCCATTCGCTTTATTTCATTCGTGGTATACCCTGCGAATTCTCCTATATTTGAGGTGCTGTATACATTCTGTTGTTTATCCAAGTCATACACATAGATAATTGCAGGATTAGAATCCATTAAATGTGAAAGGAAACCATTTAATTTTTCTTTCTCATAAATAGCCGATTTCAGGTCATTTATATCTACAAAATTAATTACAACTCCTTGGATAGCATCTTCTTGACTTCTGTAAGGAAAAATCTGCATCAGAAACCATCTTCCTTCTGAATTCTTAACTTCTTTTCGATAAGGTTGTAAGGTTTTTATAACTTTTTTAGAGTATACAATAAGATCTTCTCCACCCATCGTACCAGAAAAATGTGTGATGGACCTTCCAACATCTTCTCCACGCAATTGAAAATGTTCATTAATAGCAGGGGTATATTTTCTTATTAAAAATGCTCTATCAAGAAAAATAGTTCCAATATTGATGTTTTTCATCAAATTTTCAATATCAGAATTCAACTCTATAAGTTGAACGTTTTTCTCTTGCATCTCTGCATTTACGGTATGTAACTCTTCATTAAGAGATTGCAACTCCTCATTAGTGCTCTGTAGTTCTTCATTGGATGCTAACAACTCTTCATTAGTAGCCTGCATTTCTTCATTAGATGTTTCTAATTCCTCTATAGTAGATTGTAAATTTTCTCTCGTTTCACTTAACGCTTCTTTAAGCTCTAATACCTGCTCATCATTTGATACTAATTTGGTTGGAGTAGTAATTACATCTAAATCTGTTATTTTGCGATCATGTTCCTCAATGATTGTAATTAAAAAGGAACGACTGTTTATCGAAATAATATTAAAGGAGCATATCAATAATCTTACAATCTTGATTGTATCCTCTACCAAAAGTCTAATTCGTTTTTCTATAGTTTCGTCAGAACTAATGGATAGTTTTCTAACGGAGGTTGCGATTGGTATATTCAGTTCATCTGGTAGAATTTTCAAGAGATTATTAGAATAGCCTTCTTCGGGATATTGTATATATTTTTTTAACTTCCCTGTAGCATGTATGATCTCGTAATTCTCATCAATACAAATACTTACTGCTTGCATTTCTTCCATTAATAATTTATTAATGGATTTAGCAATTTTATCTTCTAAAGTACTTCCTTTAGCTCTTGCCTGAAATCTAGTATTTCCCTCTCTTTCTACACGCCAAATATTTCCTTTATTTATATTGAGAATGCGCTCTGATTGTATATTCTTATATATTTTCCATTTACTATTAATTTCTTCGAAGTTTTTATCAAGAGCACCAAGGTTTTCTGAACTACCAAGAAAAAGATATCCGTTCAAATTTAAAGCATAATGCAAGCTAGATAACACCTTGAATTGAATGTTATTTTCCATGTAAATAAGCATATTTCGACAAGACACCAAATCCATTTTATTAAATGGCGGGTTTTGTAAAATATCGTGTTTAGAGAAAATAATGTTTTTTCTTATACTTGGATGGATTTGATATTTATTTTCTTTTTTGATAAAATATTTTCCTAGAATTTCTGGTGACACCTCAGATTCTATACTTTCATTATAAGTTCCTTTGGTTGCTACATCAATACCTCGATCATCCAAATCAGTTGCAAAAACTTTATAATCAATATCAATCTTCATTCTCTTTAAATATTCTTCTAGAAGAATAGTAATGGAATACGCCTCTTCGCCGGTAGAACAGGCTACAATCCATATCTTTATAGTTTCATTTTTCCCTTTACTCTTAACAATGGTTGGTATTACATCTTTTTGTAACACTTCAAAAGCACTGTTATCTCTAAAAAATTTAGTAACTCCAATTAGGTATTCTTGAGTAAGTAAAAACTTTTCATTAGGATAATCGTGCAAATAATCAATATAATCTTCTACCGTTTGGCATTTGGTAATGTTAATACGTTTCGCTGTTCTTCGTAACAAAGTTGGTTTTTTGTAAGAAAAAAAATCATAGCCCACATTTTTTTTAATGATTCTTAAAATACGCTCTAAAGATTCACTGTTACTTTGATGTCCTTCTGACGGAACTGGTAATGCATAATCTGGATGCGAAACAAAATCTACAAGCTCTCTACCCATGTCCTTAGGCTCGAGAATATAATCTGCTAAGCCTTGAGAAATAACGCTTTTGGGCATGCCATCAAAACCAGACGAGTCAGGGCTTTGAACAATTACTGTACCTCCAATTTCTTTAATAGCTTTAGCACCTTTAGTACCATCCGAACCTGTACCAGAGAGTATGATGGCTAGCGCTTTTTCTTTTTGTTCTATGGCCAAAGAATTGAAAAATATATCAATCGAAAAATTTATCTGATTGCTTGGTGGACGTTTGGTAAGCTCTAACTTTCCATCTTTAATCTGAAGATTTTTAACACCCGGAATAAGATATACATGATTCGGAGTCACTCGATCTCCTTCTTTAGCCTCTTTAACACTCATTTGTGTGTGCCTAGAAAGTAACTCAGGCATCAAACTTTTATAATCAGGTGATAAATGTTGAATAATTACAAACGCAAACCCAGTATCAGAAGGACAATTATCAAAAAATTCTTCTAAAGCTTTTAATCCTCCAGCGGAGCTCCCTATACCAATAATATAAAATGGTTTGTTTTCTTTAATTGAACTTTTTTCTTTTTTGGGTAATACTACAGCCATCTAATAATATTATAAAGTTGTGTTAGTTATTGAATTTCATTAGTATTAAATTGATATCAAAGCAATGATCCTTAATTTTCTTAGATTAAAAGCTAAAACACAATTTTTATCGATAAAAGGTGATTTCTTTATGTTTTAAATATACTGTTTTTATCTTAGTAGAAAATAAAAAAAATCTTCTAAACCCTTTGAATACGGGTAATCCGTAATTTTTTTAATAGATTGCCGTTAAGAAAGTTATCAGATTAGTTGACACGCTTTAGGCTTTTATTTTTTCTATATCTTTGGATATATATAAACATTCAGGTTCCACATTATGATCAACAATTCACCTTCAAAATTATATCCAACATCTCTGGATTTGACTAATTGCGACAAGGAGCCAATACATATTATAGGGAAAATTCAAAATCATGGTGTATTAATAGCCTGTAGAATTGATGATAAAGTTGTAAGTAGGGTGAGTGAAAATTCTTTATTCATATTTGATAAAAGCCCTGAAAAAATTCTTGAATCCAACATTAATCAAGTCATAACGGAAGATGTATTAACCGATATATTAGTCCAATTCCAAAAAAAAACTACTGCTTATAAAGAGGCAGTTATCAATAATAAAAATGTGACAATCATAGCGCATCAGAGTAATCAAGAATATATTCTGGAATTCGAAATCAATACTATTACCTTAGACCCATTGGCATATCAGATCAGACTCTCTGAAATTGTCTCAGAAATCAATTCTATTAGTAATTTAGAAGAAAGATGTGATCAAGCTGCATTACTAATCAAGGAGTATTTCGAATATGATCGAGTAATGATTTATCAATTTGATGATAAATGGAATGGTAGTATAATTGCGGAACAAAGAGAGCAACACCTAGAAAGTTGGCTAGGTTTACAATATCCTGCTAGCGATATCCCCCAGCAAGCTCGTAAATTATTTTTGAAGCAAGGAGTACGGATCATTAATGATGTATCTTCCAAGCCTGAGAATATTCTTTCTCTGCAAAAAGACGCTGATACAAATCTTCTGGATTTATCAAAGTCCGAATTAAGAGCAGTATCCCCAATACATATAGAGTATCTTAGTAATATGAATGTAGGGGCTACGCTAACAGCTGCTATTGTTTATAATGATACCCTTTGGGGACTTATTGCTTGTCATCATTACAGTCCTAAATATATTAATTATTATCAACGGTTGAGTTGTAAATTTCTAACTCAAATTTTAGCAACAAGTATTCAATTAAGCAACACAGATACCATTTTAGAAAAGGTTCAAAAAAGTTCTTTTATCAGAAATAAATTGATTGATCAAATTAATGTTAAAAAAAACATCATTGAAGGATTATCAAATTACGACTACAAAATAAATGATCTTGTTGATGCTACAGGGGCGGTTGTATCTATAGATAATGAAATGGTTACTATGGGAAACTGCCCTTCTAAAGAAAATATATTGAACTTAATTCGACATATACGAAAATTGACTAATGATGATCTATACCATACAACGAATTTAGTAAATGATTATCCGGGGTCAGCAGCTTATAAAGATATAGCTTCTGGAGTGTTATGTTTGTTTATTTCTAAAACAAAAGATGATGCGTTACTTTGGTTTAAGCCAGAAATTATACAAACCGTTCATTGGGCAGGAAATCCTGATAAAAGGACTTTTGTAGATGAGAATCAAAGAATATCTCCTAGAAAATCTTTTGAAAAATGGACAACACAGCAAATAGGTACATCTAAGATTTGGAGAGATCACGAGATTTCTGCTGCGGTAGAATTACATAAAAACATCTTGAACATAATTATAGAAAAGTATGAAGAAGTAAAAAATTTAAATGATAAGCTAAAAATAGCTTATGACGAATTAGAATCCTTTAGTTATAGTGTATCTCATGATCTGCGTGCTCCATTAAGAGGTATTGATGGTTTTGCCCATATTATTAAAGAAGAGTACTATGAAAGCTTAGATGATTTTGCGAAATCTTCCATACAAACCATTATATCCTCAGTAGATAAAATGAACTTACTTATTGATGACATTTTAGAATACTCTGGCTTAGGAAGAAAACCTATGCAATCTAGAACATTTTCAATGATAAAAGTAATCGAAGAACTATTAGTAACATTACAACCCATATATCCTAAAGTAAAAGTTGAACCAAATACTGAACTGCCAGATATTTATGGTGATAGAAGTATTATTATATTGTTGATAAAAAATCTTCTGGAAAACGCGATGAAATATTCATCAAAAGAAATGGCCCCTTTAGTTGAGATTGGATGCAAAGATAACCATACTTATTTTGTGAAGGACAATGGAATTGGTTTTGACATGAAACATCAGGGTAAAATTTTTGGGGTTTTTAATCGTCTTGTTAATCAAGAATATAAAGGTTCTGGAATTGGGTTAGCCATTGCAAAAAGAGTGGTAGAAAAACACAAAGGGAAAATTTGGGTAGAAAGCAAAATAGGTGAAGGAAGTATTTTTTACTTTAAATTAGCAACAAATGAAAATTAGGCCTTACATTTTATCAGTAGAAGATAATCCAGCGGATGTTATTTTAATGAAACGTGTTTTTGATTTAAAAATATCTGATTATGATTCTGTTTTTTTGCCGGATACCGATATTGCTTTGAATTTTCTGAAAGAGCAATATAAAGCAGATAACTTACCATCTGTAGTTCTATTAGACATAAAGCTCATAAAAGGTAACGGACTTGATCTTCTAAAAAGAATAAAAAATGATTCTAAATTTAAAACTATTCCTGTACTAATGCTTAGTTCGTCAGATCGTGAAGATGATAAAATAAAAGCGTATGAATATGGATGTAACCAATATATAGAAAAACCTAGGAATTATAATGAATTGAAAAATAATTTTCCTAGAATTGTTGAGTTTTGGTGTAAAAAAGAATTAACAGATGATTAAAGAACAAATAAAAGTACTCATAGTTGAAGATAATGTAAACGATGCGCAGCTAATAGAATATAATATTAACAAAATTGTAGAAAATCCAACTATCATCAGTGTGAATACGTATAATGATTTTCTAGATTCTTTAGAATCTTTTGATCCAGACATCGTCATTTCTGACTATAAAATGAATGGATTTAATGGAATGGATGTTTTGCGATACACCAAAATACATTCTAAAGTTTCAAATTTTATTTTTATTACTGGAACCATTTATGACGAGGAATTAGCAGCAGAGACAATACTTAGCGGAGCGACTGGCTATATCCTAAAAAAGCATATGAGAATACTGCATACAAAACTGTTACCCTATATAGAGAAAGCCTTAGAGAACAGAAGAGTGAGTAAATTACCTCCAGGTCATGAAGAAATGTTTGATTCGATGAAAGCTTTTATCAAAAGTGCAGAAAGGGACAACAAAGCGCATATAGAAAGTTATAACCAAATTAAAAATGCATTGGAAAAAATTAAATCTTTAAACAATAATGCTTAATTACTTAAAACAAGGTACTGAAACACTTCATCGTGAAGTAGAAAAGTCTAATCTTGCTAAATACATTTTAGATCATTCCATAACCTTAGAATTATATAAAAAATTATTAATCCAAAATTATCATTCTTATCTTACCATAGAAGAACAGCTAGGGCAAAATATAGCCGTGGTAAATGATAATTTGCAGTCTTTTATTGACACAGAAAAAAGTGATAAGTTATGGAGAGATATTAAAGGTATTAGTTCATTTGCTCAAGAGTTAAATCCAATAGAAACTAATTTTTTTATTACATCAGAGGCAGAGGCTATTGGAGCGTTATATGTAATTGAAGGATCTATGTTAGGAGGATTGTTGATTAGTAAACATTTACAACAATGTGAATCTTTACAACTTATAAAAACACATCATTTTTTCAAGTCTAATCCTAAAAACAGCATGAAGCGTTGGAAAAATTTTTCAGAAACCGTTAATAACATAAAGTTTAGTGATGGTGATCGAGAAAAAGCCATAGTCTCAGCGCAAAAATCATTTTTAATTTTTAAGAATTTTCAGGAGAAGATTTAATTTGTAATTCAATCAAATTCTTTCTTTAGATTAACCAGAATATTTGCATAAACACAACTATTGGTCTTGATTCTTGATCCCTTTCAATGCTATAAAAACAATTTTCTGTGCAAATTTTGTGCAAACAAAAAAGAGTTACACTTAGATTTTAGTGTAACTCTTTGGTTGTTAAGCTCCCCCTCTTGGGCTCGAACCAAGGACCCTTTGATTAACAGTCAAATGCTCTAACCAACTGAGCTAAGGAGGAATGTAATCTGCAAAATGCAACTTGTTTTGCTCTTTTGCGAGTGCAAATATATACTAATTTTTGATTCTCAAAAAGTTTTTTTTATATTTTATTAGCGAAACTTGATTTTGAGAAAGTATGTAAGACGTACCTCAAATTATAAGTTGAGTCTAGCTATTTTATACAGACAGGATACTCCCGATTTTTTAGTGGGGTCTTGATTTATTAACTCGACTCATCAAGAGACGATTTCTTTTGTTGTTTTAGAGTATACTCTGGGGTTTAATTCATTGTATTACTTGCTAAAAATCATTTTATAAACATCATTTCCATTAGCAAATAATAACAAGGCAATAAGAATAATAAAACCAGTTAGTTGTGCGTATTCCATAAATTTATCACCAGGTTTACGACCAGTAATAATTTCATATAATAAAAACATAACGTGTCCACCATCTAATGCAGGGATGGGTAAGATATTCATAAATGCCAGAATAATAGAAATAAAAGCAGTAGTACCCCAGAAAGCGCGCCAGTTCCATGCGTCAGGAAAAAGTCCGCCAATAGCTCCAAAACCACCAACTCCCTTATACGCACCTGTACTAGGGTTAAAAATCTTTTTCATCTGTTTTACATAATTGCCTAGTGTAGATACTCCCTTATCTATTCCTGCCGGGATAGATTCAAGAAAAGTATATTTTATATCTTCTAATTGCAATACACCTCTTTTTTCTAATTCTTCGCGGCTAAGTGATCCTATAGCTATTCCCAATTTCCCTTCGTCATTGATTTTTGCTTCGATAGTTTTTTCGGCATTATTTCTTATGACTGTAAAGTTTGCTTGCTGGTTTTTAAGCTGTTCTAGTAGAGGAGCTGCTTCATCAAAATAGGTGATTTTTTGACCATTAATAGCAATTAGTTCATCTCCTTTCTGAAAATCTACTCCCTGATTATGAGAATCTTTAGAAATTTCGTTAATAATAAAAGGAGTTCTAGGGTAGATAAAAGAGCTTTTATCATCCATTTTTAGAAGCTTATCAATAAAATCAATTGGGATGTCCTGATCAAAGGTATTACCATCTCTACGAATAGTCATCACATTACCATTAATGATTTCTAAGGGCAAACTCCCTAATTTTTCTATAGGGTTATTATCCACTGCAAGAATATGATCTCCTGTTTTAATTCCTAGTTTATCACCTATCTCGGTATTGGTAACATGGAAACCATCTTTAAGACTATCTGCTTTGATGTACAAATCTCCGTAGGCATATGCCAAGGCTACATATATGATAATGGCGAGTATAAAATTGACAGTTACTCCACCCAACATAATAATAAGACGTTGCCAAGCGGGTTTAGATCTAAACTCCCAAGGTTGTGGAGGCCCCGCCATCTGTTCCTTATCCATGCTCTCATCAATCATTCCAGAGATTTTTACATAGCCCCCTAGTGGCAACCAACCAATCCCATATACTGTTTCTCCAATCTTTTTCTTGAATAGTGAATACTTTACATCAAAAAACAAATAAAATTTTTCTACTCTAGTTTTAAATAATTTAGCGGGAATAAAATGCCCTAACTCATGCAATACGATGAGAATAGATAAACTTAATAGTAATTGTATAGCTTTTATAAAAAATGGACTCATAGGTACCTTCTTTTCAAATTAAAAATCACGCAAAAGTAACCTTTTAGAGGAGTTTATAAAAGAAATAGATCCATCAGATGCATGTTTTATTATTTTTTTAGCGAAAACTATAATTCTTTCAGAAGGAAACCTTGTAATTTTGTAGATCTAAAACATAGAAATGCTACAATTTTTTGCGAGATATAAATTTTTTGGGATCGTTCTCTTTGTACTTTCGGCAATTATTATTTCTATTATCTACAGCATATTGAAACCTGAAAAAGTTTTGCAAGTATATGCTCCGCATGATGTGGATACAACATTAGTAGATAGCACAGTACAGTATGTGCGTAAATATCATACCATAGCAAATTTTAAATTACGCAATCAAAATGGTAAAGAAATTACAGAGCAGAATTATAAAGATAAAATATATGTAGCTGATTTTTTCTTTACGACCTGCCAGACCATCTGCCCAATTATGACAGGGCATATGAAAGTACTACAAGATGAATTAAAAAATGATCCTGAGGTATTATTAGTATCTCATACGGTTATTCCCGAAACAGATAGTGTGCCTCAACTTAAAAAATATGCGATCCAAAAAGGAGTAGACGATGCGAAATGGAATCTGGTCACTGGAGATAAAAAACATATTTATGAACTGGCAAGAAAATCGTATCTGGTAGCGAAGTCTGATGGAGATGGCGGCCCTTATGATATGATCCATACAGAGAATTTTGTATTGGTAGATAAGAAAAGACGAATCCGTGGTTTCTATGAGGGTACTAATAAAGAAGAAATCAATCGATTATTAGATGATATTATAGTGCTAAAGCAAGAAAAGTAAAACTACCACATCTGATACACATAGGTATAGACGTGGTAGTAAACTACTTTAAAAATATGCAGATTAATTATAGCTAAAAGCAGGACATTTTGTAATTAAATTGTTAATTATTCTCAAGCGGACAATCTGCAGGATTATCCTCGCAAACAGCATCTACCCACTGTTCGAAACCTTCATAAAAAGTTTCATTAAAGAATTCTATAAGCTCATTAAAATCTACATCTTCAAACAGTTCATCAGCATCGAGAGGTTCCTGAGGATGGATATTGTAGTTTAAAAACTCAATTTCACTGTCTTGTAGGAGCTCAATAACAAGCTTTAGTGGTTTATCCATTACAGTATCAGTTTGAGTAAATGGATATGGAAAAGACCAATTCTCATTAGCTTCTTCACAAGCTCCAATTGGTCCAGTGAATTCAATCCCGTCAAAATAAAATTCATTGCCAAAGAGTTCCTGAATAGAATCATCTGGCCCGTTTTCTGGAACGTAATTATAAGGAAATGTATCCACTACTTCTCCACCTTGGTTGAGCCATATAAATCTGTCTGCTTTTTTGATTCTCATACCACAAAAATTATTCGGAAATATGACTTCATCTTCATAATAAGGAAGTGTTGGTAAAAACTGAACGGGGATTGAGATTTTGGGTTTATTATCAATGATGGTAGTAAAATCCACTACAATTCGGTAGTTTTGACCTCCTAGCGATCCATAAGATAAATCGATATGCGCGGGTACTTCTGGAAAATCATCTGGATCTGGAGTTCCAGGGTCTATCACTACATCTTTTTTATCCATCATAAAATCAAATTGATCCTGTCCCATTGCATTTTTAACTCGTAGTCTGAACGATGTTTTTACAGAAGTATTCCAGGAATAGGTATATACTTTTGTGGTATTAGCAGGGACCTCAAAACCTTCGGGATATGCTCCATTTGGGTTTTTCATGGATTTCCATTTTCCACCAGAATAGTATTCAAAATATAATTCTGGTCCCACATATGCATCACAAGGAGGGCTTTGACAAAGACCTCCGGATATATTGGAAGCAATATGATCATTGTTTCTGTTTTGGACAGCTTTACTGCAGATCTTACCTTTCCATTTTTTGATGCCATTCATTACCGCATGTAGCCTATATCTAGGTCCTTTATTGCAGTATGAAGCTGGTACGCTAGCACAATCATTAACAAACCCATTATAGGTATTTGGAGTTTTATCAAGAGCTACAAATTCTGGTTTACCTAAAAATCCATAAGCTATCGAACTGGTAAAATTCCTGTTTTTACAAGCTATTACTCTTCTAGGATTTGGGTCAATACCGATAGGAAAATCTACAGCAATTGATCTGGCCCAACCCTGGGATTGTAACGCATTATTTTTTGCATTGGCAATTGTATTTTTTGATGCTAGAAAAGAAGGTATTGGAGTTCCAGGCTCAGAGAGTGCCCAGAAAATTTCTTCTTCTGACAACTCTTTATCAGCAAGATCTGTAATGTTATTTAGTATAGAACATTGATCGCAATCACTCTCTTCTAATATAAAAACTCCATTGAATTCGCCATCATCAATTTGATGAAAACGAATTTTATTTCCATTGCTTAAAACAACATTTGCTTCTGTATCAGATATTTCTACAAGTTCATCAGCTATTGTTGCTTCAATTTCTGTTTGCTCTGTTTTTTCGCATGATATGAAAGAGAACAGGCCGATCATAATCATTAGATTGATTTTTAAAATTTTCATTATTGTGTGTTTTATAGTATTAAAATACGTACTCTGTTTTTTTAGGCTTTTCGGTTTCCGCCTGATTCTAAATTTAGATAAGACGAAACTAGAATATGGAATACATAAGAATGTCCAGAATCATTGAATTTCAAAGATTCTGGACTAATAAAGGGACTTTACACCTGTATAGTATAAGGTAAATAACTGAGTACATAGTTTAGCGTATAGCTACTGATTTTGTAAAATAAGCCATTAAAGAAAATAAGTTTTCTAGAGAACTATTTTTCCACTACTTTTGCCTTGTTTAAAATTAATCTAAATAGGAGTTTGAAGACTACAATTGCAGATTTAAAACGTGGAGAGCGTGCTTTGATAGAAGAAATAACCTCGGATACTATCCCGCTAAAATTATTAGAGATGGGATGTTTACCAGGAAATGAAGTGCAGTTGTTACAAACTGCTCCTTTTCAATGCCCTATGTATCTTACTATTAATGGAAGTCATTTAGCCATACGTAGAGAGGTAGCCGCACAGATTGAAGTTCGGATTATTTAAAAAGAAGTGTGTATAGTATATGGCTAAGCAGATCAAAGTTTCATTGATAGGAAACCCAAATACGGGCAAGACATCTGTTTTTAATTTGCTTACGGGCCTTAATCAACAAGTGGGGAACTATCCGGGAATTACTGTAGAAAGAAAAGAAGGAGTCTGTAAATTACCAAGAGGAGTAAAGGCACATATCCTTGATTTACCTGGTACATATAGCCTAAATGCATCTTCATTAGATGAAAATGTAGTTATTGAGATTTTATTGAATACAAAGGATAAAGATTTTCCAGATGTAGCAGTAGTGGTGAGTGATGTAGAAAACCTGAAAAGAAATTTGCTACTATATACTCAGATCAAAGATTTAGAAATTCCTACCATATTGGTTATTAATATGGCAGACCGTATGAATCGAAGAGGAATTACATTAGATATCCCTTTACTTGAAAAGAAGCTAGATACCAAAATTGCACTATTGAGTGCTAGAAAAAATCAAGGCATTGATGAGCTCAAGCAATTGATACTCTCTTACGCCACTTTATCTGTTAAACCTTGCGTGAATGCATTGACTTTTGCTCCAGATTATTTTGATAGATTAAAAAAAACATTCCCGAATCAATCGGTATATAAATTGTGGTTAGTAATTACCCAAGACGTTAATTTTAGAAAAGTAAATAAAACGAAACCTGATAGTATTCCAGATTTTGAAGTGAAATCTGAAAGTGAATTAAAACGATTTCAACAAAAAGAAACAATTAAACGATACCAGTTTATCAATCAAGTACTCAAAGAAACCTTGAAGGTTGATAAAAATACTGCCACGGGTAGTAGGGAGCTACTGGATAAAGTGCTTACGCATAAGTTTTGGGGATATTTTATATTTTTTGCCATTTTACTATTCATATTTCAGGTGATTTATGATTGGTCATCGTATCCTATGGATCTAATCGATGAGGGATTTGCCTGGCTTAGCGAAATTACCAAATCCATTTTACCCTCAGGTCCCTTTGTTGATTTGATAACAGAAGGTATTATACCAGGATTAGGAGGAATAGTCATTTTTATTCCGCAGATAGCATTCCTATTTCTCTTTATTTCCATACTAGAAGAGAGTGGTTATATGAGTAGGGTTGTTTTCTTAATGGATCGCATAATGCGACGATTTGGATTGAGTGGCAAAAGTATAGTCCCATTAGTATCTGGTACCGCCTGTGCAATACCAGCAGTAATGGCAACTCGAAATATAGAGAACTGGAAAGAACGGCTAATTACAATTTTGGTAGTACCTTTTACCACTTGTGCGGCACGTTTACCCGTATATTTGATTATTATTTCTCTGGTAATTCCAGAGCAAAAAGTAGGATGGATATTTAGCTACCAGAGTATTACCTTAATGCTACTGTATCTACTAGGTTTTGTTACAGCCATAGGCTCTTCTTGGGTGCTTAATAAAGTACTAAAGATTAAAAGCAAAAGCTATTTTGTAATTGAAATGCCAGGGTATAAAATGCCTCTTTTTAAAAATGTAATGCTTACTGTGGTCGAAAAAACTAAGGCTTTTATTTTTGGAGCAGGAAAAATAATTTTAGCGATCTCAATTATATTATGGGTATTAGCAAGTTTTGGACCTACAGATAATTTTAACAATGCCGAGGAAATTATAAACAAGAAATATACTACTCTTTCTCAGGATGAACTAGATCAAAAAATAGCTTCGCACAAACTAGAATACTCTTTTATAGGATATGCGGGTAAGGCGATAGAACCCATTGTTGCACCATTGGGATATGATTGGAAGATAGGAATTGGTATTATTAGTTCTTTTGCTGCTAGAGAGGTTTTTGTGGGGACATTAGCCACGATTTACAGTGTAGGGAGTGATGAAGAAGAAACGATTAAAAACAGAATGGCGGCAGAGATACACCCAGTTACAAGGCAACCCTTATTTAACTTAGCAAGTGGGATTTCGTTATTATTATTTTATGCTTTTGCGATGCAATGTATGAGTACATTGGCTATTGTAAAAAAAGAAACAAACAGCTGGAAATGGCCAATGACTCAATTAATCTCGATGAGTATCATAGCGTATAGTACAGCATTACTAGCGTATCAAATTTTGAAATAAAAGAATAAGTTTTAGTATCTTTACATAGAACTCCTTTAAGGTTTTTACAATTGGCTGTAAAATGGTCATTTTTTTCGTTACGTAGCTATAACTATGCAACTCAAAAATGATTTCAATTAAGCAAAAAACATCGATTTTTCGCTTCAATCAAAACACCTTACATGAGTTCATAACAAAAATAACAATGAATATTCTTATCCAGAACATATTGGTTTTTCTTACTGCTATTATAGCAATAGTTTTTTTGATAAAAAAATTCTTATGGAAACCTAAACAAGTGTCTTCTAAGACAAAATCTGATAGTTCTTGTGCTAGTGGAAAATGTGGTTGCCACTAAATTAATGATATCTCGCGACTTTTTTTAAAATCATATTCCTAAAAAATCTAATAGGTAATGAATATTTACGATTCTATTTTAGCCAACGTATTCTAGTACTACTGATAAGATAAACACCAATAATAATTAAGAAGCAACAAAGAATTTTTATAATTGTGATATCACCGTGGTATTGGCTGTCTGCTACGAAGTAAGTGATTCCAGCTACTAGTAGCATAGCCACTGCAGGATGAACATAGATGTAACTACTAGAGACCGCAGGCTTTACGTATTGTAATGCAAAAATATTAAGTAAATATGCTAAAAATGTAGGGCCAATAATTACATAGGAAAGCGAAATCCAATGCGAAATTTCATAAGAAACAAAAGTGGTTTCTAGTAATTGGCCGATACAAAAAGGGAACATACCAATAAAGCCGAATAAAAAAGTCCAGAATATCACTGTGATGGGTTGGTATTTACTCATTAATGGTTTAACTAATACCAGATAAAATGCAAAGGATAAAGCATTCAATCCAATAAAAATATTTCCTTTTAGGGATCCGGTGCCCAGACCAGACTTCCCTAAATATATTAATAAAACAGCACCATTACCGCCTATAGTTATTCCTAAAATACGCTGTAAGGTTAGAGGTTCTTTTAATAAAAAATAACTAATGATAATGGTAAATATAGGCATTGCCGTAACTATGATTGCTGCATCTACAGGAGAGGTAAGGCTTAATCCATTCATAGAAAAAAATTGATTAGAAGCTACTCCTAATAGCCCACAGAGAAATAATCTTGGCATGTCTTTTTTTTCTACCTTTTCTTTAGTAAACAATTTTATAATCAAGAACAAAATTCCTGCACCACTAATCCTAAGAAAAACCAATGCAGAAGCTCCTATTTTGTTAGGCATTAGGCCTTTGGCGATGAGGTAATTTGCGCCATACATGGTGTTAAGACTTATTAATGCAATATGCGCTTTTGCCTTGTTAGAAATCATTTGGCAAATAAACTAAATATAGATGTGTAGATCGAAGAAGTAACATTTATTTAACGACTAACTCTAAACAGTAATCAGCGGGATTAATTGAAGTAGCGTTAGACGGGTATGGACTTAGATTATATCCATAAATTGTTTTTTCTCCAGCAGTAAAAAGTTTTTTTGCAGTAGTCGGAGTTTTAGTATTTGCTTCGAGACTAATTTCTTTTTCTTCTAATAATGTATCATTTTCATACAATTCGATTACTATTTTTGCTTCTCCTGCCCAAACGCAATCAACATCAGATGGACACCTAGAATCTTGTGCTACTTTTAAAAAACGAACACTTTTGGTTTTAAAATGGATTGTCTTGCCCACTTTTAATTTAGTAATTATCTGTGGAGTTTCTACTTTTTCATCTTTTCCTTGAGCCACCATAAGTAAAGGGCTTATTAGTAGTAATATGTATATAAGTTGCTTTATCATTTTCTATTTTTTTATAGTATTTAAAGATGGTTTTAGGATACAATATCTGTGTTCGTCAAGGATTTTACCGTTTTCAATCACTGCTTTTTTAAATATTCCTTCCTTATGATATCCATTTTTTTCTAAAACCTTCATAGAACCAATATTATGTTCAAAAACACCAGTATATATTCGTATGATATCTAGATTTTCGAATCCATAATGAGTAATTTCTTTTACCGCTTCTGTTGCAATTCCTTTGATCCAGTAGGGCTCACCTATCCAATATCCAATTTCTGCAGAGGTTTTATAAACATCTTCCTGAATAAGCAAACTAATAACACCACAAAGTTCCTTTTTATATACAATACCAAAACTTTGAGGAGGGTTTTGCTTTTTGGTCAAGTTAATAAAAAATTCGGCATCATTTTCACTATATGGATGTGGAATATAATCCCTTAGGTTATTCCAAATATTTTTATTATTAGCTAGTTGAGCTAATAGTAATCTATCAGATGATTGTAACTTTCTTATAGTAACTTTTTGTTGATCCAAAATTAAATGGTTTACTTTTTTCTATTTTGAAACTAAAGATAACTAAAAAACCACATCAGATTATTTAAAATACCACAAGTTCAATATCTTTATGCGCATTATATGGTAGGTAAAAAAGTATTGATTATAGGATCTGGTGTTGCAGGATTAGCTGCAGCAATTCGTTTACGCAACCAAGGTTTTGATGTAGAAGTATATGAAGCTAACGAACACCCTGGAGGGAAACTGAGCGAGATGAAGGTCAATGGGTATCGATTTGATTGTGGTCCTTCGTTATTTACCATGCCGCATTTTGTAGAAGAATTATTTGATATTTCTGAAAAAAATAGTTCCGACTATTTTTCATATGAACAAAAAGAAGTTATTTGTAACTACTTCTATGAAGACGGTACAAGATTTACAGCATTAGCTGATACTAAAGCATTTGCTAGAGAAGCCGAAAAAGTATTTGATGTTAATAAAAATCAATTATTACAATATCTAAAACAAAGTAAATCAAAATATGATCTGACGGCTAGCTTATTTTTAGAAAAATCATTGCACAAACTAGGTACGTATCTATCTCGGGATACTTTAAAAGCAATCGTTAGTATTAAAAGCCTAGGAATCAATACAAGTTTACACGCTATTAATAAAAGTCAGTTTAAAGACCCGAAGCTAGTTCAGTTTTTTGATCGATTTGCTACTTACAATGGTTCTTCTCCTTATTTGACTCCTGGCATCATGTCTATGATACCTCATTTAGAACAGTATTATGGCACGTTTTTTCCTAAAGGAG
This sequence comes from uncultured Aquimarina sp., assembly GCA_947493495.1. GTDB lineage: Bacteria > Bacteroidota > Bacteroidia > Flavobacteriales > Flavobacteriaceae > Aquimarina. Next base: position 79,787 of record CANLRN010000005.1, read on the forward strand.
GAATGTATAGTATTACCAAAAGTTTATACCAATTAGCATTGGATCTTGGAATACATTTTCATTTTGAAAAGAGAGTAGACAAAATTAGTGTAATCAATACTAAGGCGATAGGGGTTGAAGTAGATAAAAAAGTAATTACTGCTGATCTGGTAATCTCTAACATGGATATTGTACCTACCTATCAGAAATTACTCCCAGATCAAAAAGCTCCAGAAAAAATATTACAACAACCCAGATCTAGTTCGGCATTGATATTTTATTGGGGGATTAAAAAAGAATTTCCAGAATTGGACTTGCATTCTATCTTTTTCTCAAATAATTACAAAGAAGAATTCGAGTATATTTTTACTAAAAAAGAAGTATCAGATGACCCAACAGTGTATATTAATATCACTGCAAAAAACGAACCTGCCGATGCTCCAAAAGGTTGTGAAAACTGGTTTGTGATGATCAATGTACCCTGTAATGAGGGGCAAGACTGGGATCAGATCATCCACCAATCCAGAAAAAACATCCTCAGCAAACTATCTACGATACTAAAAACAGATATCAAAAAACTCATCGAAGTAGAAGAAATCCTGGATCCGAGAGGTATAGAAAGCAAAACTCAATCCTATCAAGGGGCACTATATGGTGCCGGTAGTAATAATAAATATGCTGCCTTCCTTAGGCACCCAAACTTTTCTAAAAAAATTAAGAATCTCTATTTCTGTGGGGGTAGTGTACACCCAGGTGGTGGAATTCCACTATGTTTGTTATCAGCAAAAATAGTTTCGGATATTATACAAAAAGATGTTAAACCATAATAGAATAAGTACATTGAGTAAAAAACAACATATTTCAATTGGTATTATCTGGTTGTTTAATATCTGTGGGATTTTAGGGATCTTATTAGGCTATGAGCAGTGGTTCTTGGGATTAACACCACTACACTTATTGATATATTTAATATTGATTTTTTGGAATGATGCTATTACCAAAAAGTTGATAGTAGCCTTATGCATTCCTTTTATTATGGGGATGATAACCGAGTATCTAGGAGTTAATTATGGGTTGATTTTTGGAGCTTATGAGTATGGTGCCAATCTAGGTTTTAAGGTGTGGGGAGTACCTCTTATTATAGGTGTCAACTGGACAATTTTAACGTACTGTACTGCTGCTGTAGCAAACAAAATTCATACTCATCTCGTTATTTCATCATTGATTGCAGCAGTACTTATGGTTGCATTGGATGTAATTATAGAAGTATCAGCGCCAAGATTTGATTTCTGGGAATTTGACAATGGTATTGTGCCATTACAAAATTACCTAGGGTGGTTTATCGTTGCTTTTGTAGTACATATGTTGTTTCAGAGACTGATAAAAGCACAATACACAATATCAATTCATATTTTTATAGCGATATTCATATTTTTTACCACTTTTCTTTTTTTTTAAATGCAAAAATACGATTACATTATTGTTGGTACAGGAGCATCAGGTTTGATGCTGGCATATCATATGGTGATGGATTCTTTTTTTGATCAGAAACAAATTTTGTTGATTGATAAAGAAGTAAAGGATAAAAATGACCGCAGTTGGTGCTTTTGGGAAAAAGAAAATGGAATTTGGGATACAGTAGTGCATAAAAAATGGAGTCATATTTTTTTTAACAGTGAATCCTATAGCAACCATGCTTCGATTTTTCCTTATACCTATAAACTTATTAAGAGTAAAGATTTTTATGAGTTTGTTTTTACGGTTTTAAAAGAAAAATCTAATGTAACTATTGTACACGAAAAGCTTATTAATATTATAGATGAAGGAACTATAGTAGAGGTAGAAACTGATAAACAAATACACCTATCTAGTAAGGTTTTTTCTAGTGTTTTAGTATCTAATGACTATAAAAATCAATCAAAATATCCTTTATTGAATCAACATTTTATAGGGTGGTTTATAAAGACAGAAACACCTGTTTTTGATAGTGATACGGCAACTTTTATGGACTTTAAGATTGCTCAAAAAGGAAACACACGTTTTATGTATATACTGCCTATTTCTAAAACAGAAGCTTTACTAGAATACACCTTGTTTTCAGAAAATCTATTAGAAGATCAGGAATATGAAGACGAAATCTCGAAATATTTGAATACTAAAGGGATAAAAAAATATACAATTACTCATAGAGAAAGAGGATGCATCCCTATGACTTGTTATGAATTTAGAAAACAAAATTCTAAAAACGTGTTATATATTGGTTCAGCAGGTGGTTGGACCAAGCCTAGTACAGGATATACATTCCAAGCTTCTTCTAAGAAAGTAGAAAAACTATTGCTCTTTCTCAAAAAGAGAAAAGCCCTCTCTAGTTTTGAAAAACGAACGAGATACTGGTATTATGATCTTCTGTTTTTAGATGTATTGTATACAAAAAATCAAAAAGGGACTACTTTGTTTTCTAGACTATTTAGAAAAAATAAAGTTGTTAGGGTATTAAAATTTTTAGATGAAGAAACTTCTTTTATAGAAGATTTAAGAATAATATGGTCAATGCCATCTAGGGAGTTTCTAAAAATGATTTGGAAACGGATAGTAAAATTTTGTAGCAACAAGAAGTAGAGTCTTGTCGATGTATTTCATTTTTGTAGGTAGTGCTATATGTAAGAAGAAAATATGATTGAAGTTAATTTTTTTCATCAATACGGGTCGAGAAAATTAGTTTATCCCACGCTCCTTTTGGATTTTCTCATAAGCTTTTTGTACTTCTTTAAATTTTTCTTCGGCTCCTTTGATATGTACTGGATCCATATGCTGTACTTTATCGGGATGGTATTTCTTAGCCATAGTACGGTAGGCTTTTTTCACTTCGGTGTCTGTTGCTGTTTTTTCGATTTCTAGAATCTTATATGCGTGATCTGCTGTTTTGAAAAACATAGCTTTAATACTCTCGAAATCCCTGAAATTAACACGCATAAAGCCTGCCATTTTTTGTATCTCTGATGCTTCCGCCTCACTTACATGACCATCTGCATTAGCGATACCGAATAGAAAATGGAGAATTTGTAACCTAGCTTCATAACGAGTACGCTGGGTAAGAAACAAGCATATACGATGTGCAGAAATCTCTCTATTTTTTATTACGTCATTAAAGGTCCTAAAAGTAGCGTTAGCACGTTCTTTGCCATAGGCACTAACAAAATATTGACGCACATAATCCAGTTCTGTTTGATTGATAACTCCATCGGCTTTGATAACAATAGAAGAGAGAGACAGTAAATTAAGTTCGAAATCGCCAGGACTTACCTGTTCTTGTTGCGAAAATATTTTTTTAAAACTCCCTCCGCTATCTTTACTACGTGTAGCATCTAGCAAGCTCCCTACTATAAAACCAAGTAGTGCGCCTGGAAATCTAAAAAAAGTATACCCTAGTATGGCAGCAATCCATTTAATCATTCCATTCTATTTTTTTGAAGGTGTAAAGATAATTGATTTATCTAATCCTTGATTACTATATGTTATATTAGTAAATAGTATATTCAATTCGTTACTAAAAAATAGCATTAAAAGAGGATACTATTGTATAATTATGATCATAAATATGTAAAGGAGTACTAAGTATCTTTTATCAAAATCTATATATACTAATTGATATTTGCGACTACTTGGCAGTTATATTGATATGGTACATTATTTGTACCTTTGTATAAAATTTAAATAAAAAATAGTTAAGAAATATGTATCCAGCAGATTTAGTAAAACCAATGCGCGAAGATCTTACCAATGTAGGATTTGATGAGTTACAAACAGCAGAAGCAGTAGAAGCTGCAATAGCAAAGGAAGGAACAACTTTAGTGGTAGTAAATTCAGTTTGTGGATGTGCTGCGGCTAATGCAAGACCGGGAGCAAAATTCTCTTTATCAAACGATAAGAAACCAGATAACTTAGTAACTGTTTTTGCAGGAGTAGATAGAGAGGCGACTGATAAAGCTCGTGGATTTATGATTCCATTTCCTCCTTCTTCCCCATCGATGGCATTGTTTAAAAACGGAGAGCTTGTGCATATGCTAGAACGCCATCATATAGAAGGAAGACCAGCAGAAATGATAGCAGAAAACCTTAAGGATGCTTATAACGAACATTGCTAGAAATTAAAATAGCAGGTTATCTAATTATATGCCGTCTGCAATTTGTAGACGGTTTTTGTTTTAAACAGATGTAATTATTTTACTTTTATGAGTTATAGAGCTTGTAATTTTATGCCTTAAAGAATTGGCTAACTAAAAATAATATCAGACCTTGCACTATTGTAATAAAAAATTTATTAATTGCTAAGAGAAGTTATGGGGGCAATAAAAAGGGTGATTTCATACCCGCTTTCAATAGTTTTCTATTTATTTTTTGGAGTAACATTAGTGATTTTTCATCCCTTACAGTGGTTAGGAGTAAAATTAGGAGGGGCAGGAATTCATAGAGGTGTCATAAATATTATGAACCTCTGTTTACTTAGATGTTTACATGTTTTAGGAGTAAAAATAAGTTTTAGAAATAAGCATAAGCTACCTAAAGATCGTTCATTAATTATTGTTTCTAATCATCAGAGTATGTTTGATGTGCCATTAATATCTTGGTATTTACATAAGTACAAACCTAAGTTTATTTCTAAAATTGAGTTGGGTAAAGGAATTCCGAGTATTTCTTTTAACTTAAGAAACGGAGGACATGCATTGATCGATAGGAAAAATCCAAAACAATCAATTCCTGTAGTTTCTAAATTTGGAAAGTTTATTGCAGATAACACATTTTCGGCAGTTATATTTCCTGAAGGGACTAGAAGTAAAGATGGAAAACCTAAAGACTTTGCCCATACGGGATTAAAAATAATGTTTAAAAATGCGCCGAATGCATTAATTGTTCCAGTTACGATTAATAACAGTTGGAAACTGGTGAGGTATGGTAATTTCCCTATGGGAATAGGAGTTCACCTTAGTTTAGAAGTGCAGGAACCTATAGAGATAAATGAGTTTTCAGTAGATGAATTATTAGATAATATACAGAAGAGAGTAATCTCTACCATAAAAGTATAAACCCAAAAGCTATGGCTATAGATAATATTAGATTAGAAGTAATGCAGTTATTGGAAAAGAAGATCGATATGTTTGTCGATAAATTTCTGATTCCAATTGATAAGGTATGGCAGCCCACAGATTTTTTGCCTGATTCACAAAATGAAGATACTTTTTTTGATGAGGTAAAAGAATTAAGAGAGTTAGCCAAAGAGTTGCCCTATGATTTTTGGGTGGTTTTGGTAGGAGATACCATTACAGAAGAGGCACTACCTACCTATGAATCCTGGTTAATGGATGTAGAAGGGGTTAACCAACATGAGGATGGGAAAGGCAATGGATGGTCACGATGGGTGCGGTATTGGACAAGCGAAGAGAATCGCCATGGAGATACCTTGAACAAATATTTATACTTATCGGGGCGTGTAAATATGATCGAAATAGAGCGTACAACCCAGCATTTAATCAATGATGGTTTTGATATTGGTACAGATAGAGATCCCTACAAAAACTTTGTATATACTAGTTTTCAAGAATTAGCTACTAATATTTCTCACAGTCGTGTAGCCAAATTAGCAAGAGGATATTCTAATAAATCATTAGCAAAGATGTGTAAAATTATCGCTGGAGATGAGATGCGCCACTATAATGCTTATAGTGAGTTTGTTAAAAATATTTTTGAAGTAGATCCTAGTCAGATGATGTTAGCATTCAGTGATATGATGAAACATAAAATAGTGATGCCAGCTCATTTTTTAAGAGAATCTGGAAACACTATAGGATCTGCATTCGAAGAATTTTCATATGCAGCACAGCGGATAGGGGTATATACCTCTCAGGACTATATTGATATCATGCAACGGTTGATTGATAAATGGGAAATAGATAAACTTGTAGATCTTACTGATGAAGCAGAAAAAGCAAGAGATTTTATCATGAAATTGCCTGCCAGAATGCAACGCATCAGCGAGCGATTGGTTATTCCAGAAAAAGTCTTTGAATTTAAGTGGGTGCAACCAGCATTGATTAAATAAGTTAAGTCAGTGTATGACTGAAAATCAGATCATTCTTAAAACCATAGATTTTGTAAAAAATACCTTAAAAGATGCCGAAGGCGGACATGATTGGTTTCATATTCAAAGGGTATATACTACATCACTAACTATAGCCAAAGAAGAGAGCGTTAATTTTTTGATAGTATCTTTAGGTGCACTACTTCATGATATAGCAGATGCTAAATTTCATAATGGAGACGAAACTATAGGTCCTAAAATTGCAAGAGAATTTTTAAAAACTCTCCAATTAGAAGAAGAGGTAATTAATCACGTAGTTAAGATCATAGAAAATATTTCTTTTAAAGGAGGCAATGAAAAACAAAATTTTAGATCTCCAGAATTAAATGTTATCCAAGATGCTGATCGATTAGATGCAATCGGAGCTATTGGAATTGCACGTTGTTTTAATTATGGGGGATTTAAAAATAGAGCGCTCTACGATCCAGAAATAAAACCTGATCTCGCTATGAACAAAGAAGCGTATAAAAAATCCACAGCACCTACAATTAATCACTTCTACGAAAAATTATTACTTCTCAAAGATCGAATGAATACCCAAACAGCTAGAAAAATGGCTTTAGAAAGACATGTTTTTATGGAAGAATTTTTAAAACAATTTTATAAAGAATGGGAAGGTACGCTGTGACTAATCCTTGTGCTATCTAGTGGATAATACACCATATTATATACCTAATGAAGTATTACTTTTTAAGATCTTATTTTTTAACCCGCTCTTTGCATTAGAACTTCGTTATGAAGCTTTCAGATGCAATAGAATATGACATTGATAAACAGGTTTAAATAATCAAAGCTACCTTCTTATCAGCAGCTTTGATATTTTTGTTGTGGACTATATATTATATTTAATTACAAATACTGGAAGCATTATTTCTTCCATATAGTGCTCTTAATGCATTTTTGTCTCCAGTAGTTAAGTTTCTAACAGTTCCTCCTCTACCACCATTCATTAGAGAATTATCATCAACTCTAGGTGTCCCTGATATTGGATTTCCAAAATCCAACATATTAGTATGAGAAAAACCTATGTTATGTCCTATCTCATGCTGTATTGTTGATCTCCATTGAGAAACATTAAGAACGAGGCTAGTATTAATTATAATTAGTCCACCTGCTCTTCCACCACTAGGAAACTCACCTTGTCCCAACACATTACTAGGTAATGAACCATTATCACTCCTTACAATGATATCTGGGTTACTAGTAACGTTTACAAGTCGTATTAAGCTATTGCCTACTGCATTCCAACTATTTATTGCAGATGCATAAGCTCTTCTAGCTACACCAGGTGGCAAACTATTTTGTATTCTCACATTCCTAGCATTAGAACACGTCATTACACTAAGATACCTTTGTTTACTACTAATATCTCTTCTTTCAACTTCTTCTCTAGGAATAAGAATATCTTCTTCAACTGTATACCCTTCTTTGCTGACTCTTACAGGGTAATTGGTGATGTCAAACCCCATATTGGTCAATTTTGCTAATACTTCTTCGGTAATCAATTCTTGATTCTCATTAGATAATTCAGTTTCTATTTCTTCTGTCTGACAAGAAAATATAATTAATCCGAATAGCAGAAATGTAATTACTTTGAAATTTTTCATAATGTAATTAAGTTTTAAGATTTTATTTTACTAAAATTAAGCTTTTTTATAAGATGTTATGTATTGATTACTATCTGTTAATATCGAAAACGATTATTTTTTTAAGTAAACTTAGAAACGGATACTTTTATCAACTTAGGCGATAAGTGTATTATAAATACAGTTGCTAAAAAGATAAATGGAGCATAAAACCTTAATATGAATACAAGCTTTTTCTACTACTTCAAAAAAACTCAAAACAACTTTAATTGCCCGTCTTTATACGACTCGTGTACATCGCAGTTTAGTTTAGAACTGTTTTTTACAGGAAAATATTTTTGCCTAGCGATTGCAAATAACTGGTGGATCTGTTCGGCAATTTTACCACTTCCTTTCATACGTTGACCGAATTGGCTATCATTCAACTTCCCTTGGTGGCAGTCCATAATTTGATGTAAGATTTTGTCTTTTCTGTCTGGTAAAGTAGTTTCTAACCATTGAGTAAATATCTGACCGATAGCTCCATTTAGTCTTACTATGGTGTATCCTATACTTTTGGCACCTCTGGCAGAAATTTCTTTAGATAGTTCTAAAATCTCGTGACTATTAATCGATGGGATGATAGGTGCCATCATTACATTGGTAGGAATACCGTTATCATTTAATTTTTTTAAAGTGTCTAATCGCTTTTGTATACTAGCAGTTCTGGGTTCTAGTATTCTTCTGGTTTCTTCAGACAATGTAGTAATAGACAAAAAAACAGAGACTAAATTATTTTTGCTAAGTTCTGATAAAATATCAATATCCCGTTGTATCAAAGCATTCTTGGTAATGATCCCAACAGGATGTCTATATTTTAAAAATATTTCGAGTAGTTTTCGCGTGATTTTTAGTTTTTTTTCTATAGGCTGATAACAGTCTGTATTGCCAGATAATGCAATAGGATAGGCTTTCCAGTTTCTGTTTTTTAATTTCTTTTCTAATAACTCTGGCGCGTTTTTTTTGACCAGTATTTTGCTTTCAAAATCCAACCCAGCACCATAGCCCCAATATTCGTGTGAGTTTCGAGCATAGCAATACACACATCCATGTTCGCACCCTTGATAAGGGTTAAGAGAGTATTGCATCCCCACATCAGGGCTTGTTACTTTATTAACAATTGTTTTGGGAAATGTTTCAATAAATGTTGTCTGATGCGTTGTAATAGATTCTCCTTCTTTTTCTAGATAATTTAGAAAATCATCCCTAAGCTCATGCTGATGTGCAGAAAATTGATTATAAACTTTCTTTTGGGCTCCTCTTCCTTTATTATATCTTTTTGATTTCAAAAAAATGATTTTTTACGGGTTAAAAGTAAAACTTTTATAGGAATATTTCCAATAAAAAATGGAATATTTCCAAATAAAGAAAGTATTTTTGTACTAGGTCTTTTTTATAAGATTTTGTTTTAAAAAATAGTCAGTGATGAAGAATAGAAATTATGAATATGATGTTGCCTTATCCTTTGCAGGAGAGAATAGGGCATATGTGGAGAAGGTGGCCAATAGCTTACAACAAAAGGGGATCAATGTATTTTATGATTTATTTGAAGAAGCAAACCTTTGGGGTAAAAACCTATACGAATATTTATCAGAAATTTATCAGAATAAAGCTAAGTATACAGTACTATTTGTATCGAGTTTTTACAATAAAAAATTATGGACCAATCATGAGAGAGTTTCGATGCAAGCTAGAGCCTTTCAGGAGAGCAGAGAATATATATTACCCGCCAGATTTGATGATACAGAAATCCCTGGAATTCTAAAGACCATCGGTTACATCAATCTGGAGAATAAAACTCCAGAAGAATTAGCCGTTCTTATTGAAGATAAATTGAAAACGAACCAGACTTCTATTAAAAACAGATGGTCAAAACTTTCAACAATCATTCACCCGAAGCCTTTTATTTTTACATTAAAGGTAATGGATGAACAAAAGCAATTAATAAAACATGCAAAAGTTGTATTAATTGCTAGTAATTCTACCTATTTAGAGAGTTATACAGATGAAGATGGATTAGCTCATTTTGTGATAAGAACAAGAAAATTGTATACTGTTCTTATAGCACATTCTATATATCCAGCAGTAATTTTTAGAAATGTAAACCCTAAAGAAGATATAGTAGTTACCATAGAAAAATCTGAAAATTTTGGTTCTATGATTATCAATAAATCTGGCCATATCCCAGGAATATCAGGAAAAATCCAACCAGTACTACAACCAGATAAGAAGTTAAGCTTATATGCTGATAATATTGCAATAGAAGGAGGAATGAATCAACCATATGATTTTGAGCTTAATAAATCTATATCATTAGAAGATAATGAAGGAAATGTTATACATTTAACCTTCAGATTCTTTCAGGGAAGGATCGCTTTACTTGATTTTTATAAACATAAATCACTTTAGTTATGAATAAAACACTCATTTTTTTAGCGTATATATTATTTTTAGGATGTAAAGAACAAACAAAACCAATAGCAGATATTTCGGTTACTGATACTAAAAATGAGAAGGTGGAGAAACCTTCAGAAACTTTTGGTATTGTAATTCATGGAGGCGCAGGAACCATCCTCAAAAAAAATATGACTCCAGAAAAAGAAGCTGCCTATAAGGCCAAGCTAGAAGAAGCTATAAAAGTTGGTCATACGATTCTTAAAAACGGAGGAACAAGTTTAGATGCTGTACAGAAAACAATTAATATTCTCGAAGATTCACCCTTGTTTAATGCAGGAAAAGGAGCTGTTTTTACCAATACAGGAAAAAACGAATTAGATGCTTCAATAATGGATGGTAGTAACTTAGATGCTGGAGCAGTAGCAGGAGTTACTACTGTAAAAAACCCAATTAACTTAGCTAGAGAGGTAATGATAAATTCTCCGCATGTAATGCTCTCTGGAGCAGGTGCAGAGCAATTCGCTACAGAAAGGAATCTGAAGATTGTAGATCCAACATATTTCTATACAGAAGATCGGTTTAAATCTTTAGAAAGGGTAAAAGAGAAAGAAAAAATAGCAACTAAAACTACAGCGTTTTACGATCCAATGATTAAGGACGCTAAATTTGGTACTGTAGGGTGTGCTGCCTTAGATAAAAATGGAAATCTCGCAGCAGGTACTTCTACAGGAGGAATGACCAATAAAAAATGGAATCGTATAGGCGATGCACCAATAATAGGAGCGGGAACCTATGCTAACAATGCTACATGTGCAGTGTCTAGTACGGGTTGGGGTGAATATTTTATAAGAGCAATGGTAGCGCACGATATTTCTGCCTTAATGGAATATAAAGGGCTGTCACTACAAGAAGCTGCTACTTTAGTGATCCAAAAAAAAGTTCCTGACCTTGGAGGCGATGGAGGGATTGTTGCTATAGATCATAAAGGAAACGTTGCTATGGAGTTTAATACAGCTGGGATGTACAGAGCAACAATGAATACCGAAGGAGAAATAAAAATAGGTATTTATAAAACACAAGAATAGCATAAAATATTGATTACTAGATTTATACAGTTGTGTATCTAATATTCTAACAGATATATGTGAAAGCACGAACATAAATTTTTTGTTAACAAAACCATAAATTACGTTAAAACCATAAATTATATCCTGTAATAAGCAACATTTACGTGTAACATATCGTTATTTGTTGTATGAAAAAGATAATGACTATATGTGTAGTAATAGGGGTATATAACTTTATACATGCACAATCTATAGAACTTGTAGATGTATACCCTTATTCAGAAGTAGAAATAAAATCAAAATTTACTTCTTTCCAAGGAAATACGTTGAAACATACAGTAATTGGTATTACTGAAGATTGTATTGATAAGACAGAACAGCTATTAAAAAATAAATCTCTAACACAACTTATGTATTGGAGGTATAAAGATATTGAGATACTACCTTCTGATAAGGAAAATAAAGGAGTGGCTCTTAGAATTATTACTGATGAATCATTAGAAGGTTTTTCTAATAAACAGAAACAGTTATTGTCAATAGGTGTTATTAGTAATTTTAAATAGGTTCCTTAAAAAACGCAGACTTTTAATGAGTCTTTATACTTATATTTTTATAAGAAATTTTCCACATTAGAATCCGATTAATCCCTTGAGCTAACAAATGAAAAGAGATTGTAAAGCAGAAAAAATAATAGACTGAATATCAATACTAAAATTTGATATGAGTTAGGATTCGACTAAAAAAAGAACATTCTACTAGAATCGGTATTTACCTTTATAGAACCAGAATTTGTAAAAAGCAATTTGAATCCTTCATTCTCTATTTGAGAAGCACAAAATTCATAGTTTTTGGACTTGATAATAAATTTATCAGAACGGATTACACGCCAGAATGGAATTTTGAAATCGATAGTATCATTTGAATAGCGTTCAGCGATTTTTTTGATAGCGTTTCCCGTTCGCATTGGGCAAGTTACATCAGTGTCAAAATCTTTTGACAAACGTTTGGAAAGTGTAGCTATTGAAGCTACAAACCCATTTGGAATTGTTTTTACCAGTTCTTGCACATCTTCTACTGAAGGATGTAACATTGTACCTTTTCCATAAAACTTTTCCATCTTGATTGGAATATCCACTATTTTAGACGTAGTCATTTTCATATTTTTTATAAAGTTTAGAGGCAATCCAGGCACCAACTATCATTTCTAACCAACTTAGTGGTAAGGTAATCCATAAAATCTCCCAGTCCGACAATCCCATATTTGCTGTTGCAACCCAAAAAATAACAAAAACAGCTACCCATACTATTGTACCCGAAATCAAAGTAGATCTATTAGAATTACCAAAAACACCTGAATAAAACCAAATAACAAAAACTAAAACACTTGTTAGAATTGTGTCCCAAAATCCCCAAATAGCGAAAATGCCAAAGTCCATCTCTGCAATACCTTGCTGATTGTCAAAAAAAGATTTTACACGTGGCATAACAAACACGAAATATCTAAAAACCTCTGAAATGTGAATCCAAATACTAGTCAAAAGAGTAATGATAGTAAAATGCTTGAAACTAAATTTTTTAGCGATCATGTTTAATCGAGTGCTAATGCTTGTTTTATATTGTTTAGAACAGTCATTGGAGTTTCTGCTTTTGGAACAGAACGGTAGATTGCAATTGACTTTTCTAATTCGCCTAATTTTCCAACCAAATCGATACTACGTTGAGAAAACCCTGCGAATCTTAAATCTTTAGGATTTACAATTCTCTGGTCAATCAGAAAATCAACCTTCTTATTACATCGACAAGGGTTTTTAGGATTTGCAAGTCCACATTTATTAGTTAAAAAATTTCGGATTTTAGTTCTTGAACGTGATAATTTCTTTCTGAAGTTTACAGCTGTTATTTGCATTATTTCAGAACCCTCAACACTATTGAACTCTAGAATTTCTGATAAAATGTAAACCATTCTATCAACAGAATTTAAACAAAGTAGCAAACCTTGGGTACAACTTACCTTTACCTCTTCTTCTAAAAGAGAAATTTCTCCTTCGTTGGTCGAATATCTAATTGTATCGGAATGACCAGTATCTATTAGGTTTGCATAATCATCAAAAGGCATAGCAAACTCTTTGTTTTTTTTACTTTTATATGTCAGTAAATAATTAGTTGTCACTCGATAGACCCAAGTCATGAGCTTGCTTTTATGATTAAAAGTACTCAAATGAGTTATGATCTTAATAAGTATTTCTTGCGTTGCATCTTCTGCATCTACAGGATAAAGTAACATTTTCAAGGATAGGTTGTAAACGTAATCTTTGATGTGAAGTAATATTGATTCTAAAGCTTTTCTATCTCCCGAATTAGCTTTTTTTACTAAAATTTCTAAAGTATCTTTCATAACGCTGTTAATTAGACACACAAAAGATACGAAGTGTGACAGTCGAGATATAAAAAATATTTAGTTTTGGAAAAATAAACTATATATGACAGTTTCGTAAACTCAATTGATCAATGCCGTTAAGGCTGAGTTAGCTTATTAGGTAAAGTATACATCAATCGTTCGTATAATAAATTAGTATATTCTTCATAAACACCTATTTGCAAAAAATGCCCAAAATTATTGCAGACGTATACCTCTTACAAAACCTTAGCAAATTTTGGGTATCCCTGTATTTCTCAAAATAGTAAAGAAACCACATAGTTAATTTTACACAATTCAATAAATTGGTATTATATTTATAAGACTAACTAAGACTATCAAATATGAAATTCTCTACTATTCACTATTGTTGTTTACTTTTCATAGTACTTTTTTCTTGTAAGAAAAAAGATGACATCACTATCGCTAGAGAGAATATATCTGAACTTGTTAAGTATCAAAATTATATTTCCGACATATCTACAGGTACAATATCTGTATATGATAATGTATATGTCGTTTTACAATCACCAGTAGCGGGATGGGATGATGATCAAGAATTACCTAGCAAATTGTTATCAGTATCCCCTAAGATCAAGGGAAAAGTAATTGCCGTAAATAATAGAACATTGTCTTTTCAACCTTCAGAAAGTTTTGAAGAAGATACCATGTATACATTTACATTGGATATAAAGGCTCTCGTTGAAGATCTAGAAGAAGATTTGGATGACGATTTTGTATTTAATATAAAAACCTTAAAACAACAGTTTTCTGTACTTACAGATAACATTCAATCCTATTCTAAAGATTGGCAATATATTAACGGAACTATCACGGCAAGTGATCAGATGAAAGCAGAAGTAGCCAAGCAGCTAATTACTGCTACTCAAAAAGATAAAGCAGTATCCATAAAGCTAAACGAGGCACAAGATAATACACGCCAATTCAGTTTTAGAATTGATAGCATTCAGAGATTCGAAGAAGATTCTAAGGTAGTGATTAAGTGGTCTGGAGAACAATTCGATATAGACACAAAAGGAGAGGAGAAACTAGATATTCCAGGAAAAAACAATTTTTCTATACTAGGCGTTTCGGTAGCTAATATAGAAGGACAATACATAGAGATAAATTTTTCTGATCCATTAAAGAAAAATCAAAATTTTGATGGCTTAGTAACCATAGCAGGAACTCAAAAACTAAAATATACTGTGGATGGGAATACTCTAAAAGTATATCCTAATAATGAATTAAAAGGAGTATTAGAAGTCAATATTTTTGAAGGGATTAAGAGCATAGATAACTACAAGCTAAAGAATACATATACCGAAAAAGTTTCTTTCCAGCAACCTAAACCAGAAATACGCCTATTAAAGAATGGGGTGATTCTGGCCACATCAAATAATCTAAAATTTAATTTTGAAGCCATAAACTTACGGGCAGTAGAAGTAGAAGTAATCAAAATTTTCGAAGATAATATATTGCAATTTTTGCAGAACAATAATCTAAATGGAGCTAATGCCTTAAAAAGAGTTGCTAGACCAATAGCAAGAAAACGAATTAATTTACAAGAGAATGCTTCATTAAACTTGGGCAAGTGGAATGCTTTTGCCATTGATCTAAAAGAGCTAATTACTCCAGATCCCGGTGCAATATATAGAGTGGAATTAAAATTTAAAAAGGCATACTCCTTATATAAATGTGAAGGGGAAGGTGTAGATGATAGTACCGTAGATGAACTCTCCGACAATTATGAAGAAGAAGTAACATCTAGTTACTGGGATAGTGCTCAGTATTATGAAGATGAATATTATTATGATTATGACTGGAACGAAAGAGAAAATCCGTGTAGCACTTCTTATTTTAGAAATAAAAAAATAGGGGCTAATATTCTAGCGTCTAATGTTGGTGTTACTGTAAAAAAAGGATTGAATAATGCGTATCTAATTATAGTTAATGATATCATTACTACAAGTCCCATAGCGAATGCAAAAGTTACTTTTTATAACTATCAGCAACAGGAAATAGGTATAGGAACTACAGATGCAGAAGGCATAGCAGGATTTGATGCGACTAGCCCTGCATATTTTGCTATTGTAACATCTGGTAATCAGCAGGCGTATGTAAAACTAGGAGATGGAAATGCGCTTTCTGTTAGTAAGTTTGATGTCTCGGGAGTACGATTACAGAAAGGCATAAAAGGATATATATATGGCGAAAGAGGTGTCTGGAGACCAGGAGATACTATATTCTTATCGTTTATGCTTAATGATAATGCTAATAAATTACCTAAGGGACACCCAGTAAAACTCGAATTAAAAGATCCATACGGCAAAGTAACGTATCAAGGAATAAAAACTGAAGGCGTCAATAATTTTTACAAATTTATTGTAAAAACATCAGAAGAAGCACCAACAGGAAATTGGCAAGCTACCGTAAATGTTGGAGGAGCTAGCTTTTCTAAAACAATAAAAATTGAAACTATTAAACCTAATCGACTTAAGATTAAAGTTGATTTTAAGGATGATGTATTAGGGGTAGATAAAACCAATGCAGGAAATATAGAAGCATTATGGCTCCATGGAGCAGTAGCCAAAAATTTACAGACAGATATTAATGTCCGTTTTAGATCAACAAAAACTAGTTTTGAAAACTATTCTGGATTCATTTTTGATGATCCTTCTCGGAAATTTGCAACAGAAGAACAAGAGGTTTTTAAAGGCCGAATTTCTAGTGAAGGAAAGGCTAATTTTAATCTTAAACCATCGCTTCAAAATAAGGCTGCAGGGATGTTGAAGGCTTCTTTTATTACCAAAGTATATGAAAATGGAGGGGATTTCAGTACGGATGTAGTGTCAAAAGACTTTTCTCCTTATAACACATACATTGGATTAAATATCCCTAAAGGTGATAAGGCTAGAAATATGCTACTTACAGATACTAAACACAATTTTGAGATAGTTTCTGTAAATAAAAATGGAAATCCACAAGCTACTAAAGATATCGAAGTACATATTTATAAGGTTAACTGGAGATGGTGGTGGGATACCTCAGAAGATAATTTATCATCTTACAACCGAGGTGAATATCATCAAGAGGTATTTACTACAAAAGTAAGTACAAATACCTCAGGAAAAGCAACCTTTAATTTTGAGTTAAAATATCCAGAATGGGGGAGATATTTTGTGAGAGTTGTGGATCCTAATGGAGGTCATGCAACAGGAAATACAATGTATATTGATTGGCCTGGATGGGCAGGTAAATCTAAGAAATTAGATCCTTCTGAAGCTACTATGCTTGTTTTTTCTACAGATAAAAAAACATATAATGCAGGAGAAATTGCTGCAGTCACTTTTCCATCTAGTGAAGGTGGTAGAGCACTAGTAACTGTAGAGAATGGTACAGAGGTATTATCATCACAATGGGTGATCCCACAAAAAGATGAAACCAAGTTCGAGTTGGCTATTGATCAGTTATATACACCTAATGTATATATACATATTACGCTATTACAACCCCACGCATCTACTGCAAATGACTTACCGATACGATTATATGGTATTGTTCCAATTTTAGTAGAAAACCCTGATACTAGGGTGTCACCTATCTTATCAATGCCAGATGTGCTTAAGCCAGAAGAAATAGTTACATTAAAAATAAAGGAATCCAATGGAAAACCCATGACATACTCGATTGCTATTGTAGATGAAGGTTTATTAGATCTTACCCGTTTTAAAACTCCAAACCCTTGGAATAATTTTTACGCCCGAGAAGCACTAGGTGTAAAAACCTGGGATGTATACGATGATGTAATCGGCGCTTATGGAGGAAGTATCAATCAGATATTTTCTATAGGTGGTGATGCAGAAGCTGGAGGGAGTACATCAAAAAAGGCAAATCGTTTTAAACCCATGGTAGTATATGAAGGCCCTTTCGAGTTAAAACAGGGAGAAAAACGATCACATACTATTAAAATCCCAAAATATATAGGATCTGTGCGCACTATGATTGTAGCGTCTGATGCCAATAACGCTGCTTATGGGAATATCGATAAGACAACTCCCGTTCGTAAGCCATTAATGGTGCTTACATCGATTCCTCGAAAAATTAGTCCAGGAGAAAAAGTAAGGATTCCTGTAACTGTATTCGCTATGGAAGATAAGGTAAAGGACGTCAATGTATCCTTAAAGTCAAATAAAGGGTTTATAGTAGTCGGTGATACCAACCAAAGTGTTTCATTTTCTCAACCTGATGAAAAGATGGTATATTTTGATATAGAAATTATAGAAGGTGCATCTATTACGGATATAGAAGTAGTAGCTACAGGAAATGGCGAAAAAGCATCCTATAGCATCCCAATTGATATCATGAACCCCAATCCGGTAACTACAGAAATGACCTCGATAGTACTCGAGCCTAATAGTCAACAAGAATTGGATTTTGCATCCTTTGGAGTCGATGGTAGTAATACAGCTATCTTTGAATTTTCTTCGCTACCTCCAATGAATTTCGAAAGCAGATTAGATTATCTTATACGGTATCCTCATGGCTGTGCAGAACAAACAACATCTGCTGCATTTCCTCAATTGTATCTACAAGATATTTTTGCACTTTCTTCCGAGAGGCAAAAAAAGATTCAATATAATATAGAAGCAGCCGTAAATAAATTAAAACAATTTATACAACCTAATGGAGGGATGTCCTATTGGCCTGGATATAGCAATCCTAATGATTGGGGGACAACCTATGCAGGTCATTTCCTTCTCGAAGCAAATTCGAAGGGATATATATTACCTATTGGTTTTAAGAGCAATTGGATCAATTATCAACAGCAACAATCCAAGCGCTGGAGAAGCGGAGATAATGATATGGCACAGGCGTATCGATTATATACATTAGCATTAGCTGGCAGTCCTGATCTTTCTTCAATGAATCGATTACGAGAAATCTCATCGTTGTCTAATGATGCTAAGTTACGATTGGCCGCTGCTTATGGGGTAGTAAAACAAAAAAATGCGTCAGAACAATTATTGCAGGCAGCTACTATTGATTTTAAGACTACAAAAAGACATAATTATACTTATGGATCTACCACCCGTAACCGAGCTATGGCATTAGAAACACTAGTGTTATTGAATCAAAAAGAAAAAGCGCAGCTAGTTTCTGTTGATCTAGCCAGATCATTATCATCTCCCCAATGGATGAGTACGCAGACCACCTCATATGCCTTGATAGCTATGGCCAAATACGCAAAATATGTCGGAGGAAAAGGAATACAAGTGAGCTATACTCTAAATGGAAAATCGGAGACCATAGGTACGGATAAAACAGTAGCAAGCTCTGGAGAGCTGGTTATTCTGAAAAATAATAAGTTAATGCTGGAAAATAATAAAGACAATACCATTTTTGTGCAATTAGCAAGCAAAGGAATTTTACCAGTTGGGCAAGAAAAAATAATCCAAAACAATCTCAAAGCAATTGTAGATTATAAAAACAGAGACGGAAAAGTAATAAATAGCAGTCAGCTTACACAAGGAACCGATTTTGTAGCAGAAGTGACTATAACGAATACCACTGTAAATACAGTAAAAGATATCGCATTAACAGAGACATTTCCTTCTGGTTGGGAAGTAGTAAATACACGATTCACCGATTTCGGTTCTTTTACATCTAATAAAGTGACCCATACCGATATCCGAGATGATCGTGTTCATTTTTATATGAACTTAAAACCTAATGAAAGTAAAACTGTAACTCTATTACTAAATGCTTCATACCTTGGAAAATATTATTTACCAGGCATACAATGCGAAGCTATGTATGATAACACATATATAGTAAGAACTAAAGGGAAGTGGGTTGAGGTCGTAAAATAGGGCCACATATCTTTAGAAACCAAGAAATAAAAATAGTTGTTATAAAAGATTTGTTCTAAAGGAATCAATGATGTTGAAATCAATACGCTTAGAAAAAATCAAAAATTACGTAAAAATACATCCAAAACGATGTATTGTATTAGGTATACTATTGATCTGGTATTATTTTTCTTTGCCAAAACCATTATTCGATGATCCCACAGCTACTGTATTACAAACCAGAAAAGGAGAATTATTAGGCGCTAAAATCGCAGATGATGGACAATGGCGCTTTCCTGAGGTGGATAGTATTCCTGATAAATTCAAACAATGTATCCTTGCTTTCGAAGATCAACAATTCTATCATCATTTTGGATTCAACCCGATCACAATTGCACAAGCAATGTATGATAACAATAAAGCAGGTAAGATAATTAGAGGAGGAAGTACTATCACACAACAGGTAATTCGTCTATCCAGAAAAGGTAAACAACGAAGCTATTTCGAAAAAATTAAAGAACTTATTCTAGCTACTCGATTAGAGTTTGGCGTTTCTAAAGAAAAAATTTTAGAACTATATGCTTCACATGCGCCTTTTGGTGGCAATGTAGTAGGGGTAGATATGGCAGCGTGGCGATATTTCGGGATACCTATGCATCAATTATCTTGGGCAGAGACCGCTACACTGGCAGTATTACCTAATGCACCTTCATTGATATACCCTGGCAAAAACCAAGAGCGTCTCATAGAGAAAAGAAACCGATTATTGAGAACATTACTCAAGCAAAAAACAATTGATTCACTTACGTATGAGCTCTCTGTAAGCGAAAAATTACCACAAAAACCCTTTCCGTTACCTCATACAACTCAGCACCTTCTAGATAAACTGTCTGTAGACCACCAAGGACAGCGGATACAGACAACAATTAATAAAGAAGTACAAAAACAAGTAAACCAAATAGTACAACAACACTACGAAATTTTATCTCAGAATGAGGTATACAACATGGCAGTATTAGTAATGGATGTTAAGACTAGAGAAGTACTAAGTTATGTAGGCAATACTCCTACCAATAAAGCACATCAAAAAGATGTTGATATCATACACGCAGCAAGAAGTACTGGTAGTACATTAAAACCTTTATTATATGCCTTGATGATGGATAAGGGGGAAGTATTGCCAGAACAATTGATCTCTGATATTCCTACGGTAATCGCTGGCTATATGCCCAAAAATTATGATGAGACCTTTAGTGGAGCAGTACCTGCTAATCGGGCATTAGCACGCTCATTAAATGTTCCTGCAGTTCGATTATTACAACAATATGGGCTGCACCGTTTTAGAAGTGAGATAGATGCATTTAAGATTAGAGATATTCGGTATAGTGCAGAGCATTATGGATTGTCTATGATTGTTGGCGGTGCAGAAGGGAGTCTATGGGATTTGTGTAAGACGTATGCTGGGTTTGCTAGTATAGTAGATCATTATCAAGATACCTCTAGTGAGTATTTTACCAATGAATTTACAGAACCAATATTGATTGCAGATTCCACACTGGATATTGGGAAAAAAGTAACTCAAAAACCTGTTTTAGGAGCAGGAAGTATTTGGTTAGCTTTTGAAGCGATGAAAAAAGTAAATCGGCCAGAAGGTGATAAAGCTTGGGAGTTTTACGATTCTTCTAGAGAAATTGCGTGGAAAACAGGAACTAGTTTTGGGAATAGAGATGGATGGGCAATTGGTATTAGCCAACAATATGTTGTAGGGATATGGGTAGGTAATGCAGATGGAGAAGGCAGACCAGAATTAACGGGGTTAAACTCTGCAGCTCCAGTGCTATTTGATGTCTTTAATTTACTGCCAAGATCTACTTGGTTTCCTACTCCTTTTGATGATTTGACCCAGGTAATGATTTGTGCAGATAGTGGTTTTTTAGCTGGAAATAGTTGTCCTTCAAAACAGACCTATATCCCTGTTTCTGGAACTAAAACTAAGCCTTGTCCGTATCATCAATTGATACATTTAGATCCTACAAAAAGATATAGAGTAAACTCTTCTTGTGAGCCTATTGCTAATATGTCGCATACCCCTTGGTTTGTGTTACCTCCATTGCAGGCATATTATTACAGGACGCGAAACGCAACATATCGTCCCTTACCACCATATCGATATGATTGTAGAGCAACATCAGAAGGAAGTATGGATTTTATTTTTCCAAAAAATAATAGTAGCGTCTATCTACCCAAAGGATTTGACGGTAAAACCAATGAACTGATTCTTAAAATTGCACATGCCAACTCAGAAACTAGTGTTTTTTGGTATATAGATGATCAATTTATTGGAGTAACAAAACAATTTCATGAAATGCCAATACTTCCAGTACCTGGCGAATATATCATTACTGCTCTGGATGAAACTGGGAATGAAATCAAAAGGAGGATTGAGGTCAAAGAATAATACAAATTTAAATTGGGATAATACGACTGAGAATTATTTATGGAGAACATTATTAGATAAAGAATCACCATTAGAACAACTGATCTAATGGTGATTAAAATCCTTATCTCATTATTATTTTATTTTTCTGGGATATATGTCTTTTATAAAGATTTATAAACTAACCCTACAGTGAATGAAGATTCTTTGCTAAAGTTTCGTCCATCTAAATTAGTGTTATAAGCAGCAGAAACCCCTACAGTTTGCTTATAAAATGGGACGTATAAATTAAAATTGAGATTGGTGTAATCTACTTCAGTTTCTGGTAATACACTAGGGCCACCAGCCGCTACAAATTCTTCAGTTCCAATATCTAATCCATCCATTGAATCTTGGACAGCCAATTGTGCGTGGGCATAAAAATAGCGATTAAAATATCCCACTTTTACACCATAAACTATAGCATTAGGGACATTAAATTTACTACTCTCTTTAAGACTATACCCAGCTTGTGCCTCAGCGAATACATTAATTGAAGATGTGAATTGGGTAAGTAGACTAGCATTGTAGGTATTCGCATTGTTACCAATAGATAATACACCTTCTCCTTCATAATCTCCAACAGGAATACTGGCGCCTACGGCAGCCCCTAATCCTATTTTCCCAACTTTTTTTAGGTTTTTCTCTACAATTTTTCCTTTCATAAATACACTAAGATCTTGTATTCCATAAATTGTAGACTTTTCTAGAACAGGATCTAAAACTCCATCCTCACTTTGTACCGAAATGTAAGGTAGATTAATGGACGCAGATAGCCAATTTGTAATCCCATATTCTCCATATAGATTAATTATAAAAGATGTAATAGACCCCAAACCAGCTGGATTTCCATCGGTAAGAGTCGTTCCTCTATAAAAACGATCATAAATTTTGTATGAATAACTAGGAGCAATGGTGAGCTCATTCTTTTGTGGATAAAACCCACTAACTTCTGTCTGTGCAATTGTAGATGAAGAGATCAATACTAATAATACAGCCCCAATAAGGCTTTTCTTTGATTTGTGTAACATAGTTTTATATAATGGTTAATACAGTGCAATAGGTCGAAAAAAACTCCCTTTGATTAAAAAAATATAAGTTAGCGTTTTGTTAAATGAAAAGTAGATAATATTACCGCTATATTTTTAGAGCAAATCCTTTGAAAGTATAGATAAATTAGGGATTTGATAAAATTGCATTAAATAAAAAAAATAATATAAAACGGGGAATTTTTATTTGAAATAAAAAAATATTAAGTGTTAAAAATAAGCAAAAATCATTTTTTGGAGATAAGATATTTTTAATGAGATGTTTAACTGTATTTAATACCATTTTTGCTTATATGAGAATTATAATATTTTGGGTTACCCGTTACTTCCTTTCCTAGCCAATCTGGTTTTAAGAAAATTTCATTCTCTTTTGATAATTCGATTTCAGCGATTGTCAATCCTTTATTACATCCACCAAATTCATCTACTTCATATAAATGTTCACCATATAGAATCTCATAGCGCGTTTTTTCAATGATGCCTTGTTCACATATTGATATTAATTGCTTTGCTTCAGAACTATCAATTTCTCTTTCCCATTCAAAGCGAGTAGTCCCTGATACATTACTAATACCTTTGACAGTAATAAAAGCTTGTTTTCCTTTAATTCGGACCCTAACCGTTCTTTCAGGGTCAGTATTTAGATATCCTTGTATAATGTGAGTATATTTTTTTGCTTCAGATTTGTAGGCATCAGATGTAACCAAAAATTTTCTTTCTATTTCAATCATACTATATATTTTTTGAAAGCTCTTTTATCTCATCAGAAACTACTATTTTTTTACTAAATTCATTATTTGATAACCAAATCATTGCCGAAACAATCGTTTCAGGGCGAATAGATCTATATTTTTTTAAGCGACCAAATAATAATGGATGAATAACTTTCATTAGTTGCTTAAAAAAATACTCTCCCGTTCTTTTTTCATTTCTTTTGCCACTAATTAACGACGGTTGCAGTATGTGAGTTTTAGAAATTTCAAGTTTTAATATAGCATCTTCCATTTCTCCTTTTGTACGATTATAAAACACTCTACTTTTGGCATCAGCTCCTAATGCAGAAATAACAATTAAGGTCTTAATAAGTTGTTGTTTGCAGAGCCTGGCCGCTGTTACCGGTATCCCATAATCAATAGTACGATATACTTCTTTATCAGGAGTTTTTGCAGCGGTAGTCCCTATACAACAGAATACCTCATCTCCTGTAAAAACATTACTACTATTTTCTAATTGAAACATATCAACCAGATGCTCTTCTATTTTGGGATTAGAATATCCAATGCTTTTTCTGGAGAACAGCTTGATTTTATCGTATCGATCGTCATTACTTAATTTTTTAACCAGAATTTCTCCTGTTAATCCTGTTCCTCCGAGTATGATTGCTGTTTTATGCACGTTAAATTTACTTGTTTTGTAAAGGTATAGAATGCGCTTTACTACTTTAGTGAAAGAAGTTATAAATTTGTAATAGATACACCTCATTTTTTTGGAAGAAGAAACACCACATAGAAAGATCATACATGTAGATATGGATGCATTTTATGCTTCTGTAGAGCAGATGGATAAGCCTGAGTTGAGAGGAATACCATTGGCTGTTGGCGGTGGTGGGAAACGAGGTGTGGTTAGTGCCGCTAGTTATGAGGCTCGTAAATTTGGTGTGCGTTCTGCAATGCCTGGTTTTACAGCAAGGCGATTATGTCCTGACTTAACTTTTGTACGTCCTAGATTTGATCGATATAAAGAGATTTCTTCACAGATCCGTAAGATATTTTTTGAGTATACAGATTTAGTAGAGCCTTTATCATTGGATGAAGCCTATCTAGATGTAACAGAGAATAAGAAAGGAAATCCCAGTGCATCTTTAATCGCAAAAGAAATTAGACAACGTATTTTAGATGAGGTAGGTATCACAGCATCTGCTGGAATTTCGATTAATAAGTTTATAGCTAAAGTAGCTAGTGATTATCATAAACCCAATGGACAGAAAACTGTAAACCCAGAGGAGGTTATTGAGTTTTTGGAGCATCTAGATGTTAAAAAATTCTATGGAGTAGGTAAAGTGACGCGCGCTAAGATGTACCAGATGGGAATTTATACAGGGAAAGACCTAAAAACAAAATCTGAAGACTTCCTAACACAGCATTTTGGCAAATCAGGAGGGCATTACTATCGAATTGTTCGTGGAATTCATTTAAGCGAAGTAAAACCAAATCGAGAGCGAAAATCGCTGGCTGCAGAGCGAACCTTTAGTGAAAATATCGCTTCAGAAATATATATGCTAGAACGATTAGAGAATATTGCAGAAGAGTTACAAAAACGTTTAAAAAGAAGTAAAGTAGCAGGAAGAACCGTTACGTTAAAGATTAAGTATAGTGATTTTATCCTACAAACCCGAAGTAAAACCTTACCCTATTTTGTGAATGATGCGGCCATACTGCTAGAAACTGCCAAAGAACTTTTGTATCAGGAAAAAATGAAAAACTCAGTTCGATTATTAGGGATTTCACTATCCAACTTAAATACGAATCAAGAAAAGAAAAAACCAAAAGAAGAGAAGGAGTTTGAAGTGATACAGCTCACGTTTGATTTCTAAATCAATATATTTCTTTTGATATCTGAAATCATGGGCGTCTTCTTAAAAAAACCGCCACTCTATTGTTGTTAAAGGACCCTGTAACGTTTACTGTTCTAAAACCTAAGCTGGTTCCCGCAGGAATAGCTACAGGAGTCGCAAGAATTTCGGTATATGCCATATTATTAGCTCCAACGGCCGTAGCAGTAAATGTAAAAAGATTGGTATTTGTTACAGAATTAGTAACGGCAATTTCTACACTATCGCCAGCACCATTGGTTTGAGAATTAACACTTACAGCATAAGCTTCCCAATCTTCCGGTAATGGAATACCAATACGTCCTACAGCACTATTTCCAAACGACCATTCTAAACTATTGTTTGCAAGAAGCCCACCTTCTTCTGCCCAAATTACAATCTTTTCATAAGGTAATGAGTTTCTATCTATTTGTACTACATCTCCATCGTTTTGTACTGCCAAGATTTTTTGGGCTGTATTATCTTCAAAAGTGGTCGATGCGCCATAGGCTTCAAGCTGCA
This sequence comes from uncultured Aquimarina sp., assembly GCA_947493495.1. GTDB lineage: Bacteria > Bacteroidota > Bacteroidia > Flavobacteriales > Flavobacteriaceae > Aquimarina. The sequence continues at coordinate 105,896 of CANLRN010000005.1, forward strand.
ATTGATTGGTTGTTTTTATTCTAAAAGGTGTAAAATCTCCAGTGCCTCCAACTGCAGTACCATAATTGCGTATTTCAAAATCATCATTTCCAGTTAAAGAATTATTTATAAATGCCCAATTTTGATTTACTACAGTTCCAGCTGCATTAAAATTTACAAAAAAGAAAAAAGCATCACTTCCGTAACGGTCTAATCGAATTCCAGCATTATTACCAGCTACATGGAATTGCCTTGCAGGGCTAAAACCACTGACATTAGAGATACCTACATTCCCATTATTAGTTATAAATATGCCTTCATCATCACCATCATCACTAATCCAGTTTCCATTTGTTTGGATGTTTTGTGTCGCTATATGATTTCCTAGATTATCTGAACCAGAGGGAACCCAAGCAGTTCCATTAAAAGTATAAATGAGGTTGTCATCTGTACTATAAGCCATTGAACCTAAGTTGGCAGGTAATATCGCAGTAATTTCTGCAGTAGTCCCTGTAGGGATTCCAAGAGTAGAATCGATATCTAGCTGAGAAATACAAATGAATGAATTTAAAATAAACGAAGCTAACACTAAATATTTGTAATAATTTGCCATCATTTTAAGAGAAAATATAAGGGACTCCTTTAAGGTTTTACAATTGACTGTAAAATGATCTTTTTCACTTGCTTTTTGTCATTTTTTCGTTGTGTAACTATAATTATGCAATTCAAAAATGACTTCAATTAAGCATAGAACATCGATTTTTTGTTTCAATCAAAAAATCTTAAATGAGTTCAGTTTATGAAATAATAAATATACTATTTTTTTATTAGGGCTATAAATAAAACTAAGTATAATCAAGAATATAGTTTTTAAATCTCACATAAAATATCAGCAGCTCGTTTTAATGTGTCATTAGTTTTCGCAAAACAAAATCGTAAAACCTTGTCATCCTGTTGATTAATATTAAATACCGAAATGGGGATGGATGCTATTTTATGTTCTTTGGTTAATCTTTTGGCAAAACCCACATCACCTTCATCACTAATAGATGAGTATTCTAATAATTGAAAATAAGTTCCAGCTGCTGGAGTATAAGTAAATCTGGAGTCTTTAAGTAGAGATAAAAACAAATCTCTTTTTTCTTGATAAAAGTCAGGGAGAGAAAGATAATTTTCTGGGGTTCTTAAATATTTATTTAAGGCATATTGCATAGGATGATTACCGCAAAACACATTAAATTGATGCACTTTTCTAAATTCTATCATAAGCGATTTAGGAGCTAAACAATATCCAGTTTTCCATCCGGTAACATGAAATGTTTTGCCAAAAGAAGCAGTGATGAAAGCTCTTTCTGCCAATCCTGGAAATAATGCTGCACTCTGATGTCTCTCTTTATCAAAAATAATATGTTCATACACTTCATCACTTAATAAAATAATATTGGTATCCATTAACAATTTTTCTAACTGAAGCATATCTTCTTTTGCCCATATTGTTCCACTTGGATTGTGAGGTGAATTAATAATCACCATTCTAGTTTTATCAGTGATTTTTTTAGCTACTTCTTCCCAATTAGGTTTAAAACTAGGTGTTGACAATTGAATTGGGACAACTGTTCCTCCAAAAAGTTTAATAGTAGGTTCATATGAATCATATGCTGGTTTAAAAACGATTACTTCATCTTCTGGGTGAATAAAAGTAGCAATAATGGTAAATATTGCCTGAGTTGCTCCAACGGTTATGGTAACTTCAGATTCGGGATGATATATTTTGCTGTAAAGATTTGCGGTTTTTTCTGCAATAATTTCTCGAAGAGATAATAGACCCGCCATTGGCGCATATTGATTATGTCCTTTTTGCATAGCCATACGAACCAAATCTATAAGCTTAGGACTCACATCAAAATTAGGAAATCCCTGAGATAAGTTAATTGCATTATATGCTGCAGCCATTTTACTCATTACAGTGAATATGGTGGTAGAAACATCAGGGAGTTTAGAATATATATTAGTAGCTATAGGCACAGGATTACTTTTTTATCAAAGCTATGTATTTTTGTTTAAAATATATAAGCGTATCACATTCTAAGCAAAACTTACACTAAACAAATCATAAAATTGTATTTTATAATCATTACAAATACTATATAAAAGCTCCAAAACCTTGTTAAAAACAAGTTTGAAGCTTATTTTTGTTTTTCAAATTTTTTAAACATTTTAAATAATGGGTGGATTGATTAAATCTTCAATAGCTAGAAAAGTAGCCATGGCACTTTCGGGACTTTTCTTAGTATTCTTTTTATTACAGCACTTAACGATTAATATCACTTCTGTTTTCAGTCCCGACATATTTAATGAGTTATCTCATTTTATGGGTACAAATCCAATTGTCCAATTCGCATTACAACCAGTATTGATTTTTGGAGTAATTTTTCATTTTATAATGGGTTTTGTTTTAGAATTAAAAAATAGAAATGCAAGAGCAGTAAAATATGCAAAGTATAGTGGTGGAGCCAATTCCTCTTGGATGTCCAGAAATATGATTCTTTCAGGAATTGTAATATTAGCTTTTTTAGGATTACATTTTTATGATTTTTGGGTTCCAGAGATCGTACATAAATATGTGGAGTTTACTCCAGAAGACCCTACTAGATATTATCACGAGATGTTGGAAAAATTTGTAAGTCCTGTTCGTACAGGAATATATATTTTATCATTTGTATTTCTTGCATTACACTTATGGCACGGATTTGCATCTTCATTTCAATCTGTAGGCTTCAATAATAAATTTGCTATAGGAGCAACTAAGTTTGCTAAGGCATTTGCGATCGTGGTTCCTATAGGATTTGTTATCGTTGCTATTGTTTCGCATCTTACTCATAATCACTAAAACCATCTATCATGTCAATTTTAGATTCTAAAATACCAGAAGGTCCACTGGCAGATAAGTGGACAAAACATAAAAATACGATCAACCTGGTGAATCCAGCCAATAAACGTAATATAGATATTATTGTGGTTGGAACTGGGCTAGCAGGAGGTAGTGCTGCTGCAACTTTAGCAGAGCTTGGATATAATGTAAAAACATTTTGCTATCAAGACTCTCCTCGTCGTGCGCACTCTATCGCTGCACAAGGAGGAATTAATGCAGCAAAAAATTATCAAGGGGATGGAGATTCTAATTATCGTCTTTTTTATGATACGGTAAAAGGTGGAGATTACAGATCTAGAGAAGCCAATGTGTATCGGTTAGCAGAAGTTTCTGCTAATATTATAGATCAATGTGTAGCACAAGGAGTTCCTTTTGCTCGTGAATATGGAGGATTGCTGGACAACCGATCGTTTGGAGGAGTCTTGGTATCTCGTACTTTTTATGCTAAAGGACAAACAGGGCAACAACTATTATTAGGGGCATATTCGGCAATGAATCGCCAGATTAATAGAGGAAAGATACAAGCTTTTAACCGTCACGAAATGCTAGATCTAGTAAAGGTAGATGGTAAAGCAAGAGGAATTATTGCCCGTGATCTGGTAACTGGAGAAATCGAGCGTCATTCTGCTCACGCTGTAGTATTAGCTACAGGGGGATATGGAAATGTATTTTTCTTAAGCACCAATGCCATGGGTAGTAATGTAATGGCAGCCTGGAGAGCGCATAGAAGGGGTGCATTTTTTGCAAACCCATGTTATACTCAGATTCATCCTACTTGTATTCCTGTCTCCGGAGAGCATCAGTCTAAATTAACGTTGATGTCAGAATCTCTACGTAATGACGGACGCATATGGGTGCCAAAAAGAATAGAAGATGCAGAGGCTATTCGTGCGGGTAAATTGAAACCGACTCAATTATCAGAAGAAGAAAGAGATTATTATCTCGAAAGAAGATATCCAGCATTTGGAAATTTGGTGCCTCGTGATGTAGCATCTAGAGCTGCAAAAGAACGTTGTGATGCAGGTTTTGGAGTCAATAAAACAGGAGAAGCTGTTTATCTTGATTTTGCTGCCGCTATTCAGCGATATGGAAAAGAAAAAGCATTGACATCAGGAATTCATAATCCTAGTAAAGAACAATTATTAGAATTAGGAGAAAAAGTGATCGAAGATAAATATGGTAACTTATTCCAGATGTATGAGAAAATAGTAGATCAGAACCCATATAAAACACCTATGATGATCTATCCTGCAGTACATTATACCATGGGTGGTTTATGGGTAGATTATAATTTACAAACAACAGTACCTGGATGTTATGCGGCAGGGGAAGCTAATTTTTCAGATCACGGTGCTAATAGATTAGGAGCTTCTGCTCTAATGCAGGGATTAGCAGATGGATATTTTGTATTACCATATACCATAGGAGATTATTTATCACATGATATTAGAACTGGAGAAATACCTATAGATACTCCAGAGTTTGATCAGGCAGAAAAAGAAGTAAAAGAACGTATCGAAAAATTGATGAGTGGGGGCGGAGAACATTCTGTTGATTATTATCATAAGAAATTAGGTAAGATCATGTGGAATAAGTGTGGGATGTCTCGTAATGCTAAAGAATTACAAGAAGCTATTGACGAAATTTCTGCATTAAGAGCAGATTTCTGGAAAAATGTTAAGGTCCCTGGAGCAGCAGACAGTATGAACCCTGAATTAGAAAAAGCAGGTAGAGTTGCAGATTTCTTAGAATTAGGAGAATTATTCGCCAAAGATGCGCTAGACCGTAATGAATCTTGTGGAGGACATTTTAGAGAAGAATCTGTAGAGCAAGATGGAGAACAAAAAGGGGAAGCGCTTAGAGATGATAAAAATTTTAAATATGTTTCTGCTTGGGAGTATAAAGGAGAACCTAAAGATGCAGTACTTCATAAAGAAGATTTAGTATTTGAAAACATTGAATTAAAAACACGTAGTTATAAATAGTTGATGGTTGATAGCTGTTAGTTTATAAAATTTAATTTAAAACTAACAAGCAACAACTAGACAACCAAAAACTAAAATATATGAATCTTACACTAAAAATATGGCGTCAGAAAGATGCTAAATCACAAGGAAAGATAATTGATTATCCGATATCCGGAGTAGAAGGAGATATGTCTTTTTTAGAAATGTTAGACGTGTTAAATGAAGAATTGATTATCAAAGGAGAAGAACCAGTAGTTTTTGATCACGATTGTAGAGAAGGCATTTGTGGGGCTTGCTCATTACAGATTAATGGAGAACCTCATGGGCCAGATCGTTTGGTGACTACCTGTCAATTACATATGCGTAAATTTAATGATGGAGATACTATTTTTATAGAACCTTTTAGAGCTAAAGCATTTCCTGTAGTAAAAGATTTAATGGTAGATAGAAGTGCTTTTGATAGAATACAACATGCAGGAGGATATATTTCTGTAAATACTTCTGGAAATACGATTGATGCTAATGCGATTCCAGTGAACAAAGGTGATGCAGATGATGCATTTGCTGCGGCTACCTGTATCGGTTGCGGGGCCTGTGTAGCGGCTTGTAAGAATGCTTCAGCGATGTTGTTTACATCAGCCAAAGTATCACAATATGCACTATTACCACAAGGACAAGTAGAAGCAACAGATCGTGTACTGGCCATGGTCAATCAGATGGATGAAGAAGGATTTGGTAACTGCACCAATACTGGAGCCTGCGAAATCGAATGCCCTAAAGGAATTTCTTTAGAAAATATAGCACGAATGAATCGCGAATACCTTAAAGCAAGCGTAAAAGGATAGATATCTATAAGCTCATAAATTATGTCTAGGACATGAAATTAAAAAGTTTAGATTCAACTAATAAATTATAAATAGTTGGAACTGACATTAAGAATTCATCTTGACTTTTTCTATTTCCTAAAAAATCTTTAGAATTTTTATAAGAGAAGAGTGTTTACACACGTTTTTAAATTGTCAACCTATAAGATAGATCTTATAATTGTAGTATGATCATTTAATTACTAAAACTTAGATATATGAAAAACAGACTAACTGGCTTAGGAGGTTTCTTTTTTAAAACTAAAGATCCAAAGGCTACAAAAGAATGGTATGGCAAACATTTAGGTCTCCCTGTAGATGACTATGGATGCACATTTTGGTGGAAAGATAAACAGGACAATGACTGTTGCACACAATGGAGTCCTTTTAAAGAAGATACTAACTATTTTACTCCAAGCAGAAAAGAATTTATGATGAATTTTAGAGTAGAAAATCTTGAAGAATTACTCAAGGTTCTTGCAGAAGAAGGTGTTACTGTTGTAGGTGAAATAGAGGAATATGAGTATGGAAAATTTGGATGGATCTTAGATCCCGAAAACAATAAAATAGAACTATGGGAACCAATGGATAGTGCTTTTTTATAGTCATTCTAAGTAATCATATTTTTTTGTAACTTTCCTTACAATTAATTCAATTACTTTAATCTAACATTATGAGTGAAGAAAACAACAATTTAGGGGATGATTTAAAAAAAGGAGCAGAAGATGCTCTAGATAGTGCAAAAGATGCTGCAAAAAAAGCAGGAGATAAAGCAGGTGAGTTTGCAGATGATGCAAAAGAAGCAGTAAGTGATTTTGCTGAAGACGCAAAAGAAACCGCTGATGAATTTGTAGATGGAGTCAAAGATGCTTTTAATACAGAAAGTAAAGACAATAAAAAAGTGCTAGCTGGTATTCTTGCCATAGTTCTTGGATGGGCAGGTGTCCATAAATTTATATTAGGGTACCAAAAAGAAGGATTTATACTCTTAGGAATAACTTTAATATCGATTCCTTTAGTGTGCTTGGCTATTGGAGCATTTACTATGTATCTTCCTGGGTTGATTGGACTTATCGAAGGGATTATTTATTTGACTAAATCAGATGAAGAATTTTACCAAACATATCAAGTGGGTAAGAAACCTTGGTTCTAAAAACACAGAAAAAGCTGAAAAAATTAGTATTCGGCTTTTTTGTTATATTTTATTATCGTAATATTGCAATATATAAGTATAAAAGTAATGGGTGTTACTAAAACAGAAATATTTAATCATAGACAGAATGAATTGGCACAACTATTTAAAATCTTAGGACATCCAGCTCGGATTGCCATTTTACAATATATCAGCACCCAAGAATCGTGTATATGTAATGATCTAGTAGAAGAAATTGGATTAGCACAGGCTACCATTTCTCAACACCTCAAAGAATTAAAAAGTATTGGATTATTAAAAGGAGAGATAGAAGGTAAGAGTATGTGTTACTGTATTCATATGGATCGGTGGAATCAATTGCAACAGACCCTCACTTCTTTTTTTAATACTACCAAACAAAATTGTTGTTAACACTAAGAACTCGTTTAAGGTTTTTCGCTTCAATCAAAAAAAACCTTAAATGAGTTCTAAAAGAAAAAACTATGGATACATCAGATTTTATAACATTATTAGCAGAGCACCAAGATAAATCTTTACTGTTTGAGTACGCTCCAGGAATGTTGGTAGGTACGAATTATCATATTACAGAAGTAAAACATCTTACTATAGATTCTGTAGACTGTGGAGCAGGAATAGATTCGTGGAAAGAAACAATCATTCAATTATGGGAAAGCCCAAGTGAAATAGGGAAGCCTACTCACATGAGCGCATACAAAGCATTAGGGATCCTAAAAAAAGTAGGAGAAATGAAAAATTATGAAATGGATGCTGTAGTAAAAATAGAATATGGTAATAGCATGTTCCATACCGCACAATTACATATTTCTGATTTCGAAATCAAAGAAAAGCAACTTCTTATCAAACTTGTAGTAAATCCTACAGACTGTAAAGCAAAAGAAGTTTGCGGGATTCCAGAAACTGTATCCTCTGAGAGTATAAATTCTTGTGCTCCAGGAAGTGGATGTTGTTAATTTTTTTAAACCCGCATTCATAGACATTTTTTTACTGTAACGTAAAGTTTCTAACTGGTAAGCAGCTTCTACGTTTCAAATTGTCCTATTGAAATTTTATCGTTAAAAATGAAATAAAC
>CANLRN010000006.1 GCA_947493495.1 uncultured Aquimarina sp.
TGGACTGCGCTGATCACAATTCTTATCCTAAAAGCGTTAAAAACACAAGCAAAACACCCTTGGTACCTATCTAATTTAGTAGCCTTTATAAGACTTAACCTCTTTGTGAAAGTTAACTTGCATAAATGGCTCGACAATCCGTTTCAAAAAAAACAACCACCTCCAAATCAATATATACAAGGGGTTCTCTTTTGAAATTTCAACTAAATTTAGTCTTAGACTAGTAAAATGGTTAGATTTCTTATCCCTTAAATTTATTTAGGACAGGATTGTTCCAATATTTACATTCTTCATCAAATTTTCTATATCAGAATTTGATTCTAAAAGCTGGGTATTCTTTTCTTGTAATTCTGCATTAACAGTATGTAATTCTTCATTAAGTGACTGCAGTTCTTCATTGGTGCTTTGCAATTCTTCATTTGATGCCATCAGCTCCTCATTGGTAGCCTGCATCACCTCGTTTGTAGTTTCTAATTCCTCTATTGTTGACTGAAGATTTTCTCTGGTTTCTGTAAGAGCTTCCTTTAGTTCTACAACCTCGGCTGTTTTGGCAAACACAGAGGGTGCTAAATTTTGTCCAACATCTTCTAGTTCTGTTCCTTTTTGTTCAAAAAACAATATCAAATAACTTTTCCTGTAAATCGACCCTAGTTTTAGTTCTTTAACAACTAATTTGATTTCTTTTAAAACATTATCTTGTAATAATTTAACTACTCTTTCTGTAGATTCAATATTTTCTTCTTTAGATAATTTTCTAATTAATGCATTTAGAGGAATTCCTAATTCATCTGGTAGCACTTTAATCAGATTATTAGTGAATCCCTCTTCTGGAAAATCAATGTATTTTTTAAGTTTTCCTGAAGCTTGAATGATCTCAAAATTTTCATCTACATAAGCACAGACTACCCCCAAATCCTCCATTAACATGGCATTTATGGACTTGGTCATCTTATCAAATACTTTATCGTTTTTCCCTAGCGTTTTAGCATCCACAGGTTTTGTTCCTATTTTCCAGAGATCATTATTGTATTTGTTAAAAATTCTTCCTGGTTTAAGATTTCTATATATTTTCCATTTAGAACTTATCTCTTCAAAATTTTTATCTAATACTCCTATATTTTCTGAATTTCCTAGTAATAAATATCCTTTTTCATTCAGCGCAAAATGTATACTAGTCAATACTTTTATTTGTATTTCGCTATCCATATAAATCAACATATTACGACAAGAAACTAAATCCATCTTGTTAAATGGAGGGTTGTGCAATACGTCGTGTTTAGAGAATATAATTTTACTGCGTATAGCGGGACTAATCTGATAAGATTGATCCCTTCTGGTAAAATACTTATTCAATAATTCCTTAGGGATTTCTGAGGTTATATTCTCTTTATATACTCCTTTTGAGGCAAAATTTACAGATTTATCATTAATATCTGTAGCGAAAATTTTATACTTCCCCTTTTTTTTTGGTCATATAAAAATATTCTTCTAATAATATAGCAATAGAATAGGCTTCTTCTCCGGTAGAACATGCCACCACCCATACTTTAATAGGTTCATCACTATCCTTTTTTGTTCGAATAAGATTAGGTATTACTTTTTGTTTAAGTTCATCAAAGGCTTCCTGATCTCTAAAAAACTTAGTCACACCAATCAAAAATTCTTTTGCCAAAACAAATTTTTCTTCTGGATCTTCATATAAGAAATTAATATATTCGGCAATCGTTTTGTTTTTGGTAATATTCATTCTTTTTGCAGTTCTGCGCAACAGAGTAGGTTTTTTATAAGATAAGAAATCATACCCTACAAAACTTTTAATCATCTTAAGAATTCTTTCTAACGATTCAACACCTTCTATATTTCCTTCAACTTCTCCTAGATTAAGACTATCACGTTCTATAAACTCTATAAGTTCTGCTGGCATTTCTCCTGGCGCTAAGACAAAATCAGCCAACCCTTGTGAAATGACACTTTTAGGCATTCCATCAAATTTTGCACTATCTAAGCCTTGTACAAACAAGGTTCCTCCTTCTTCTTTAACAAATTTTGCTCCTTTAGTACCATCAGATCCAGTGCCCGATAAAATAACACAAATTGCTTTTTCTTTTTTTTCAATAGCTAAAGACTTAAAAAAAATATCTACAGAAAAATTTATCTGATTTGAGGGGGGTCTTTTGGTAAGTTTCAAACACCCATTACGGATAGTAATATTTCTATTTCCAGGAATCAAATACACATGATTTGGCTTAACCTCATCTCCTTGCTTGGCCTCCGCCACTATCATTTTTGTATGTCTAGATAATAATTCAGGCATTAGACTCTTATGATCTAATGATAAATGCTGCACAATTACAAAGGCACAATCCGTATCTGATGGACAATGATCAAAAAACTCCTCCAATGCTTTTAACCCACCAGCTGAGCTTCCTATTCCAATTATATGAAAATTTCCCTTTTTATTTTTTCCTTTAGATTTACTTTTTATCATGCAGAGATACCTTAAACATATTTAGTTATATAGATCAAAGGCTGACGGATGGAGTATACTGCTCAGCAATCTACTTGCTTATTCCTTACCAATATACGTAAGATTTCTCTTAACAAATAATAAAACAATTCAAACTATGTTTTAACCGTAATAACTTTGTTGTATTGTGCTTTATGTTAAAGAAAAGATTGCTTGAATTACGGTTTCTGGTTTGATGCTATCCATTACTTTTTCGTAACCTTTGGGAACTTTATTACCATAGATAGATGTGGGTATTTGGTTGTATTTTGTCAAATTAGGAAGAATAGCATTCTCTATGGGTTGCCTAAAAGGCATAAATCCAGCAAATGGATGTGTAACTCCCCAAAGAGTAATGGTTCGTACTCCATACATTGCTGCCAAGTGAGCATTACCACTATCCATAGATAACATAATGTCCAGATTGCCAATAAGTTTTAGTTCCTCTTCAAAAGTTAATTTACCAGCAATATTGACTACATTTTTATATTTTTTTTCTATATTGTTAAGAACATCTATTTCTTTTTTTCCGCCTCCAAAAAGAAATATTTCGTAAGTGTCTTCACTATCCAATTGTTGGATTACCTGAACCATTAATTCTACAGGATATGTTTTACTTTCGTATTGCGCAAAGGGAGCAATCCCCAGCCATTTTTTTGTAGAGTTTTGGGTGAGTTGCAATAGTTCTGGAGTAAGATTTTTCTTTTCTGGAAAAGAATGGTTCTTTAAATCGATAGGATATCCTAATCCGCTAAATACATCTGCATATCGCTGGTGCGTGGTTTTTAATTGTTTAAAATTCTTAGTAACGCTTCGAGTCAAGGCTTTTTTTTCCGCTCTTCCTTTGTCGATTTGGATTACTTTAATTCCTCTTAACCCTAAAAATCTTTTTAAAATATTAGACCGTAATACATTATGTAAATCTGCAACTGCAGTTATTCCTAGTTTTCTAAGCTCTTTGGAAAGTCTGGACAATCCAAAAATACCTTTGTGACTCCCATCAACATCTGCGTGATATACCTCCAGGTTTTCAATATCAGAAAATATAGGTTCAAAGAATTTTCTGGTCAGTACTGTTATTTTAACATCTGGATAGGTTGCGCTAAAGGTTCGTAATACTGGAACAGTCATCGCTACGTCACCCATTGCAGATAATCGAATGACTAGAATATGAGCTACAAAACTCTTTTTAAGGGCTTTGCTATTTCCTAGTATGTTTTTATTTTTGCTCAAATATACATTCCTATTTCTCCCCTCTTAGAACGGGATTTAGCTCATCATCATTATACATTTTCATCTGTTTGTACACCTTCATATATTTATCTCCGTTCTCAATATCTTTTAGTAAAGTATCTATAGCTATAGAGAGATCGATTTGTTGTTCTACTAATACATCATATTTTTTGCGACAAGCTGCTTTATGCGTATCCGATGCTCCTTCTCTTATCGTTTCTTCGTGCATGTGATATACTTTTAGAGCTAGTATAGATAATCGATCAACTCCCCAAGCTGGACTTTCTGTATTGATAGTTGCATTTTCTTTGGGAATCACATCTTTATAAGTTTCTAGAAAATAGCTGTCTATATATTCTACCATATCCGTACGATCTTGATTAGAAGCATCAATTTGTCTTTTTAGGGTAAGTGCCGCTACTGGATCTATCTCGGGATCTCTGATAATATCCTCATAATGCCATTGTACTGTATCGATCCAACATTTGCGATAGAGTAAATGTTCGATTTGCTGTGATGTACTATCGTATGGATTAGAAAATGCTTGATCTACACGATCTATCACATGATACATTTCTATAACTTCTTTAAAAATCTTATTTGCTTTTTCTGTAAACATTATTTTATTTTTCTAAGATGTGTAAATATTCTGTAGTACTGCTGGCTGTATGATTTCTATTTTCTGTTTTATCAGCTTTAAAACGCTGATAGCTGGTAGTAATTACATCATATCGCCCATAACGCTCCATAATATGTCTTATTTTCTCTGCTGCCATTAATCCTTCATTATTATAACTAAGAAAGATATACTTAAATCTAGCATTTTTGATCAATTCTTCAAAAACGGTTGTTACTTCAGCCTTTTTGCAATAATTAGATCTTTGGTAAGCCCTTAAGCCTGTTTTTCCTGAAGGTACAAAGGTATCATATTTTGCAATAGTATTAAGCAGATGATAATTGGCCCCATATTGCCTAGCATTGTACGGAGGATCTAGATATAAAATATCTCCTTCTATTTTTTTGATAAGTGAATTACTATCTTGATTGTATACTTTATGCGAGGTTTTTGTTAGCTTGTATTCTGCTGGTTCTATTACTAATGGTTTTTCTGCAGTTTTCTTTAGTTTTTTTAAATACGCTCCATATACTGATGCTGTATTAGCTACTTTATCGGCAGCTTCTATCAATGATGCTAGTAAAAAATAATAGATGTCTTCTTCTATGTCTCCCGAAGTTTTCCATGCTTCAATTTGTGTTCTTGCCGCATCGATTTTCTGTCCATTATGATCACTAAAATAGCGTCGCTCTGATCCTCCTCCTATACAATAATTCTGATAGATAAATCCTTTTTTACCTATCAGTTGATTTAATTCGAAAAGATAGGAAAGACTATCTATATACTTATGATTTCCTATATAATTTCGGTTGAGTACATAACTGTAATATTCTAGATCATTTGCGATTAGTTGTTTTACTTTAGTTTTAAAGCTCCTGCCTACAATACCAGTTCCCGCAAAAAGGTCACAAAACACTTTATCGCTCAATGCATCTCCTACTACTTTATGTACAGAAGTAATAATGAAATCAGAGAGTTTATGTTTTGATCCTATATAATTCATCTTCTAGAGTAAAATGTATTTTATTGTATTGCCCAGATCAAACCTGCTTTTGTAATTTTATAAGGTTGTAATTGTAGCCGATATAATTTAGAGTCGTCAAATGTAGTAACATATGTTGATATTATCTCTTTGAGCCAACTAATTTGAGCTTTTAATTTCCAATGATATCCATGTGAAGCATATACGACAATAAACATTCTGTTTTCTAGATGTTTTCTTTGTTGTTGACTCTGATGCTCATAAAGCCATTGAATTAATTCTTTAGGATATTGCTGAGCATACTCTAGTGTGTTTTTAAAACCTTTAGGGAAAATACTAGTTTTATGGTCAAAAGTTTCTCCAAATAATGAAAAATCTACTACGTTGTCTTTTTTGTTAGTAGCAGGAATAACCCCATCCAAATCTGAAAAAATCAATTCTATGGCCAATGCACTCCAATAGTTATACCATCTGTTAATAGCGTAATAGAAAAATTCTTTTTTATTAAGAGTATGTCTGGATACTGCTTCTGAAATTTTTGGTATAAGATCCTTCCATGTTATAGTAGTATAAATAAAATTACTATATCCATCCCATAGATCATTTTGTTTTCTATACCAAATATATCGATATGACAAACGATGTTGAAGCTCAGTTTCTATACTATCTAGATATGAATTGCTCAAAATAATAATGCCATAAAAGGCATCCCCAAAAACACCCAGATATTAATTTCTTTAATCAATTCGTTTTGATCCATTTCTAGATATGAAGTGCCTATAATTGCTAGTGGGCTGGCTATAAAAATCATTTCTGCAGTATTCTTTTCTGGAGCAATTGCAACTATAAGAATTGCTACTAATAGCTGAGCAATAATTAACTTAAGAACAGGCTTAGCTTTGGTTGATTTTCTATTGAATTTTGCTACATAAATTGAAAAGAAAAACAAGGTACAAATAAGAATGGTGCCTATCGAAAAAATGGTGTTTCTACTAAGTAAACTACTATATGACAAGGAAATTGTATCTACATAGTCCAAGACCGAAAAATAAGAATCATATACTACTAAGGTAAACATATTAGCCAGGATATATATAGCACCCATACTTAATATGGGGATCATCCAGTTTCTATAGTTTTTTGGCTCAAAAAGCAAAATTCCTAAATATAACACTATAATAAATCCAATACTCCAAAAATAGGCTAATGATGCTAATCCAATCCATAATGAGGCATCAAAAATATTTGCTTTTATACGTTTCCCGTATCGTAATAATAATATGCTTCTTATCCCTAAGATTAAAAACAGGTTAGAAAGCATAATAAGAGGATTTGTCAATGCACTAGGTAACATTACTGTGAGAAATGCAAACAAAAGTATGGTATGAGTAGTTTTTTTGGTGAGGTCATTTTTTTTGGTCATCCAATTGAGTACAAGCATTGTTAATATATAGGATACAACCCCAACGAATAGCAACAAAATAGAAATATAATCAAAGGTGTACACCTCCTTAAAATTTGCAATTGCAAATAGTAATATCATATATAATGCAACAATTATAAAGTTGATTGGTTTAGATTTATTAAAAAAGCTTGATAACACTACTATTTTTTATATTTTTGCGCTAGACAATATATTACTGTTTTTTAATTATAATATAATGAATTTAGAAAAAAAATTGTTAGTTTTTCTAAAAAAATGAAAATCCTATTATGAAAGAATTTTTTGAAGGTATTCAATCACTTTTTGTAGATGTGCTTTTAGCACCTATGGATGCTCTGAGAGCAATGGAATTAGAAAGTTGGACCAGTGCTAACATCGTAAATTGGTTGTTTATGCTTATTGGTTTTTTAGCTTTTTTCTATTGGATGAAAGAGCTAAAAAGATATAATGATAACAATGAAGAAGATAGAGATCCTAAAGCACATTCGTTTTTGGAGTAAAGCATATCTTACATATACCTATTATAAAAACTCATTGTTGACTGGCAATGAGTTTTTATGTTTATCATATATTTATTGACAAAAATTAAAATGAACATCCCAATTTCATTAATATTATTCCGATTATTATTAGCCCCAATAATTTTGATATTAGCCTATTTTATTGGCGAAAGTTCTAAAATAATAATTCTCATTTTAATGTATTTATACGATTTACGGATGAGAATTTCGTAAAAATAATGGCAAGGATTTTTCGCTAGATTGATGAATCAAATTAAAGAATAACCATAGCTATTGTTTCATTTTATGAAGAAAATATAGTAGAAAAAGAATGTCATTAGATGCGAAATTTTTATTCGTAAATCGTATTAGGGCTAATTTCTGATATATTGGATGGAATAGCCAGCCAGAAAACAAAACCTTTCTTCACCAAAATTAAGGCGTATGGATAGTCAAACAGATATGATTTTTGGTTATCTATTGGATTTGCTACATGGATACTATATCCTAAAACAATTTCTGACAATTCTATTGCTATATGGACAATTATAATTATGGAATTAGCTTGTTATGTCATAAGTTTAATAAAATTCAAAAAAGAAACTTGTACGCACGCTTTTCTATCTAAGCTTTGGGGGATTACATTATTAATAGCGTTCACATCTTTAATTGGATTTAATCATACTGGAATTCCATTTTATAGTGCTGTTATATTGGGGCTTATTTCTCATATCGATGTGATTTTAATTATTTTAATTTTACCCAAATGGACTCACGATATTCCAAGTGCTTATCACGCATATTTGATAAGAAAAGGAATTATGTTTAAGGAAAATAAATATTTAAACCCGCTTTATGCAATAGAAAATTTATTACATCTTGTAGCTACCGCAAATACTACCGCTACACTGCGTTTTTTAATTTCACCATAGCGGTGCTATGCAGAAATTAAGAAAACACTAGTATTTCTTGCATCTACAAGCTTCATGACAACCTTCTATTGCATAAAGCGGGTTAAACGGATAACAAAACTGAAGCCTTCTTCTTTTTCGACAAATCTTAAAAGGATCATATTGCTAATAATAAGCTTCTAAGTAAATATTCCGAGGCATTCAACGGAATGAAAATTCTAAATTTGATAAAAACCTAAGCTTTTCTAACTTTCTTCTTTAACCTAAAGGAGATTTCATTTGTTCTAAATATTTGACTAATATCATTTGCCTTATTAATTAAATAACTAGAATTCAAGCTCCTCTAACAAAAAAACAATATATTATAAATCAAAACCAAGATCTTTTCGATAATACATTTTATCAAAATGTAATTTCTCAATATTGCGATAGGATTTTTTCAGAGCTTCTCTAAAATCGTTATCTAAAGAGGTTACTGCTATGACACGGCCTCCATTAGTAACTACTTTACTGTCTACACGTTTTGTTCCTGCGTGAAATACTATTGCATCTTCTATTTGGTCGATTCCTGTAATTACTTTCCCCTTTTCATAGGCCTCTGGATATCCTCCAGAAACGGTCATTACTGTTGTAGCACTTCTTGGGTCTATTTCGATAGTTACTTGATCTAGTGTTTGATTAGATACATGATTGAAAAGAGCTACCAGATCCGTTTTTACCCTTGGCAACACTGCTTCTGTTTCTGGGTCTCCCATTCGTACATTATATTCTATTACTTTAGGGTCATCACCGACTTTGATTAATCCTATAAAAATAAACCCTTTATAATCAATTTTTTCTTTAGCAAGGCCTTCTACGGTTGGTTGGATAATTTGTGTTTCTATTTTATTCATAAAATCCACATCCGCAAAAGGTACTGGAGAAATGGCTCCCATTCCTCCTGTATTGAGTCCTGTATCACCTTCGCCAATACGCTTGTAATCCTTAGCTGTGGGTAGTGTCACGTAGTTTTTACCATCTGTTAGTACAAATACACTTAATTCTATACCGTCTAAAAACTCTTCTATCACCACTTTTTCGCTGGCTACACCAAATTTTTTGTTGGTAAGCATATTTTCAAGCTCCGTTTTAGCTTCTTCGATATCCTCTAGAATCAATACTCCTTTTCCTGCAGCAAGACCATCTGCTTTTAGTACATAAGGAGGATTTAGTGTTTCTAAAAACTGCTTCCCAGCATTGACTGTACTTGCCGTAAAGCTTTGATAAGCTGCAGTAGGTATACGATGTCTATATAAAAATTCTTTAGCATATTCCTTACTTCCTTCCAATCTAGCACCTTCTTGAGAGGGTCCAATAACCGACACCTTTTTTAGTTCATTATCTTGAGCAAAAAAATCTGTTATCCCATTTACTAGTGGACCCTCTGGTCCTACTACAACCATCTCTATCTTTTCTTTTAGTACGAATTCTTTTATTGCTTCAAAATCTGTTACAGCTATTGCTACATTGGTAGCAATAGCAGCGGTACCTGCATTACCTGGCGCTACAAATACATTTTTGCACAAGTTACTCTGAGCAATTTTGTAAGTAAATGTATGCTCTCTTCCTCCAGATCCTAATACTAAAATATTCATCCTATTGGTTGTGTTTTATGACTAATTTTTTGGCTGACAAAAATAGTTTTTTAGCTGTTTTATTACTAATTATTTATAAGCTATTTAAAAATTTAGTGCATATCTTTTAGCGTTGAGATATTTCTGATTATTCTACTACTAAGAATGCTTCTTTTTTTGAGAAGTAAAGGAATTACAATTGAAAAAAACACAATTCCATTAAATCGAACTAACATGGACTCAAACAATAAGGAGGTAACGAGAATCAAAAAAACAGAAAACTCATTGCTACTTCTTCTCATCCGTGTTGCTAATAAAATAAAAATACTTAATAACACTCCAAAACCAAAAATACCCGTTTGTAATAATGTTTGGAAAAATTGATTGTGTGCATTGTATCTATTTTTATAATTATAAAGATACCCTAACTCTTTGTATTTTTTTATTAAAATATCATTTGCATCTCCAACTCCATAGCCCAGCAAAGGAGCTTCTTTGATCAGTTTTATACTAGCATTCCAGGTTAATACTCTTAATTTTTCTGAAGTAGAATTGTCATATTCCATCATATTTTCATAAAAACCAAAAGCTCTTGGATTATTCGCAAAAATTACTAAACCCATACAAAAAACGATACACATCGTATATTTATTGGTTTTATCTTTGATCGTAAAGATTAATAATACTGACATGACTAATAAAATAAGATAGGCTGCTCTTGATGCCAGTAGAAAAAGGTATAAAAACAATAGAAAAACGATAACTGTTCTCAATTTTGTTACCAATGTTTTTTTAAGGTAATAGCTTAATACTAAAAGTATATAAAGAGAAAGATAACTTGGGTTAATTAACTTAGAGAATTCATCTCCTATGAAATTATTCCATTTGCTTGTGATTACATCTCTAATAGAATTAAAATCACCTTTTATAGTAGTTATCGAATCATAAAACGCAATAGAAAAATTAATAACGAATGATACAATTAATCCAAAAAGTAAAAAATCAAATAGTTTTTTTACTGTAGATGCATCTTCTTTGACAAATAAAAAAATAATAGGGAATAGCAGTAGAGATAGAGATCGCTGTACTAAGTCTACTCCATCTGAAATATTGTCTGTATACACTAAGCTCAGAGCCATTATTACGAAATATAGTGGGAATAGCAGTAATGCTTTATTATCTGAAGCAAATCTTATCTTAGATCTAAAAATATTAACGAATCCCAAAACGATTGAAACAATAAAAAAAGGGGTAGGTAGATTGATCCCTAGAGGTAATAGAAAAAAAGCAATATATAGACTATTCCAAAAGATAGTGACTATTAGATTATTGTTTTCATCTTTATAAAAAACTTCGGATAGCTCTATTAATTTATATCTTATATTCACTTTTTTTAAAATTGAAGAAATACTACCTATTCAAAACTTATAATACCACATATATTATTAATATGCTTTTTCTTGTCCTCTTATAATATTGATTACTGTATTTATAATAATTTTCATATCTAATAATAGCGACCAATTTTCTATATAAAAAATATCATATTTAATTCGATTTACAATATCTTCATTATTTGCTACTTCTCCTCTATACCCTTTTACTTGTGCCATCCCTGTAATTCCTGGTTTAACGGAGTGGCGAAAAACAAAATTATATTTATCAATTCTTTTTGCATACTCTTTAGTATATGATAACATATGTGGTCGAGGTCCTACTACCGACATATCACCAAATAATACATTAAAAAACTGAGGTAATTCATCTATACTTGTCCTCCTGATAAATCTACCTATTTTGGTGACTCGATGATCTTCTTTTTTTACTTGAGTAAGATCTGAGTAATTCTCATGTTGCATAGATCTAAATTTATAACACACAAATTCTTTATAATTAATTCCATTACGCCTATGGCTATAAATCAATGGTCCTTTGGACTCAGATTTTATCAAAATATATAATACAGGAAGTAACCAAGATAGAATGAAAATAATGACTAATAAAGAAAAAACAATGTCAAAAGTCCTCTTAATTGCTCTATTAGAAGCACTATTTAAAGATATTTCGGGAATTGATAAAACGGGTAAGTACTCATAATAGTTTGTTTCTAACCGTTTAGAAAAAATACGCTGAGAATCAGGTATAAATTTAAGTACGCTATAATGTTGATCAGCGTATTTTACATATTCATTCACAATCTCATCAGAGATTTCATCTATTGAACAATAGATTTCATCCACATCTTCTTTTTCTAAAAAATCAAAACTGTCTTTTATTTTATTAGTAAGATCATCCGAAAATACTTCCAGCACCTGATATCCTAAGTCTTTTCTTTTCTCAAAAAAAGTTTTTAATTGCTGAGCACTTTTGTTATTACCAATAATAATTACTCTTCTTTTATTACCTCCCAGATAGGATCGATATCTTCTTAGTAGATAATAGACAATTACTTTTATAATACCTATGGATACAGTAGCAACAAAAATATATTTAAAATTATCCCGAAATGAGATGCTACTAATCCTTAATAATCCAAAATATGCATATAATAGGATTAAAATCAGTGTAGCTTGTTTTATCAACAAGGAAATTATGGTAAGAACCTTGGTGAATCGATATACGACATAAAAATTGAGTAAATACGCAGATAATAACCAGGTTACTACTAGGACTACATAAAATTGAGTGTTAGCCAGATAAGGTACCATATACCTAGAAAACAACATAAGAATAACAAGATCAATTAATATGAGTATTGGTCTTATCAAGTATGAATATCCGCCTCTTTTATGGTGCATATTACATTATGAAAATGATGAAAAATCTTTATGTTCACTTTTATATAGGTCTTCTTCTGACAAACTTCTAAAATATTGTAATGTCTGTTTCATTCCTTCTGATCTGTTAATTTGTGGTTGCCATTTTAGAATTTCACGAGCTCTAGTAATATCGGGTTGTCTTTGCAAAGGGTCATTGACAGGAAGTGGTTTATAGATTACTTTTTGATCTGTTCCTGTAAGTTTTATGATCTCTTCTGCAAAATCTTTAATCGTTATTTCATTGGGGTTTCCTATATTAATAGGATATACATATTCACTAAATAACAGCCTATATATTCCTTCGATCAAATCATCTACATAACAAAAAGAACGGGTTTGAAGCCCATCTCCAAAAACAGTAAGGTCTTCTCCTCTTAAGGCTTGTCCAATAAAAGCAGGAACCACTCTGCCGTCATTCAATCGCATTCTAGGACCATATGTATTAAAGATACGAACAATTCTGGTTTCTACCTTATGATAGGTATGATATGCCATGGTAATGGATTCCTGAAAACGTTTTGCCTCATCATATACTCCTCGAGGCCCTATAGTATTTACATTACCGTAGTAGTCCTCTGTCTGTGGATGTACCAATGGATCTCCATAAACTTCACTTGTAGATGCTATTAATATTCTAGATTTCTTTTCTTTAGCTAATCCTAACAAATTATGCGTTCCTAAAGATCCAACTTTTAATGTTTGGATTGGAATTTTAAGGTAATCAATTGGACTAGCAGGAGAGGCAAAATGCAAAATGTAATCCAGATTACCTGGTATGTGTACAAATTTTGAAACATCATGATGATAAAACTCAAAGTTTTTTAACGCAAATAAATGTTCGATATTCTTCATATCTCCGGTTATCAGATTATCCATTGCGATTACGTGATACCCTTCATTGATAAATCGATCACAAAGGTGTGATCCTAAAAAACCTGCTGCTCCTGTAATTAATATTTTTTTCAAATTAGATTAATTAATTAATGATTTTATCTTCAATGAGATCAAAAGGAATGGTCTCAATAGTATTGCTTCTTTTTTGATAACAGAACCTCCATATATTATTTTCCCTCTTTCAAAACCTGCCAAATTATTCCAATATTTCAATCCTTTAAAGTATTCTTTCTGTACCGTTTTAGTATGTTTTATGTTTTTTAATGTAAACGAGGATGCTATACTAAAATTAAGAAAACATCAGTCGTATTAGCTTGTCTCTAATATACCTATTCCGTCCTGGTAATCATATACAAATATGTGCAATTTCATAATATATCTCTTCGCCCCATAGAAAAATAATCGATTCCTTCTTTTTCCATATCATTTAGATCATACAAATTCCTTCCGTCAAAAATAACTGGACGAGTAAGACTGTTTTTTATTCTGTCAAAATCTGGTGTTCTAAAGATACTCCATTCTGTACATATTAGTAATGCATCCGAACCTTCTAAGGTTTCATACATCGAATCAGAAAAAATAATCTTATCGCCATATCGTTTCTTTACATTATCCATGGCTTCTGGATCAAAAGCTTTTATCTTTGCTCCTTCACTTAATAAACTATCTATAATATCAAGTGCTGGTGCTTCTCGGATATCATCCGTTTCTGGCTTAAATGCTAAACCCCAAATTGCAATCGTTTTTCCTTCTAGGTCATCCTTAAAATATCGTTTAATCTTAGGAATTAATGCTACTTTTTGGTTTTTATTTACTTCTATTACAGATTCTAAGATTCTAAAGTCATAGTGATCATTCTTTCCTGATTTATGTAGTGCCTTTACATCCTTAGGAAAACAAGACCCGCCATAACCAATTCCCGGAAACAAAAACCGTTTTCCTATTCTAGAATCCGTGCCCATACCTCTTCTAACCATATCTACATCCGCCCCTACTTTCTCACAATAATTGGCAATCTCGTTCATAAATGTAATTTTGGTCGCTAAAAAAGAATTGGCAGCATACTTGGTCAACTCTGCTGATTTCTCATCCATCACAATAATAGGATTGCCTGAACGAACATAAGGTTTGTATAATTTTTTCATTAACGCTATAGCCTTCTCTGAAGAAGACCCTATGACAATGCGTTCTGGTTTTAGAAAATCATCTACCGCAAAACCTTCTCTTAAAAACTCTGGATTGGAGACTACATCAAAATCACACCTCGCATTCTTGGAGATCGCAGTATTCACTTTTTCTGCAGTACCTACTGGGACTGTACTTTTATCGACTACAACCTTATATTCTGAAATAAGTTTTCCTATTTCGTCAGAAACTCCTAAAACATAAGATAAATCCGCAGAACCGTCTTCATCTTCTGGAGTAGGTAAGGCTAAAAATATAATATCGCCATGAGCTATTCCTTCTTCTAATGAAGTCGTAAACTGTAGCCTAGCTGCTTTTATATTCCTCTCAAATAAAACATCCAAATGTGGTTCATAAATCGGTACCGATCCATTACGCATTTGCTCAACTTTTTGCTCATCAATGTCAACACAAATTACTTCATTCCCAGTTTCTGCCAAACACGTCCCAGTTACTAGCCCGACATAACCTGTACCTATTACTGATATTTTCATGATACCTCTTAAAATTTATTTTTGAATGACAAAAGTATTGTAATTTCTATATATACATCGTGTTTTTGTACACATAAATTAATACGCATTCTTATCCCCTTTAAAAATATTCGCTACAGTTTGAATTATTATGTATATATCTAAAAGAATAGACCAGTTTTCTATATAAAAAATATCATACTTTGTTCGATTAACAATATCTTCATTATTCTCTATGCCTCCTCTATACCCTTTGACCTGAGCCAAACCTGTTATCCCTGGTTTTACCAAATGCCTTACCATGTATTTAGAAATCTTTGTGCCGTATAATTCATTTTGCTTCCACAAGTGTGGTCGGGGCCCTACAACAGACATATCTCCTAATAATACATTGAGAAATTGAGGCAATTCATCAATACTCGTGCGTCTTATAAACTTTCCTACTCTGGTAATTCGATCATCGTTTCTACTCGCAGAATCCTCTGATCTCACATTTAAATGCATAGATCTGAATTTATAACAATAAAAACCCTTTTCTTTAATTCCTGGTCGATTTTGTTTAAAAAAAATAGGGCCTTTACTTTCTAACTTTATGATCAATCCTAGAATAGGAATGAGCCAAGAAAGAATACATATCAAAACGAATAACGCAATAAATACATCAAAAAATCTCTTCCCCCAACTCTTAATTGGGTCATCTAATGGAATTTGTCGT
Organism: uncultured Aquimarina sp.; assembly: GCA_947493495.1. Classification (GTDB taxonomy): domain Bacteria; phylum Bacteroidota; class Bacteroidia; order Flavobacteriales; family Flavobacteriaceae; genus Aquimarina. The sequence goes on from CANLRN010000006.1 coordinate 15,892, forward strand.
AAAGAAAGTATAGGAATCAGATCATAATAATTGAGGTACAAGTTTTTGGCAAATAATTCTTTATTATCAGGTATAAATTTTAGTGTTTTCATATGGATATCACAAAACTCCATATAGGCCTTTAAATCATCATTATTCAACTCATGTAGTGAACAATATATTTCATCCACCTCTTCTTGTTCGATATAGGTAAAACTCTGTTCAATATTACCTATCTTTTCTTTAGTAGATTTATTAGTAAAAAAACCGACATATCTATATCCATAACCAGGCATCGTATTAAAGAAATTTATTAACTTATTAGTAGATTCATTACTGCCAATTACAATTACTTTTCGATAATTACTTCCAGTAATAATCCTATATTTCCTAAACACCTCATATAAAAAAACCCTCCAAACATTTAGCACTATAAATAGCCATAGAAAATATACTAAAATTTTAGACCAATAGATATCTGATTGAGAAATATACAAATAGCCAAATATTAAAAGTACTAGAAAGGTAATCTGTTTTGATAATAAGGCAATAATCTCTACTATTTTAGTGAAGCGATATACTTTGTAGAAAGAAAGTGAAATAGATAATACTATCCAAAACGCAACAAAAAATAGTAAATCTGTTACATCATTTGTCAGAAGAATAAAGGACAAGAGGTATATGATCAATAAATCAATACCAAACAATAGAGGTCTAATATATCTAGAATAGCGATTAGTGTGCATGGAATCCTTTTGCCTGTTTTTTGTATTAAATTTTTTCCTACTAGAACAAAAACGAATAAAAGTAGCCAGAATTATATTATTTTCTTATAATATGCGCATATTTTAAATATATATATTCTATTTTTTCAATATTAGTTCTCAAATCAAAATTCTTTGTAAATAACTCATAGGAATTTTGCTCCATTTTTTTTCTCACAGTTTCGTTTTTATACAAGCTGATTATTTTTTCAGCCATATCCATACTATTGTTATTTTTAATAACATATCCATTGAACTCATTTGATACCAAATCTTTATTCCCATCGCAATCTGTAACTACAAATGCTTTAGATAAGGCTAAACTCTCAATAATAGCATAGGGTAAGCCTTCATATCTGGCAGTAGAAATATATAATTTAGATTTAGATATTATTTTAAAAATTTCTTCTCTGTCTATCCATTTAACCAATGTAATATTGGTAGCTAAATTATACGCTTCAATAAGCTTTTGAACTTTATATAAATTAGGGTAATACTCTCCAACACCCATTAATACTAAATGGATTGAAGGTATTTGTTCTTTAATTATCTTAATTACCTCAACCATCATTTCTATATTTTTTTGATAAGAAGGACGTCCTACTGTACATATATAGTCTTCTGGCCAATTAACAGGATATTTTATTTTTTCTTTAGTATTTTCTATAGGCAATATGGAATTATCGAATAACTCAGTATTTTCTTTTTTATAACCTACTTCTCTGATACCTCTTTCTAATTCAGAATTAGATGATGCTACTAAGATAGAGTTAACTCTTTTTAGAATTCTTTCTATAACCAAAATAAGCCATCTTTTTATACCATTACTGGTGCTCAAGTATGAATATGCTTGAGGTGTATGTAATACTTTTATCGGATAAAATATAGATGCAACTCGCGCAATTAAACCTCCTTTAGCACTATGTGCATGAATAATATCTGGTTTTTCTTTCCTAAATATTTTTACCGTTTGAATAATTGATTTAATATCATTGATGATACTAATATCTCGCAATATTGGTATTTTATAGTCTTTTATTGGATTTACACTTCTATTTAGATATACATTAGAAGTATCTTTTTGACCGTGTATTACAAAATTATCAAATACCTTATCATCTATATTTTCTAGAATTAGTCTTAAAGAAACATCTACGCCTCCTATAGAGTTTAAAACATGTCCAATTTTTATTTTATTCATCTACTCTTTATCAAGAATTATGTGATTATCATCCTTAAGAAAAATCAAAAATATGCCAAAACAATACACCCCTACTTGCCTATGTAGATAGTTTTCTACAATAGCAAATAGCAAAAATGACAATACTAGCGAAATTGAAAGAAAACTATTTTTGTTTTTCCAAAAAGAAATTACAAATATTAAACTAAATAACAGAAAAGCAACCCATCCAGATACTAATAAAAAATCTAAAAATTGATTGTGCGTATTATATTTAATAAATACAAACCATTTTTTCTTTTCGGGGTGTTCAATATCCTCATAACAATCCACTAATTTTTTTCTTGCCAATGTATATGAACTCAATCCTCTGTATATAGTATAATCTTCTTTTAAAATAATATCATATACACAAGGCCAAATTACCATTCTAGGTTCCCAAACCGATAGGTTTTTTATAAAAGAGCTGTTTTGATCCGAATAAAAAAATCTGTTTTGCAAATTTTTATTCATCATAAAAAATCCTATCAATACAAAACTACTCAATCCTAAAATCAATACTATTTTTCTTTTGTTTAAAGTTTTAATCATATACAAAAAAGCAATCAAGACAATAGATATCAAGGCCATTCTTGCAGCAATCACTAATACAAATAGGATAATAATCGATATGTTAATTAATACTAGTTTTTTATATTGTTTATATAAACGCAAAGAAAACACAAAGCTTAGTACGCACAAAAAGGCAATATATACTCGTTCTAGAATCAACACTTCATTGATTTCTTTGCCAGCAGTAAAATCGAATGTTCCTTGTTTTGAGATAAAAAAAACAATGGATAGAAGCGAAATACAAACTGCTATAAAAACTCCTGTAATAAAAGAAATTTTTAATTCTTTAAAATATTTCTGTACAGGAATGGATAGTATAAATAATAAGATAGGGAGGTACAGTTTTCCAAGTTGAGAAATTTCAGATGTTAAATTGCCTGATGCCAATAAACTCAAAGAGACGAATAAAATTAATATCAGATAAATATATACTGTTTGATTTTTAAGTTCTTTTATTATTTCTTTTTTAATACAAAAAGGAAACAAGGCTATAAGTGTTATCAAAATTATATTAGGTAAAGAGGTGATAATACCACTAAACGGAAGCGAAAACAAAAGTATACCGAAAAGAATACCATATCCTTTAATACGAAGAGATTGATTCACTTTTTCACGTACGATTTTAATTGATTACTCATTTTTCTGGAGATTAAAAGTAATAACATATTCCTTAATAATCCATATGTAGGATGCCACCCGATATAATAATGCTTTAAAATCACTTTAATTCTACTTTTTACTTGTCTTTTTCTTTTTAATGATGAAATAGAATTAGGGTCTATTATATAATCCATCAAAACTTCTGGATAATTTTCGGATGTATGACTTTTAACAATTTTCATAAAAAAAGCATAATCTTCTGCAGCTGGGTAATTAAGAGGGTACAATCCTATGTCTGTTAGAATAGAGGCCTTAAAAACTACTGAGGGGTGTATAAAAGTAGTATTCAAATACATTTTCTTTTTAATTTCGTCATAGGCTACAGGGTGCTTTTCTGTATATAATAAGTTATGCTTATCGTCTTTTATAGCTGCCCACGTACCTAATAATTTTATTTCCTTATTATTTTTTAAATACGTAATTTGTTTTTTTAGTTTATTCTTATAAAAAATATCTCCACAATCTAATCTTGCAATATATTGATACTGTAATGCTTCTATTTTTTTAAGTCCTATATTTAAAGCGAGTTCAATGCCTCCATTCTCAGGAAGAATTTCATATACAATTTCACCACGATCTTTATATATTTTATCAATAGTATCTATAGAAAAGGGTTTATTGATACTGCCATCATCGACGATCATAAGATCTACAGGAAACTCCTCCAGTATAGAATTGATAGAATTTAGTAAGCCCAATTCATCTTCAAAATATGGTATTAAAACAATAACCTCAGACGGCATTTATTTTTTCTTTTAATCGATTATTATAAAAAAAGCAAAGCAAAGCAAGGCATAACCAAACTCCATACATCCTAAAGGAATCTATTTGCAACCAATTTAATACAAATCCAGCCATAGATACAATGATAATGATCCCTATTGTTCTATCCTCTGAATTTTTTTTAAGCTCTTTTGCCTGATAAAAAAAAGAAGCTAAAAAACTCAAAAATAGTAATAGTCCAATAGCCCCCGTTTCGGCTAATAATCTGGTATATATATTATAACCCGGAGGGAAAGATTTTATTTTCTCATTAAGATATTTGTGCTCAAACTCCCAATTATTTTTTACCGCCCAATATGGATATTTATGCTCCGCATGATATGCTTGTTGGCCATATCCCACTCCAAAAAAAGGATTTTCTTTAAATATCAGCAAGGATGTGTATTGAATTCCTAATCTTGATTGATTAGAAAAATTATTTTTTACATCTGTGAAATCGAGGGAAGCTGCTTTTTCTTCGACAAATTCCTCTACTGTTTTATAATTTACAATGGATAAAATCAAAATAGATGCAACAGTCATCTTCAATATTCTTATGATAAGCTGATGGTACCGTTTTAAATGAAATATCTGAAACGAAAAAATCATAAATTGAAATAAAATCACTACCAATGATGTTCTGGATCCTGAAGCAATGGCAAGAAATAGAATCAAAATAGTAGGGATATATTTCCAAAACCCTTTATGTGTCAAAATGTATGAAAACATCCAGCCACCAACTGTAATCAGATAAATAGCTAATGCTGGTGGTTCGTAAGTAATCGAGCTTAGACGATAGTTTTTTATGTCTAAATAAATATCTACAAAAGGTAAATAATCAAATACATTAAGTATAGATTTTAATTGCGACAAACCTGCTCGAAGGATTAAAAATTCTAAAAACCCATATACAGAAACTATAAGTAATGACGCTAGAAAAGTTGTTCTAATCAAGTTTAAAATCTTATGCTTTCCAATATAGCTAATCGCATTATAATAGAATGTAAAAAATAAGATGCTAGATAAAACTAATGAAAATAATTGACGTAAAAATCTATTGATGCCAGATGTTTGTTTGAAATAACTCGTTGTAATACTAGGTAGGTTAATTAAAAAAGTAATTCCAACCCAGATAAGAAAAATGAGAAAAATGTGAATAACAAAATTAGAAGTTGGATATTTTACTTCTTTTGTTAGTATAAAGCTAAAAGTTAAAAGGAAAAATCCTAGTATAAATATAAGCGCATTAGCATCTTGACTAAATTCACCCATAAAAGAAAGCCCTCTGTAAGAATTGAAAGGAATTAGAAAAAATCCTAGAAAAAAAACCTGAGTTATTATTGCTTTTAATTTATCCAATTTCCTTTACAGTTTGTTCAAAAAATGATAATCGTTTTTTTTCTTTAATATCATAACTCAATTTCTGGATAACTTCTGAAGTATCAATACTTTTATTCTGCCAACTGAGTATGAACTGTTTGATTTTTGGGATACTATCCCTTACATTATCTATAGTATTTGGTAATTCTAAAATATAAGCTGACCCCTTCATATCCACATCATAACCTCCTAATATTACAGGAAGTCCATTGGATAAATATTCTCGCACTTTTAGAGTAGAACTCTCTTGAACCCCAGCTAAATACAATGACAGGCTACCTATAGCTACATCACAAAAAGCATATATATTTTTAATTTCTTGAATAGATAGATATCCATAAAATTTTAGGTTATCCGAGCTGGTATCCCCTTTTATTCCGATTATATGAAAATCAAACTCAGTTAATCTCTCTGCCATATAATATATTTTATCTACTCCGTGCCATTGACAATTAGGACTCCCAACGAATACCAATTGAGGTCTTTCTAATTGTATCTTCTTTTTAATATGACTTTGATCAAAAATATAACCATTACCTATAGTAATTTTCGGAATATTTTTAAAATCATATAATGTATTCAACTCATCAGTAACTGTTACTATTCCAACTATTTGATTTAATATTGTAGTCCTTCCTAATCGATAGATTATTCTCCTTATCAAAGGTTCGTTATTTATTTCAATCAAATCGTTAGTATTAACTTCCATTATTGATGGATAAGATCTCAATACTTTAGATAACCCAGGGTACCATATCCCTTGTCTATAATAAATTATATGAGGATTAAACGTATTTATATCTTTTAAAAACTTCTTTGAATTTATTAATTTAAACCAATAATTATTCAAAGAGTTATTTTTTTTTGTAGAATAATAACTTTTCTTAAGTATCCCTTTTAATTGTATTTTATCCTTGCTTCTTGAAGGTTTCGTAGATACAATTTTAACCTTATGACCATTATCAACCCATATATTAGTTTGCTGAAAAATTTTGTTTAAGATGCCACTTGGATAATTAAGATCAAAATCTACTAAATATAAAATCTTCATAAAAAATACTTTTTTAAACTTTATATTTTTCTAGTAGTTGATCCACAATTAGCGCAGCTGCATTACCGCTACCGTAAAAATTATTGGATAGGTCTATATTTAATGCTTTTGATGCATTGTACAAATCTACTAAACTGATATCCTCGGCCCATAAAAAATTACATCCAGATTCTACTAACTCTACCCATTCTGTTTCTGATCTTAATGTAATACAAGGTTTTCCGTGAAAAAAAGCTTCTTTTTGTATTCCTCCAGAATCAGTAATAATCATTTTACAAGACATCTCTAACATAACCATATCTATGTAACCTAGAGGATCTATAAAAGTAATATTTTTTGTTTTTATCTTATATTCTTTTATTTTTTGCTTAGTTCTAGGGTGTATAGGCAATATTATTTTTGTTTTTATTGAAATTTCGTCTAGTCCTTTCATAATACTAGTTAATCGTTCCTTGCTATCGGTGTTTTCTGCTCTGTGAACAGTAGCCAGAATAAAATCAACATTCTCTAGATTCAAGGTTTTTATTATCTCACTATTGATTTTTGCCTTTTCTTTATAGAATAAGGCAGCATCATACATAATATCTCCTACTCGATACATCTTTGATTCATATATCCCTTCATTCTTTAAATTTTCTATAGCAGCATCTGTAGGTGTAAAAAGCATTTCGGAAATATGATCTGTTAATACTCTATTTATCTCTTCTGGCATATTTCTATTAAAGGATCGTAATCCCGCTTCTATATGAATAACAGGAATCTGAAGCTTTGTTGCTGCCAATGCTCCTGCTAAAGTACTGTTAGTATCTCCATATACTATTACTAAAGTGGGTTCTTCTGTTACTAAAACGTTTTCAATACTAATAAGCATGCTACCAGTTTGGTGCCCATGATTTCCTCCTCCAATTCCAAGATTATAGTTAGGTGTAGGGATCTCCATTTCTTCAAAAAATACGTGAGACATATTATTATCATAATGCTGCCCAGTATGAATAATAATTTCTACAATATCATCTGCGTTTTTTATAACTCTTGATATGGTAGCTGCTTTAATAAATTGAGGTCTGGCTCCGATGATCGTAACGATCTTTATCATTCATTATTCTTTTTAATTATTTTAGCGGGAGAGCCAGCTATTACTATATTTTCTTGAGAAAAACTCTTAGTCACCACAGAACCTGCTCCTACTATAGTTCCTTTTTTTAAAACTACTCCTGGCAAAATTACAGAATTCATTCCTATCCAGCATCCTTCTTCTAAAATTACATCTTGTCCTGTAGTATGGGTGTCTAAATCTAATATATTATGGTTAGCGGTAATAATCCCTACATTAGGCCCTATATACGTTCCTTTTCCTATATAAATATGTGCATCAAAATTTTGGAAATAACATCCTGGAGACTGGAAATTATTAAGGTCATCTATATCAAAATGGATGTGATCAGGATTAGATATCACAATCGTATGATGCACTGGCCAAGGGATATATCTATTAAATCCTAATATCTTCTGCCTCCACATACTGCGCATCACCCATAACCAACCTTCGCCATTTTTTGCAAAATGTCTCCCCTTAATAACTCTCTTATTATAAAATACAGAAGCTGTTAACTTTACAATTTTTAAGATTATCTTTTTTAAGATTTTTTTCATTTGTGTAAAAAATCATCAATTATTCTTACTAACTGTTTAGTTGATAATATGATTTAAAAAATATTTTATTATAAATAACAACAAACACAAAGATCCACCAATTTTAATAATAAAAAACCAATATTTTAATACTCCAAAATCCAAAAATCTATATACTATAAATGAAGCATATCCAAAGTAACATATCGCACTTATATAACTAAACAAAGCAATAGTACTATATATATCTTTAAAATAAAAAATTCCTAGTAATAATCCGATCAACCTTAGAAAAGACATTATGGTAATAAAGACAAACCCAATATGTTGTTTTTCTTTAATAATTAGTACTGATGAAATCGGTGAAACAAGAAAATTAAAGAAGATCCATGGTATCATTATCATTGCATAGCTGCCTGAAATTCTCCATTGATTTCCAAATACAAATGCAAAAATATCATCTCCAAAAAATAAAATAATAGATAAAGGAATAAAAGAAATAAGAAATAGATTTTTATGCGTTTTAAAAACTAGTTCAGAAAACTTAAGGCTATTATCTCTCAATAATGAGCCTTGTTCAAAAAACACCTGACCAATAGCACCTCCTACCAAAGAGATAGGCATAGTCAAAATTTTATATGCCTGAAAATAAAACCCTCCATAAAAGGCTCCAAAATAAGTAGGTATTAAGATAATCGGAGCCTGTATCGTTCCTATATTAAAAAGGCTCGAAGGCACCTCAAAAAGTGGAAATTTAGCAAATTTTCTTGCCGTTTTTTTGATTTCTTTTACTTCTACCGATTTTATGTATATGCGATTTTTTTTTATCAAAATAATAGATTCTACTATTGATGAAACTGCAAAACCTATAATTAAACCAATATACTTTAACGAAAAAAAACTTATTTGTAAGCAGGCTAATACAATGGATTTCGAAACTTTTGAATAGGCTACTATTTTATAATTCTTTGCTCTAATATGCAAATATGAGAAAAGCTTTGTGATACCTAAAAATGCAATAATAATTAATAGTATATACTTCCAATAGGCATCGCCGCTAATTTTAAAAAAAGAAAAAATATCAAAAAAAAGAAAAAAAAGAATTGAAAAAAGAATCGTTGCACAACCAATAAAAATTAGTGTAAGTGAAACCAAACTTGCTTTTTCTTCTTCTTCAGCTTTCATTAAAGCCAATTCATATTTACCAGTTATCATTTCTGATAAAATTATAGCTATACTTACATATATGCCTAAAACGGAAAAATCTTCTGGTGTGTATATTCTAGTAAGTATTGGTGATATTAATATTGGGATAAACTGTGCAATCGATGTCCCTGAAATCAATGTCAAAACGTGTTTTACAAACTCATTTTTAGTGATCTCTTGAAACTTTTTTTTTACAAAATCTACCATTATAACTTATAACACGTATCGTATTCCTAATAATTTACCCACTCATATCGATAAGTAGAGAGAATTGCTTATGTATGTTCAAAAGCTCTTTTACTTCTTTTCAGATTTATAGTGCTTACTAATTGTGTAATAGATCAAAAATAAGCAAGACATATGGATTTATTACTTTCTTTCTATATTTTCTACATTTTTAGAAGTATGTTGTAAGTAGTACTAAATATTAGTTTCTAATTTTAGAAGAAAATTGCGTGCCAAAAAAATAGAAGATCTAGATCATCTATACCTATTTAAGCTTTGTTCTTTTTTCATGACTAGGTTTTTCACTTTGTTTTAAAACGCCTCCTTTTATCTTATCTACTTTTCTTCTGAGTAGTATTTTTCTTTTGATATTAGCAAAGCTGTAGTCAAATCGATAAAACAAATATGCCAAAACAATAAAAAAACTTATAAGAAAAAGTACTAAATAAAAATTATAAGAAGTACTACCAAGTAATATCATTAGGATAACAAAAATAAGATTAAACCCCCCTATTATAAAACTAGCCTCTTGATGTGATAATTTAAAACTATCAATTAATATATGATGTGTATGGTTCCTATCAGGAGAAAATGGACTTTTCTTATTGGCCACTCTAATTGTAAATACTCTAGCTGTATCAAATAATGGAACAATTAAGATACTGATAGCTATTAAAGGTGTGTTCTCTAAAAGAAAAGGAAGGCTGTCATAAGATTCTGGGGATAATGCTAAAAACTTAAGTGTTAGAATACTAATAATAAAACCAACCATTAAGGAACCAGTATCTCCCATAAAAATTTTTCTATTAGATGACAAGTTATAGCTTAAAAATGCAATTAACGATCCATTTAAAGCAAGTGAAATCAGAACATAGAAATATTCTCCTGTTAGATAAAAAATTGTTGTGTAAATCACCAAAATCACAATTCCAACTATAGATGCTAAACCGTCAATACCATCAATTAGATTATATGCATTAATAATCGTGAGCATCATAAATCCTCCAATAAAGTAATATAGATATATTGGAATTTCTTGAATTCCTAAAAAACCATTTAAAGAGGTTATTCTAAAACTTTCATTACTTAAAATAAATATCACAGCAACCAATTGGGCTGCCAATTTAGTATATGGAGAAAGTACCAATAGATCATCTTTTAACCCGATAATTAAAAGAATTGTTAATCCTGGAATAAAATAAATTGCTTCATCGAATGTATCCCATCTATGTAGAAAAAAAAGCGCAAATATCAATGTATAAAAAAAAGAAACTCCTCCCAGTGTTGGTGTTTTCTTTATGTGCGAACTTCTTCTGTTAGGATTATCCATTAAATTCTTGTATTCTACAATACCTATAATTTTTGGTACTGTGAAATACGTAAGTAAATAAGCTCCTAAAAAAAATATTACAGGGTAGTAAAATTGCAAATTCTGAAAAATTTAATTTTTTCAAAAATAGTAAATATAATTAGGTAGATAATGGAATAATAGGTTTTAATCCTAACAACACTATAATATGAGCATATTTGATTAAATTCTATTAGATAATATTTTCAATCCAAAGTTAAATAAATTTAATTGTCTTCTAAACCTAGATGGTTCTTTTAATAATCTGTAAAACCATTCTAATCCTAAATTAATAAATATCTTTGGTGCTCTTTTCTTTAGACCACAATATACATCAAAACTTCCTCCTAACCCCATATATAATGCAGGATACTCCTTTAAAAAGAAATCCATAAGAATTTCTTGCCTGGGAGATCCTTGAGCTACAAAGATCACTTCAGGTTTCAATTCTTTAAACTCTTGAAGAAGAATTTCCTTATCACCTTCTTTTAAAAACCCATTTCTAAATCCTTTAATATTTATATGGGGAAATTTCTTTTTTAATTTAATAATTGTACTACCTATAACCTCATCCGTAGAGCCAATAAAATAAAACAACTTTTCCTGTTGAAATCTTTCTATAACATCTAACCAAAACTCGGCTCCCGCAATCTTAATACTATCTAAACCTTTTCTTTTTAATGCCCAAACTGCACCTACTCCATCTGCATATCCGATATTTTCATTAATTATCTTTGTTAGGTTATTATTATTTATATTTAATTTTTCCGCATTAAGAGCAACCAAAATTTTCTTTTCATCCTTAATATAATCTAAAAACTCATCTTTAGATTGAAAAGCATAAGCCCTTTTATTGTTTATAAACCTATTATTATCCACAATTTTTTTTAAAAGAATTTTTAATATTTAGTAAGTATGTCTTTGCGCTTTCTTCCAGGTTTTTCTCTTTTATCCCATAAACAAATCTGTATTAATAATTATTTCCCCTTCTAATCAATCTCTAAAACCAAACGAAATTAAATATTTCAAATTTACACTTCATCTTATAATTATTTTATATCGAGATAATCGTTGAATAAGAAACATTCGTTCTGATAGTATTTATTCATTAATTTTTGATTCTTTTTTATAACAACTAAAAGTAACTACTTTATCATCTTTATCTAATACTCCATTAAGGAATTTATCAAGTTTTGATAATGAATATTCTGTAAACGCCTTTGGGTGTCCAATCATTACAAAGTTATTTTTCTTTTGTTTCTTATAATAAAAGTACGCTTTCCTTAGAAAATTTGTTTTGTATCCATCTATGGATACAACAGAAAAAGAGTTTTTTAATAATAATTTTATAATATGCTTTTTAAATCTTGGAGAAGCGAAACCATCTCCAAACGACTTGTGTTTCGCTCCACCTATTTTTTTCATAATAGCAAACTTCCAAAAAAACAATGGAGATAATTTTTTGTAGGCTATCGGTACTTCCAAAAAAGTTCCTTTCTTATTTTCAATACATGGATCATCTTCAAACCTCCAAGTATCCAAATCCTTAGTTTTCGAAAAATCAAACCATTGCGCAGGGGTAACATTTTTACCTTTATAATAAATAGTACTATCAATACAGATTTTATTCTTAATCATAGCTTTTTTTATTAATGGAAAAGGTTGTATACACCACCCACCTGCTCGATAAGCAAAAATTGATTTGCCACTTATTTCTTCAAGGATGCTTTTATAATTGAAAAATATATCTAAAACCTCATTTTCATTAAAAGCATCCAGTCTATATCTTGTTAAATCAAATGACCAAGATTCTCCATCAAAAATAGCATCCTCCCAATGAGGATGTATATGAAGTTGAATTTCGTGACCATTGTCTGCAAGTTTTCTTATCTGAGTACTTACTAATTCGTAATCCTTTAATAAAGTTTTAAATTTTTTTGATAGTTCTTTTAATTTTACTAAATATCCAGCGTCTACAAAAAAGACACATTTAACATTGTATTTATCAGTTACCTTAAGTAACCGATCTGTTGGATTAATAATACAATTGTTAGCTGTACCACTTTTAGTACCAAAGAAAAGCTCATAATCTAAAGTAATAAAAATATTCATGATTTAATTATAAATACTTTTCCCTTTTCTAGCAATTTCCAGTAATGTTTCTGTTACCTTATTGGCATCAGCTAAGAACATTGGAACTCCTCTGTATTTCCATTGAGTAAGATAGTTTATGCGCATATGTTTTTTTAATATTGTTAGATCCCTTCTTTTTGAAAGATCATCTGTAAACACCTTTAATTTGTAGCTATTTACTTCATTATGATAGTCAATTAAAGAAATATCCATTTCTTTATATTTTCTTATGACCGGATATGGGAAGTCCTCCTTTAAAATATCCTCAGCAACATGAACATGTGTAAGATTTCTAAAATAATAGACACCAACACCTAGAATTTTTGTTCGGTAAGAGTTCATTTTACCAAAAGGGGTATCTAAACCAAATGTAGTATCGCTAAGATGATGATTCTTAATTATTTCTTCTGCTTTTGGACCTATTGCTAAAATGCTATGTGTAGGATGAAGACTCCGGTAAACTCCTTTTTTTCTTCTAAAAATTTCATTTATTAAACCAACAGTAGTGGGAGTCTTTTTTACATTAAAACTTTTTCCCGATTTATAATATTCTTCAGCTCCCATATTTTTTTTCCCAAGCATAAAACCGGGCATCATAAAAGTAATATTTCTTTTGTTTGAAAAATCTAATAAACCATCTAGTAATTCTGAAACATTGCCTTGGTACATAGGAATAAGATTATTAAATGAAGTATGAACCATTAAAATGTCAAAATCTTCATTTCCAAGCTTACTTTCTAATTCTTTTATTAATTCATTTGTTTCAAAAGTACCATTGTAAAAGATAACCATTTTCGGGTATTTACTCTTAAAGCTTTGAATGAATGATTTTATTTTATTTTTTAAATTGGTTGGAAACAACCTAATTAGCTGGACAAGGAATTTATCTTTCATCTTTTACGATTAAACCTCTATAATCACACAACCCCATGAGTAACCTACTCCAAAGCCGCATAGAACAATCTTATCTCCTTTTTTAATAAGCTTCTTTTCCAAACACCTTTTATAAGCTATTGGAATTGTTGAAGATACTGTATTTCCGATATCTTCGATATCATTATAATATTGATTTTTATTTAACTTCATTTTTTTCGCTAAAAAATCTATCATATATTCATTAGCCTGATGAAATAAATAGTAGTCTATGTCTTTTTTTTGTAGCTTGTTTTTTTCCAGAGTTTTTTCAATTACTTTAGGTATTTCTTTTCCTACAAAATAAAAAATCTCAGAACCATTCATGTATAGGTCATTTGCTGTTCTCTTATCATTTCTTTTACCTACAATAGTTTCTGCACCAATATCAAATCTACATTTCATTCCGCCATTAGGGACAATGAGGTTTTCAAAACCATTACCGTCCGTACCTAAAATAAAATCACCTATTTTTTCTTCTTGATCCTTCTCTACAATAATTGCTGATGCTCCATCCCCAAAAATCAATCTATTCCCTAAATCTTCTTTATTAATATGTTTTGAGTATGTTTCAGACATTACAAGCAAAACATTATTTGCAATATTCGTATTAATAAATCCCTTTGCAATAGAAAGGGCATATACAAATCCTGAACATCCTTGGTTAATATCAAAGGATCCGACATTTTTTGATAGACCCAACCTTTCTTGTAAAATACAAGCAGTCGTTGGCAAATAGTAGTCAGGACTTTGAGTGCATATTACAAGAAAATCAATTTTATTACGATCATACTTATGTTTTTCAAATAACTTATTACAAACATTCTCAGCGAGATCTAATGCTGTCTGTTTTTCTTCAACAATATGTCGATTATAAACCCCTATCTTATTAGCCATTTTAGCTATATCTCTATCCGAGAATTCCTCTTGTAATTCTTCATTGGAAACAACTTTGGAAGGTAAAAAATAAGATATGTGTTTGATAGAACTTCCCATAATTATAGTTTACAAATGTGATCAACTAAAGTTTCAACACTTTCAAAATTTAACAAGAAGTTTTCATTTTCTTCATCCAAAACTCTAATTTCTTTATCAAAAGCTTCTTCATACTTTTCTTCAATATCAACAGATAAAGCAACAAGAGACATACTATCTACTATTTTCCTAATTTCAGTACTTAAATTAGGGGGCTTAAATTCTTTTATACTTTCTTCTTCCCCAAGTATTTGTATACAATCTATTACAATTTCTTCTATTTTTTTTCTATTATCCATTATCATTTTTTATAAAATTGCCTATCCTGTTTTACTGAGATGTATTTAATTGCACTAAGATTCTATACAACTCATGATTCACTTTTGTCTTTTCATATTTCTTAACTGAATCAATTGCATTTTTTTTCAATTCTAATCTATTTTCTCTTTTTAAACCAATAAAGGTATTAGTTTTATTAATTAAATCTTTTAAGTTACCAGGTTCAAATAACATTCCATTATAATCATGTTTAATATACCCAGAAGGACCACCTATATCAGAAGCTATCACAGGAATACCGCAAGCAAGGGCTTCCAGACCAACCAATCCTAAACTTTCTGTCTTTGATATTGTAGGGAATATAAATATATCCATTAAATTGTAGTACAAAGGTAAAGAATCTTGTTTTACTGCATCCAATCTCATTATTTTATCCTGTAAATTCAGATTTTTAATTTTTTTATCAACTTCTTCAATTTCTTTACCTCCTCCAATCATAATTGCTTTGATTTTTGTATTAGATCTATTGAAGTGACTAACCAAATCTACAAAGTAAGGCCAACCTTTTTCTTTGATAAATGAAGAAACAAAACCTAAAACAATCTCATCTTCCTTTATATCAAACGATTGTTTCGCTTTAAATATCTCGTCAAAATCATATTTTCTGAAAATAGATTGATCAATTCCTCCAGATGGATAAACATATATATTCTTTTCGGGTGCCTTAAATTCATCCGAAATTACTTTCCTATAATATTCTGAAGGGACTACAAAAAACGAGGTTTTCCTTATTAATGGTATAAGAAAAAAACGAAAAATCTTTTGTTCTTTAGTTTCACTAATAGCATCAACTCCATGAAAATTAAGGACAATCGGTTTATTTGTAAAAAGTTTCAAAATAATCAAAGCAGGAGATGTATGTGAAGGAAAATGAACATAAATCATGTCCTTCTTTAATCTTAAACCCTTTATTAGAATATCAAAATATAATTTTACATAAAAATATAGTTTTATATGGGCAGGTTTATCGTATTTGGCCGTCATAATTGACTTAGAAAAAGTAATTCCTCTTGCACTCATCTCGCTCTCAAATCTCTTAACAAAAATACCGTATCTTGGATTTTGCTCTGAAGGATACATATTAGAAATCAAAAAGACTTTCATGTTGAATTTTAAAAAATTGGTAGCAAAGATAGCTATTAGTTTTTAATGACTTTCATCACTTAACATTGAATTAATCCAAATCAATTAAAATCTTTTCGGAACTATTTGATTTCCAAAATTTAGTTGCAAGTACGCTAAAGAAGAAAGAGAAAAAAAAGATTCCTCTACTTCTTCCAAAAATAGATTCAGTAATCGAGAATAATAAAATTATTAAAAGAAAATCGACACAAATCTTTTTATTTCTTGTTTTGAGAAAAAAAATTGTTAAAACTATTAAATAAAAACTTATACCTATAACACCATTAGAAATAAAAAATTCAAGAAATTGGTTGTGAGCATTATATTTTTCTTTCAAGGCTAACTCAAACATGCCTCTTTTATATGCTTCCACATAAATTTTATCAACATCACCAGAACCAGTTCCAAAGACATAATCTCCTGAATCAAAAAAGACCTCTACAATTTTTTCCCATCTTTGAACTCGTTCAAAGCCAATATTTCCATCAGAATCCAATCCCTTTTGGAATTTTGTAGAAAGATATTCAAACTTAAAAGACAGCAAAATTATCAACAAAATTGTTCCTACAGTAAGTGCTATTTTCTTTATATTGAATTCTAAAAACATACTACTTAAAGCGATAATGATAAAAAGCACAAATGAAATTCTACTAGTTGTTTCAACTATAAAAAGTAGAAAAAGTAGAAGTGTTGTTATAAAAAGAACTCTTTTTTTTCTAAAGTCCTCAAATGATTTATGGAAAATAACAACAGACAAAAAAAAGACAATCATTATCCCAAAATAACTAGGATGTATATCAATTGGGCTAAGTAATCTTCTGTGATTATAAACCCAATGAAAAAAATACTTGGCTTGCTCTAATGGGTCCGTTTTTGAAAAAATATCTTCAATTACATAATACCAACAAATTATCATCCCTAAAAAAAGTCCCGCTCCTAAAAAACTAATAATCTTTTTAATTTTAAAATATTTATTATCTACGGATAAAATAATTAACGGAAAGATTACAAGGCCTAATGTTCTTTCGATGTCTCGAAAACCATCTTTTACATTGTCAGTAAACAAAAGCCCTATCCAAAAAAGAAAATGTAATAATATTATAAGAATAAATGATGTTTTATTTTGTCTTAATATCCTAATTTTAGTTTTCCAATCTGAAACAAATAACCAACATAGCACTATCGGCCAAAGTAATACTGTGTTTACATTTCTCCATAAGGGCAACGTAAAGACAAATAACAATATTGACCATTCAAAAAAGGTTTCATAAGATATTTTATTTTGCAAAAAGCTTTTCATATCTTTTTTCATAGGTATTATTTGTTGACACTTCATCAAGTATTTGCAATAATTTACAATAGCTATCTCTTTCACTAAAAAATTCTATTTTTCTATCTATAAGTTCAGGTTTGGAGATATCCAAAAATAATTCATATTCTGTTCCTAATAAATTTATCAACGGTTGATGGTTTGCTGTTATAAAAGGCAATCGAAACGTAATAAAATCCATAACCTTAATCGGAAAAGTTATATCATCATATTCGTTTCTTGGTCTAGAATGAAATGCAAAACATATATTATGGTCAGTAATAAATTTGTCAATAAGGCTATGCGGTATTCTATCTAAATAGATGTGCGTTCTGTCAGAAATCGCAACTTTCGCCAACTGATCACCGGAAAGCATAAAGAATTTATATTTATGCTTGTATTGATCCGCAAAATTCAGAAAAAGATCAAACCCAGAATTACTATATGAAATCCCTCCTAGATATAATATCCCAACTTTTTTAGTAAAATCTGGTAATTTTTTTTCAACTTCCCTTTCCTTTGTTCCTGGAGGAAGAGAAAAAAATTCACGTTTAGGAAAGTATTTATTTTTTTGATAAAATATTTTTCCCATATCAGAAGTTGGAAAAACGATTTTATCCGTCAATAGGACTAAATAAAAATAGCTTAATCTATTAGCATAAAAAGTGATTTTTTTTCTTAGTGTAATAAATTCATCAGTAAATAACTCTGCATAAATATCTCTTATAAAAACTATAATTTCCTTTGAGTACATCCTAATAAAAATAAGGCTTAAAAAATCAATAAGTGAAATCCTATTAGTTGCAGACTCAATATAGGTTAAATCAATATTTCTGGTTCGAATACTTTTCAGAAATTTATTTTTTCCTTCAATTATTCTGTCTCCTTTATCCTCGAAAACCTTTTTAAACATGGATATTCTAGTTCTTGGACCTCCTGAAACCTTATTTAAATCAGGAATCACATATAATAAGTTCTTATGCTTCAGCATATTCTTTTGTTGGTTTATAATTTTTACAGATAATCAAGAACGGAATTAATAAATAAAACATATAATTGAAATAATGAATAGATAATAAATTGGTGGACAAAACAATTATTATAAACCCAAATTTGGCTTTAATATTTCTACTTTTAAAAAGTAACAATAAATGTGATAGTAAAAAAAGTAATAATAAACTCCAACCTCCTCTATGATAAAGATAATAAAAACCATTATCTATCTCCTGAAATGATAATGTTTTGCTTAGACTAGGGGATATTTCATTCTCTCTATAAATTTTGGAACCTACTCCATATCCTTCTCCAAAAATTTTCTCGAAAAAAGTAAAGTTTTCATTTACAAGTGCTTGATTTAAATCTTGTATTCTTGTCTTAATGCTTCCATACTCCCATGGTTTTAGAACAAATTCCATTTTAGTGGTAACCATATCTGGCACAAATGATGATTGAAGAACAACCACTACTAAAATCGTTAAAAAAAAAACAGATAACACATACTTTAGTTGAAAAAGTTTCTTGAAGTTTATTACGATTAGAGCCACCAAACTAAAAACTATTAATATGTTCGTAAAGTTTGATGTCATTAAAAGATAAACAAATGACAGTGACAAGGCTATACCCAATTTCTTATCAAAAGGGCGTGCATAAAACAAATAATAGAATAAAATTAGAACTATTGATATGACTGCCGGCCCTAATACTCTTCCTTGCCTTCCAAAAGTGGCTTCGTGCCAAATATTTGGAAACAAACCATAAAATAGAAGAATATAAATTAAGCAGGTTATTAAATTGACTTTAAAAAGAACAGCTAAAAAATCTATTTTGACAACTAAATTAAGTAGTCCGAAAAAAAAGAAAAAAGAATAGATTTGATACTTAATATCTATATGTGGACGTGGATGGTTATTGTAAAGCCCCAATAATAGGTAAAAGCTATAAAGAACAATACCTAATAAAAGGTAACTAGGAAATGTGATTTTGATTTTTTTTTTAGCTAAAAAAAAAGAGCAGAATAATATTAGTACAATCAAAACTATTCCTGCCAAGTTTTTCGTTCCTTGAAGGAAAAAGAGTATAATTAAAATTATTTCTACTACTTTTTTCAAAAGTTCTAAAAATTAAAAATAATATCAAAACTAATTATTTTAAGAATATTTCCTCTAAACCAGCTATCACGATTGTATTTTTTACTTCAAATCTTATCCACAAAATTACTTACTAATTTTACTAAACTCCTATTTTTCGAATTGCAAAACTTGGCATATTTGTTAATTCCGCAGTTAAATATATAATTTCCCAATCATATTTCATACAAAATTCATGTACTGCTTCTATAACACCATAACGGACCATTCCATCCCAATTACCTAAGATATAATCGTGACCAGCAATTATTCCATTTTCCTTTATCTTGGTTCTATACATCTCAAGTTCAGCCTTGGTAACATCATATGTATGTGCAGTATCTATATAAATCCAGTCAAAATAGTCATCCTCAAAATTATTTACCACCTCGGTGGAAAGTCCCAAATTAATTTCTATTGATCCTTGGTCGATTTGTTCTTTAAATTTTTTCTCGACCTGTTGTCTCTTATTTTGATTGTAACGCGCACTTCCCCAGAAATCAATTAGATGTAATTTCTTTGGCTTATTTATATCCAAAATAAGTTTTGAGAAACCACCTTGATCTACACCTAGCTCAGCAACAATTCCATTTTGAGGAATTTTTTTCAAAAGCTCCTCTCGACTTGCAAGTAACCTTGCATTCTTAACGTGTATAGTCTCTACATCTAATTTAGGAATATCTTTTGACATTCTTTGCATTGCACCTGATGCTACAGGGTGAAATATTTTACTATAAACAACTTTTAATATCGGTCTAAAAATATTTTGCATAAAACAATGAATTTATATTTTTTTTATATTCAGCTACTAAATCCGCAAATCTATAAAAAATATTAACGTTTTGAGTTTCTTTTATAAACAATTACAGTAGTGGACTTCACCCCTTTGTTCTGAAATAAGACAAAGGTAGGTTTTTTTAGAAGCTAAAGCGAGATGCACTAAAGTGCATACTATTAGAAAAAAGAATCTAGAATACTACTTAAAATAATTTTTAAAACTCTTTAATCTAAAATTGGGAACCAAACTTTCCAAATATTCTTTTAAAGTAGCGTTTGTGAGTTTATAAACTAGAAAATACCATCCTGGTATCAATAAGACTATCATAGAAAACGTAATTAAAATAGTAACCATTTCTAATGAAAACTGTGCTCCAATTACTATAGTAATTGGCAAAATTAATAACGTTAGTAAATTCCAATAGAAGCCTAAATCAGTTCTTCCGGTAGCAATTAGTAAACTTCCAACAGGATTACCTATAGCTCTAAAAATCATATAAATTGAAAGTATCCTTACGAGAAATATGATGCTTTCATATTCCTCACCATATAAAACATTTACAGCAATTGGTGCTGCAATAAACAGGCAAAGATAAATAGGAATGTTAATGCTCGAAACTATATTTAAAAGTTTCAAATAGCTCTTTTTCAACATTTTTACATCATCTTGCATTTTAGCTAAAACTGGACTAGCCACTTTAGTAAAAATAGGATTGAATATCTGTGCTGGTCTAAATACCAACTGTTTTGCCAAACTGTATCCTCCTAATAATTCCGAACCAAATAGTTTGCCTATAATTAAAATATCTAAATCCCTATTAAAATAGTTTACAATCTGTCCTCCTACCTGAAATAATCCAATTTTTAGAAAAGGTTTAGTTTCTAAAAAAACAAAATGAAATAACAATCCATAATGAATCAGCCCTATAATTAAATAAACAATATTGCTTATAAAATATTGAAATAAGGCAGATAAAATGAGTGCATAAACACCTTGTTCATACCAAGCTAAAATTATAGCAAGAATAAGAGATAAAACTGCCGAAATAATTTCGACTAATGCAATCCTTTTAAATTTAAGTTCTTTTTCAAAAATTGTTTTGAACTGTCTTCCAATACTTGATAAAATAAGGCTCAGTGCCATTAACCTAATTAAACTTGATAATTCCCGATTCTCATAAAACTCCCCTATAAAAGGGCTTATTAAATAAATGATAATAAAAAGTAATAAGCTAAAAAAAATATTTATCCAATATAAGCTTGAATATTCTTGTTTTTTAATATCTTGTTTATAAAGTATTGCGGAAGATAATCCCATATCCATAAACAAATTCATAAATCCCATTACAAACAGGACTAATGCCATCAACCCAAAATCTTCTTTTTCCAAATAACGAGCAAGAATGGAAATTTTAAGCAACGAACAAAGAGCTAGTATTATTGAATTAAGAGTTGTCCATTTAACCCCGGAAACTGTCTGTTTTTTGAGGTTCATGAAAGTATATTATTAATTTGTAATTTAAGTTCTTCTTCCAATTTATCGATACCTATTTCATTTAATAAGATTTCACGATTGGTTTTTATCTGGTCTTTATTTAACTTACGGAAGGCTTCAGTATTTTCCGACACTAAATCTTTATTAATAGAAAATATATACACTCCTATTCGCTTAAGAAAATGATAGAATGTATTGCGCTCATCCAAAAAAACCTTCGCTCCCATCCATAACATTGCTAGTATATTACCTACTGCCTGTTGTCGATAATGATTCATAATTACAAAACCACATTTCTGTACTAGCTTCGTATAATCTTCCAAAGGCATAAAGTCCAGTATTGGTTCAAAATTATGCTCAAATTGTTTTTTTCCAAGACTTGCAATCTGTTGTGCATACTCTTTACTCCCATAATTAAGGGGCGTAATTATTTTTTGATCTGTAATATTTAGTTTTGATATAAGCTCTAATGCTTCTATATGATTATTGGTAATTGATGCTGAATTTCCTAACAAAATATTGTCCCCATTAACACTTGTGTCTTCATTTCCTTTAAAAATAAATTCTAAAGGATAATAGGTCATTTTTATGTGGTTTGCATTTTCATTAATTATAGTATACTTTTTTAAAAAATCAAAATCCTCTTTATGCAATATCCCAACATTCCCTACTTTTTTAGCCGCTTTCAAAATTGAATGCTCTGGTAATAAGCTTTTCTTAAAAATCGTGTAGTAGATTGGCCTCAAACTATTTTTGATTCGATTCTTGAAAGAAGTTTTTTGAAATCTTTTTTTTGATTCTTTTCCGATCATTAAATTTTTAAACGCCTTTGGGTTGTCATAAATTTCACCACCCCAAAAAAGCCAAAGAAATCGCACAGAATTACCTAAGTCCAAGACAATTTTACTTTGAAAATATTTGAGACCGTGTAAAACAACCAGATCATATTTTTTAATTTTATCAAGAAGCTTTGAAAAATCAAGTTGCCATACCTTAACTATTTCAACATTATCGGCAGGTTCTACAAACTTCAATTTTTCTGCTCCATTTTCTAAATATATAAGAAAATGATTTTGATCTGGAAATGCTTTTTCAAATTGCCAGTTAGCACTTTTTATAAATTTCTCATCGGGGGCAATATGTAAAATTCTAGTGTTACTTTTCATAAAATGCAACTACCTCACTTATAATAGTTTCTATTTCTGATTTTTCCAATTCATAAAACATAGGTAATCTTACTAAACAACCTGTATAATGATCAGACATGGGCAACTCATAAGATTCTTTATTATTATCGAGGTAATATGGGCTTTTGTGAAGGCTCAGATAATGAAAAACACAATGTATACCTTTACTTTTTAAATATGATATTAACGAATTTCTTTCCTCTTCTGAGCGCGTAACCAAATAAAACATATGAGCATTATTTGTTGCAAAAGAAGGGATTATAGGTAGGTGTACTTTATCTTTTATAATTGATAATCCTTCAAAATATAGTTGCCAGTTTTCTATTCTTTTCTCTTGTATTGTGTTTAGATTTTCTAATTGAGCAAATAAGAAGGCCGCAATAATTTCTGAAGGCAAAAAAGAAGAACCAGTATCCACCCATCCGTATTTATCAACTTCACCTTTAAAAAAGGCCGATCTATTCGTTCCTTTTTCCCAAATAACCTCCGCTCGGTCTATAAACTTTTCATTATTTATAGCAAGCATTCCTCCTTCTCCTGAGATTAGATTTTTGGTTTCATGAAAAGAAAAAGCGCCTAAATCACCTATACTTCCTAAAGGTTTTCCTTTATAAAAAGAATCTATTGCCTGGGCTGCATCTTCAACAACGTAGATGTTATTCTTTTTTGCAATACTTAATATAACATCCATATCGCACGCTATTCCAGCATAATGCACAACCACTATTGCCTTAGTTTTTGAAGTAATTAATTTTTCAATAGATTGTTCATCAATTCCTGGATGATCTTTTCTACTATCTGCAAATACTATTTTAGCTCCTTGCCGTACAAATGCAAGTGCAGAAGAAACAAAGGTATATGATGGCACTATCACCTCATCTCCTGGTCCTATATTTAGTAGAATTGCTGCCATTTCCAAAGCATCTGTACAAGAAGTCGAAAGCAGTGTTTTTTTAAATCCATAATGGTCCTCAAAAAACTGTTGGCATTTTTTAGTAAAAATTCCATTTCCTGAAATTTTACCAGAATTCACTGCGTCTTCAATATATTTTGTTTCTTTTCCGGTAAGAAAAGGCTTATTGAATGGTATTTTCATAATAACCTCACTCTAAATTTTTTCAATGATAAAACATCCTCTTTGGAGTCATCATAAATTGCTTTATTTATTTGGATAAGTCCAATACCGCAAACAAATATGGGGTTATCTTTTTTGTAAAAAATTAATTTTCCAGGAGTTCGATTTTCTATTTTCACGTCCTGAATAACTGTTACATCAAGAATTCTAATTTTGCGGCCTTCTATTGTTGTAAAAGCGCCCTTATATGGATAACCTACTGCATCTACAAATCTTTTAATTTGATCTGCATCTATACTCCAGTCAATCTTATAATCTTCTTCGTCTCTCCATAAACTGTACGTTGCTTCATCTTCATTTTGTGTCTTAGATGCTAATTTCTTTTGATTTTTAATAACTTCAAATATATTCAATACCAATTTCGAATAACAGGTTGTAATCTCTTTGATAGCTTTTTCAATTTTTATTGGATATTCAACAGGGATTGATTCTTGATCAATAATTGCACCTTTGTCATATTCTTCGGATGCTAATAAAGCAGTGACTCCAATTTTAGATTCTCCTTTTATTAAACAAGATACTAAGGGTGCAAACCCTCTGTATTTTGGCAATAAAGAGTCATGAAGAACTATAAGCGTACATTTTGATTGGGTATCAATCATCCATCTCCAGGAAATTGCTATACTATATTCTGAGACGGGTAAACCAGTTTTCTCTTTTCGATTATAACATCTAATTTCATTTGATTGACATAATGATATAATTTCATTTGAATAATCATTCTGAACACTTTTGTCTTGTCCATAAACCACAAAATTTATTAAGGAAGTATTATTGGTATTAATAAGTGATTCAAGCACCTTAAACCCTTTCAATGTCATTAGATATAGTGTAATCTGATTCATTAAGTTTTGATTAAGTTGATCAAATATTCTCCATATCCACTTTTACCGTATTTTTTAGCCAGTGCACGTAATTGACTTTCATTTATAAAATTGCTTCTATATGCTATTTCTTCTATACAACTTATTTTAAAACCTTGTCTTTTTTCTATGACTCTCACAAAATCTGAAGCATCATGAAGCGACTCAAAAGTGCCTGTATCTAACCAAGCAGTGCCTCTATCAAGAACACCTACATCCAACTTTCCTCTTTCTAAATAGATCTTATTTACATCTGTAATTTCAAGTTCTCCTCTGTCGCTTGGCTTTAACGATTTAGCAATTTTAACAACATCATTATCATAAAAATAAAGCCCTGGTATTGCAAAATTAGATTTTGGTATTTCAGGTTTTTCTTCTATCGAAAGAGCTTTGAAATTCTCATCAAACTCTACGACTCCATAACGTTCAGGATCATGTACCCGATATGCAAAAATCGTAGCTCCATCAGGGTTTGCTTTTGATTTCAATAACTTTGGAAGTCCAGAACCATAAAATATATTATCTCCTAGAACCAAAGCTACTTTATCTTTTCCAATGAAATTTTCTCCAATAATAAATGCTTCTGCCAGTCCGTTAGGTTTTTCTTGTATCTGATAAAAGAAATTACACCCCAAATCTTTGCCATTTCCCAATAAACTCTTAAACAAGGGCAAATGCTCTGGTGTAGAAATTATAAGTATTTCTCTAATTCCAGCCATTAGGAGTATGGATAGCGGATAGTATATCATGGGTTTATCATAAACTGGCATAAGCTGTTTACTAACTGCCATTGTTAATGGATACAATCTGGTTCCAGAGCCGCCAGCTAATATAATTCCTTTCATTAATTTCCTAGTTTAATACCGTCAAATAAATTAGTCTATTGTCCATATTGTCCTTCGTAATATTTCAAATACTCACCCGAAGTTACACTTTTTAACCAATCATTATTGCTTAAATACCAATCGATAGTTTTTGACAAACCTTCTTCAAAAGTAACGGAAGGTTCCCAACCTAGTTCTTTATTAATTTTTGAAGCATCGATTGCATAGCGCAAGTCATGACCTGGTCTATCCTTCACATAAGTGATTAGTTGCTCTGACGTTTTTTTGGGCCTTTCTAACTTCTCATCCATCAATTTACACAAGAGCTTTACCAAATCTATATTTTTCCATTCATTAAAACCTCCAATATTATACGTTTCTGATTTTTTCCCTTTATGAAACAACAAATCAATAGCAATTGCGTGGTCTTTTACATACAACCAATCTCTTGTATAGTTACCGTCGCCATATACTGGTAAAGGTTTTTTATTTATAATGTTATTTACAAATAATGGTATTAACTTTTCCGGAAAATGGTTAGGTCCATAATTATTAGAGCAATTACTAATCAAATAAGGGAGTTTATAGGTTTCTCCATATGCTCTAACAAAATGGTCAGAACTAGCCTTAGAAGCTGAATAAGGAGAATTAGGGTCATAGGAAGTGCTTTCAGTAAAAAAGCCAGTTTCTCCTAGAGAGCCATACACCTCATCCGTGCTAATATGATAAAATACTTTATCTTTCCATTGGTTACTCCATATATTTTTAAAGGCATTTAGTAATATCATTGTGCCCATTATGTTGGTTCTGGCAAATGATAGTGGATCAGTTATAGAACGATCCACGTGACTTTCAGCCGCTAGATGAATAACATCATCAAATCTATATTTTTCAAAAATCGAATTAATAAATTTTTCGTCTGCAATATCTCCTTTAAGAAAAGTATAATTTTCACTTTCCTCGACGTCCTTTAAGTTCTCAAGGTTGCCTGCATAGGTCAACTTATCAAGATTAAAAATATTATATGAAGGATAGCATGTTACAAACCTTCTAACTACATGCGACCCTATAAACCCTGCACCGCCAGTAATTAATATCTTTTTACTCATTGTACGAACATTTTTATAAAATCTACTTCACCGAATATTCCTGGAACAAACCTTTTTGACCAACCGTTCCTTTAAACCCTTCCCTATCAAAAACATAAAATCTTAGCTTTTGAAAATCAACAATAGGTGTGTTTACAGTATAAAGTACATATTTATTCCCATTAAACTCTTTCAATTGCGGTTTAAATACCCAAGCTTCATTCTTTCTTTTCTTCTTCTTAGAATATGCGGATAGTTTATCTAAATCCTCGTCATAAACAAAAGCTTCTACCGTAAATGTATACTTTTCAACCACACTTGGTGTAATATCATCCTGCAGTTTAAGTATTAAAACATAATTATCCTTTTTTCTTTCAAACATTCCAAAACCTTTAACAGTCAAGTCATTCGTTAAAACAAATTCTACGTCCTCCCGATTTTCCATGTCCTCTAATCCAGATAACAAATGGTCCTCTAGAGTTACACTTTTCTTTTTTTCGACAACTTGTTCTATTTTAACTTTAGAATCTTCTTTTATTTCCTCCTTTTTAGGATCGTTTTTACAAGAAGAAAAAAAAGAACATATAATAAAGCTTATTACTATTTTTTTCATTTTAAAACTAATAATTTTATAAGATTAATCCTTAATACATCTTATGTTGTGAACAGGAGGTGATGCTCCATCAAATATATCCAAGAAAAAGTCACGTGTGTTACCAAAAGTTGTACTAACTTTATCAGAATTATAATTTATACTTATAACAGAATAATCAATAAGACCACTACTATTTCTTTCGAGATGGTCAATTATAAAAGTTGCTTTTTTTCCAGATTCTTTACTATTATATACTAGAGAGACACCACTTACTTCTCGAAGTAAATGTCCACCAGGAAGAGCCGAGAACATGGAATAATTATTAGATTCAAGATTTGAAGGCTCCCATAATAAACTACTGTTATCTTTTAGATACTTAGCCGCTATTTCATTCCCTCCTAAATAGTTTATTAAGATACTCCAATCTGTTTCTTTAGGAAGTCTCCACCCAGAAGGACAACAACAACCCTCGTGATCATAAAACTCTCCATATAACTGTGCTATTTCTTCTCCTAGGGAATCATCTCGAAAATTATTTTCTTGAATTCTAAGGTTTTCCGCCATCCAAGTCTGATCCCCAATTTTCACCCACTTATATTCATATCTATCCCTTTCATCAATAAATGAACCCATATCAGAATAAAAATCTTTTTCTGTAGAAATTTCTATTTCATTTCCATATACAATAACATCTCCATTTTCTGCAAAAGATCTTATATAATATTTTGTAGCTCTTTCTAAAACATTAATTTCATATTTATTCTCTTCAGAAACATAATTGCTTTCATTAAGGATTGCATCATCTATAGTCGGGTTACCAGAAGTATTGTAACAAATCCCAGTTCTAATAACTGGTGGAATACCTTCATTGGTTATTTCATACCCATCTCCATAAATAGAAAAAAGACCGACATATGTAATAGGAAGTGTTTTAATTACCGGATCGTTAGCTATTACTTCACCTTCAATTGATGCTTCTCCTGTATTACGTTCATTATCATAGGCGATAGCAGTTATTTTATTAATCCCTGTTTTCATATTCAATGAATTAATAGCGTAATCAAAGAAAGAATCTGGAGTACTGTGAACAATGCTATCATTAACATTGATTTCAACTTTATCAACTAAACCATCAGGGTCATTTGATTTAATTTTAAGAATTATTGTTTCTCCTTTACTAACAGAAAAGTTATTATTTGGAACTTCAATCCTTATTAATGGTGAAGAACCCTCATTTGTTTCATCTCCACTACAATTCATAATTAATAAAAGAATTAAAGGAGAAAATATCAACTTGCAAATTTTCATTTTATTTATTCTATAATTCCACAAAAATCCAATACCACTTTATTTATAGACAATTGTAAGCTTTTAAATTCTTTATGCGCAACTAAATAAACAATTATATCTGCCTTCTCTGCTGCTGCTTTATAATTAGTAAGTTTAAATACGGTATGCGTTTCTATATTAGGTTCGACAATATAATAGTCCTCATTATTTGCATTCTGTAACACTTTTTGAGCAATATATTTAGCTGGAGATTCTCTTAAATCATCAATATCAGGCTTAAAAGCAAGCCCCATTAGAGCAATACTAGGCTTTCTTCCATGTTTTAATTCAAATTCTAATTTAGCTGTCTGTACTTTTTCGGCACACCAAAAAGATTTATAGTTATTTATTTCTCTTGCCTTTCCGATTATTTGAGATTCCATAGGGTAATCTGCAACTATGAAGTAAGGGTCTACAGCAATACAATGACCTCCCACTCCACATCCTGGTTGCAAAATATTAACTCTAGGATGTTTATTAGCTAAGTTGATTAATTCCCATACATTAATATCTGCTTTGTCACAGATTAAAGATAATTCATTTGCAAATGCAATTTGAACATCTCTCGAAGAGTTTTCCACCAACTTACACATCTCAGCAGTACGAGCATTGGTTTTATGTAATTCACCTTTTATAAATTGACGATAAAAAAACACTGCTTTTTCTGTTGATTTTTCATCTATTCCTCCTATAACCCGATCGTTATGTACTAATTCATACATCACATTACCCGGCAACACCCTTTCAGGACAATACGCAATATTTAGACTTCCTTTTAATTCTGGTCTTTCAGTATATATTAACCCCATCATTTTCTCTGTAGTTCCAATAGGAGAAGTAGACTCAATAATATAAAGATCATCTTTCTTTAACAATGGCAAAATGGCTCTAGTAGCAGCTTCTACAAATGATATATCTGGTTCATTTTTGTCTTTAAATGGTGTTGGAACTACAATTAAATAGTTATCAGCTTCTACTGGTTTTGTATCAGCTTTCAAATAGCCTTCATTGACAGCTTCTAAAACAGCTTTATCCAATTCGGGCTCCACGATATGTACTTTACCAGCATTAATGGTTTCTACAACTTTAGGATTCACATCAACTCCGTGAACATAAGCTTTATTCTTTGCAATTAAAGCAGCTGTTGGGAGTCCTATATATCCCAATCCGACCATTAGTACACTTGGTTTCTTGTTCATTTTTAATTTTTTGAAATATATCCTACAATCCTTTCACAAGCTTTTCCATCTCCATAAGGGTTATGAAGTTTGCTCATATTTTTATAAACTTTTTCATCTGCTAATAATTTTTTCGCCTCAGAAACTATTATTTCTTTATCCGTACCAACAAGAATTACAGTTCCTGCATCAACTGCTTCAGGTCTTTCAGTGGTGTTCCTCATTACCAAAACTGGTTTACCTAAACTTGGAGCTTCTTCCTGAACACCTCCACTATCCGTAATAATTAAATATGATTGATTCATTAACCAAACAAAAGCGGGATAGGACAAAGGAGAAATTAGCTGTATATTTTCTATCTGATCTAAAAGCTCATATACCGGTTTTTGAACATTCGGATTTAAATGAACAGGGTAAATAATCTGAACATTTGGATTATCTATTGCAATTTGTTTAAGTGCTTCACAAATATTAATAAATCCCTGTCCATGATTTTCTCTTCTATGCCCTGTTACTAAGATTATTTTTTTATCCCTTTCGAGAACATTTTTTTTAAGATTTTCTATTTCTTTGTCCTTAAAACCTTCTCCATTCACCTTAGAAACACTAAACTGCAATGCATCAATTACTGTATTACCCGTAACCAATATAGAATCCGAAGCTTTGTTTTCATTCAACAAGTTTTCTTTTGATGTATTGGTTGGAGAAAAATGAATATTGGATACTACACCTGTAACACTTCTGTTCATTTCTTCTGGAAACGGAGATCTCATATTAAAGGTTCTCAGTCCAGCTTCGACATGACATACCTTTGCACCTGAATAAAAAGCTGCAATACTGGATGCCATTGTAGTAGTGGTGTCTCCATGTACATATACAAAATCCGGTTTAAATTCTTCTAAAACAGGTTTTAACCCTATTATTATATCCGAAGTTAGCCCATAAAGATTTTGGTTAGGTTTCATTATGTCCAAGTCATAGTCAGCTATAATTTCAAAAAATGATAGTACCTGATCTAACATTTCTCTATGCTGAGCAGTAATGCAAACTTTTGTTTCAAATCTATCTGAATACTTTTGAAACTCTTTTACTAAAGGTGCCATTTTTATCGCTTCCGGTCTTGTTCCAAAAACTATTAAGTTTTTTTTCATCTAGTATTTGAATGTAATTTTTTAAAAGAATCCTTCCAATTCAAAATATTTAAACCAAAAGATTCAATGCTTTTATTTTTATTTAAGACACTATATTTAGGTCGTTGGGCAAAAGTATGGTAATTCTCCCCTTTTTCAACATCAATAGTATCAAGTTTATTTGAAATTTTCACTATTTCGTATGCAAAATCATACCATGTTGCTTCACCTTCATTACTAAAATGATAAATCCCATATTCCGAAGAATTACTTTTGATAATAGTAATTATGAATTCGGCTAAATCATTTGCACTAGTTGGAGTTCCGGTTTCGGATGTTGTAATAGTTAATTTTTTCTCTGTTGAGGTCTTTTCTAAAATAGTCTTATAAAAATTTTTACCATATTGAGAATATAACCAAGAAGTTCTGATTATAAAGTATTTTCCTGCAAATTCTTCAACATACCGCTCTCCAGATAATTTTGATTTCCCATATTCATTAATAGGATTTGGAATATCTTCTTCGGTATAAGGAGAGTTCTTTTTACCATCGAAAACGTAATCTGTTGAAATATGAATTAAAACTACGGAATTCTTCATACAAACTTCCGCTAAATTTTTAACTCCATCTGCATTGACTAAAAAAGCTTTGTCAGATTCTTTTTCTGCTTGCTCTACGTTAGTATATGCCGCACAATTGATAACAAAATTATAAGAATTCTTTTGAAAAAACGGTTTTATGGCATCCAACTGAGAAATATCCAACTCCTGACTATTTGTAAAACATAGTTCTAATTCTGGATAATTATCCTTAATCAAATGGATACATTGACCTAATTGTCCATTAGCACCCGTAATTAGAACTTTCTTCTTTTTGCGATACGCCATTTATAATTTTAATAATGAAAGAACACTCTAAAATTAAACTTATTAAAGAATTAGTATTTACTATAATTCTTCAGGTATTTATTAAAAGTTAAAAGTATTAAACCGATAAAAGTCAACAAAATCAGAGCTATAGGAAACAATATTTTCTTTTTACTGAAAAAATCATTTACCAATCCTCCTTTATCAGGAAAATCAGAAATAACGTTGATAATGTTCTCTGAATCTGCTTTCCTTTGATTAATTTCTTGAATCTCTTGATGTAACTCTTTTGTTTTATCTAATAAGGTGATTTCCGAACGGTCTATATCTTTACTGTCAGATGCTAAATTAATGCTGGTGGCAGAAGTTCCTTCAGGTTTATTAAGTTCTAATACCTTTAATTCTTGATAAAACCTCTTTAAAGAATCTACCTGTCTAATCTGCTCTTTAACAGTTGTTTCACTTATGGCTATATTGATATCATTTGTCGTTTTCTGAGATTTAAAATATGTATTATTTTCTATAGAACGAACTATTGCATTTTGACATTTCTTAGCTACTTCAGAATTAGTAGCCTTTAATTTTATTTTATGAAACCTTGTGTTTATATCATTAAAATTTTCTAAATAATCTTTATAACTCAGACTCGCTCTGGAAGTAGAATCCAGTGTAGAAACAAAATCACTGAATTGTTTTAGCTTTTGATTGTCATCAGCAAATGATTCTATCTCAATTTCTGTTATAGTTGCTGCTTCTTTATCCGAGATTTTTAAAGAAGCAGCCAATGTTTTGTACGCCTCTTCTTTTGCTAATTCATTATAAAATTCAATATTATTATAGAGTTGCTGCGCACTATTAAAATTAGGTTGTACAATCATAAAGGATCTATAAACAGGTTCCGAACTATAAT
The DNA here is from genome assembly GCA_947493495.1 of uncultured Aquimarina sp. Taxonomy (GTDB): domain Bacteria; phylum Bacteroidota; class Bacteroidia; order Flavobacteriales; family Flavobacteriaceae; genus Aquimarina. Next base: position 48,984 of record CANLRN010000006.1, read on the forward strand.
CGATATACCAGCCATATCCTAAACCAATTACCCCTGCAATTACAAATTTTAAAAAATGCCTCTGTATAAATTGAAAAAAAAGAATAATTAAATGAAAAAGTCCTTTGAAAATATTCCCTATAAAAATAAATAACTTGTTAAAAGCATCTCCTATTAGCTTAAACAACTGGCCTAAATCTATTTCTTCGGATGTGTTTTCTTGATTGGTGCCCATAATACGAATTAAAAATTATCCAAATTTTTTAATTTTAAAAAACAAAGGTATATTCTTTTCACAAATAATTATGAAAGAATCCCATTTAAATCATTAAAAAAGGGAGTTCTTGATCTTTTTTAGAGATGATAAGATCTGAACTCTTACATTTCCAGTCTATTCCTAAATTAGGATCGTCATATCTAATTCCATCTTCTGATTTTTTATCATAGTAATTATCACACTTGTAGTTAAAAACCGTATCATCTCGCAATACTATAAATCCATGTGCAAAACCACGAGGAATAAATAATTGATAATTGTTTTGATCATTTAACTCTATGGAGAAATGTTTTCCAAAAGTTGGAGAATGTTTTCTAAGATCTACGGCGATATCTAATACGCTACCTTTAATCACTCTGACCAATTTTGCTTGGGCGTACTCCCCTTTTTGAAAATGTAACCCTCTTAATACTCCTTTGGAAGAAATTGACTGGTTATCTTGAACAAAGTTTACATGTAAACCTGTTATCTCTTTAAACGTTTTCAAATTAAAACTCTCAAAAAAAGAACCTCTTTCATCCTTAAATATTCTTGGTTTTACTATAAAACAGCCATCTAAAGATGTTTTTTCAATTTCCATATTTAATCCAATTGTAACAAATATTTTCCATAACCACTCTTTAATAATGGTTTTGCTAATGTTTCAAGCTGATTTTTATTTATAAACCCTTTATTATAAGCAATTTCTTCGATAGCACCAATTTTTAGCCCTTGCCTTTCCTCAATGACCTGTACAAATTGTGAAGCTTGCATCAATGAGTTAAAAGTACCTGTGTCTAGCCAGGCAGTACCCTTATCTAGGATACTAACTTTTAGTTTTCCTTTTTTTAAATAGACATTATTAACATCTGTAATTTCAAGCTCACCTCTGCTACTTGGTTGAATGTTTTTTGCAATATCTACCACTTGGTTATCATAGAAATAAATTCCTGGAACGGCATAGTTTGATTTTGGTAATTTTGGTTTCTCCTCAATAGAAATTACATTTCCTCGGTCATCAAAATCTACTACACCATATCTTTCTGGGTCTTGTACATGGTAAGCATAGATAATTCCTCCATCAGGTTCATTGTTACTTTCTAAAAGCGCTTCCAGACCAGATCCATAAAAAATATTATCCCCTAGAATTAGTGCAACCTTATCTTGTTCTATAAAATTTTCGCCAATAATAAATGCTTCTGCTAGCCCGTTTGGTTTTTCCTGAACTGCATACTCAAATCGACATCCGTATTTCTTACCGTCTCCTAATAGTTTTTCAAACAATGGCAAATCAATAGGAGTAGAAATAATGAGAATTTCTCTAATCCCTGCAGATATCAAGGTGGCTAGCGGATAATATATCATCGGTTTATCATACACCGGCATGAGTTGCTTACTTATTGCTAAGGTAAGCGGATGCAAACGCGTTCCTGATCCTCCTGCTAATACAATTCCTTTCATTCTAATTGTTTTGGTGAATTGTCTTCGACAAGCTTATCCGTCTACTGACAAGACAGTCTCAGACTGACATTCAATTTTCAAATATTAATTATATTTATTCAAATACCAATCTATTGTTTTTTCTATTCCAGTTTCGAAATTTTCTTTGGCACACCATCCTAGCTCATTTTCTATTTTAGAGGCATCAATGGCGTATCTAAAATCGTGTCCTGGTCGATCCGAGACAAAAGTAATCAAATCCAAATATGATTTTTGACCTTTTAATGGTTTGATCTTGTCTAGAATCTTACAAATTGTTTTAGCTATATACAGGTTTTCTCTTTCGTTTTTGCCACCAATATTATATGTTTCTCCTAGTTTTCCTTTTTCCAAAACTAAATCAATTCCTTTACAATGATCTAATACATACAGCCAATCTCTTACATTTTTTCCATTTCCATAAATCGGTATGTTTTCCTCTGCAACTGCCTTTCTTATAATTGTAGGTATTAATTTTTCATCATGCTGCCTGGGGCCGTAATTATTAGAGCAGTTTGTAGTTACTACTGGCAAACCATAAGTATGAAAATAACTTCTTACCAGCATATCCGATGATGCCTTAGAGGCACTATAAGGACTATTAGGAGCATAGGGTGTTTGTTCCGTAAAAAGTCCTGTTCCCGCGAGTGTTCCATATACCTCATCTGTAGATACATGAAGGAATTTAGAACGCTCCATTCCTTCTTTAAAAATAGTAGGAGCATCCATCCAGTTCTGATAAGCTGCTTGCAATACATTAAAAGTACCCACAATATTAGTATCAATAAAAGCTCCTGGATTGGTTATCGAATTATCCACGTGAGATTCTGCGGCAAAATGGATAACCTCATCTATTTTATGTTCTAAAAAAATCTTTTTAACTACTTCTAAATCGCAAATATCTCCTTCAATAAATGTATACTCGCAGGTATCTGATATTTTTATATTATCTAAATTTGCAGCATACGTTAGTTTATCAAGGTTTACTATTTTACTATTTTGTTGTTTTGATTTAAAATTTACATAATTAGAACCTATAAATCCTGCTCCCCCTGTTACTAAAACTGTTTTTGACACTTTTATAGAATTTAAATTTAACTATTAATATATCGTTCTAATCTACTAGGTAGTTCCTTGAATAAAAATATAATAGATACAGCTAAAAATAATATAATAGGAATTAGAATTTTCATTTTTTGAAAAAGTGTAATTTTTGAAAGAAAAATATCTCCTTTTTCTACAATATCAAAAAGCTCATCATTCAATATCAATTCATCTTCTTGAGTACTTATTGTATTTAATAAATTCTGTTTTCTGGTTAATAATGTCGAAACTGTTGGGATTTCAGATTCTTTACCAACCACAATTAATTCATCGTCATTTTCCAAAGGAAGCTTGGTTAGTTTATCCAAATACGCATCAATGTATTCTACCGTTTTTTTATTTTTTTTCAGATTTATTTCTGTTTGCTTTATGGTTTGAGTTAAAATTTTCTGGTAATACTCATTCGAGCGAATATAACTTAGAATATTCATAGAAATTATTTCATTTTCTGAATCTTTATCTCTAAAATGAAACACTAATCGATGATACTTGTAAAAGTTTTGATACCGTATATCCTCAAGGGTCTGCGCATCGTAACTTTCGATGATTCGATAAAAATATTCTTTATCTCCATATTTTTCATGCAAATTATCCAGTACATCTGTCGCTCTAATTATTGGTGCGATTTCTACTTGCAGAAGGTTTTTTACAGAATTGCTGTCTAGTTTTATTTTTTCAAGAAATTGTGAATCTTTTATTTTGGTTTTTAAACTAGTAACTACATCATAAATATACTCTTTAGTATCATATTTTGGTTCTATAATTATTTCTTGAGTATATTTTTTGGAAAATCCTAATCCGCTATCTAAAAAATACCCTGTAATAGCTCCGATAATCAATAGTACTAAAAACAGTAGCCATTTTCTTTTGTAAAATAAGAAAACAGAAATGCCAATTTTAAGAAGATTTTTAAACCTCCTCTCAATACTCTTAGAGATGTAACTTAAGTTCACCTCATCTGCTTTTTCTTTTGTACTCATTTATTTATGCTTTTTTAAATATTTGCTCTAAAATCTTCTCTGTAATCAAATAGGTCGGTTTTACCCCTGTAGTACCTAGTCCTCCTGATGCTAGTGTACTTCCTGTTTCTAATGGGTTATCAGATGCATAATAAGCATAACGAACTATTACATTAGAATTGATACTGCCTCGTAATTTTGAGGCGGATTGAATGGCTTTTTGATAGTGCGCACCTTCCATCTCTAATCCAATTACATTCCAGGTAGAGTCATGAAAAAACTTTAAAATATCTCTATTCTGTAAGGATGTCCCTAATACAGTAATCATAGCACCATCGTATATGTCTATACCTTCACCTTCAAGGTCTTCTTTCTTTAAATCATTTTTAAATGGATAATTATCAGCTGTTCCTTCAAAAACGTGAGCGGATGGAATCATAATATCTCCTTTACCTCCCTCGAGAATACCTGCTTTGCCCATAATGGAGATAGATTTTACATTTAGATATTTTTTTACTTCTAATTGTACATATGGTTTTAACAACTCATCCATCGTTTCATATGCTTGTTCTCCAAAAGCATAATCCATTACTATAATTACTGGTTTTTCTTCCTTAGACAATTCAGAAATTGCCTCTGCATATTCGCATCCTGTATACTTGTCTGTATCAAAAATCTGTACATTGATATTGGCTCCACTATGATCTTCGAGATAAGACATGCCATTTTGTGTAGCCGTCTTTTTTACTTTTACTCTCATCTTTTCATTCTTATCATCACTTAGCAATTCATATAAATCAGATGAGGTTTTGGTTTTAAGCTCTGTCCTGAACGCAATCGGCACATACAATGTGTTCATCACACTATGCATATTCGCACTGATGATATGGATAGGTCTTTCTAATAGCTGTAAGTTTTCTAGTGTATCTTTGATTGTATTAGCCCATCGCTCTCCGTGAATATGATGTCCTAATCGTTCTCTTAATACTGGACTAAACGTAACCAGTCGTTTGTTTTCATTCACAGATTCTTCAATTGCTAGTTTTCCTAACCAATAGATGATATGTAAAAACCGAGCTTTATTTTCTGGGTAAGAAAAACTTTCATAAACCGAAGATACCTCCCGAAAAGTTCTTCCTAATATATTAGCTGTGTGTGTTAAAGCGATTTCTCGTTCTGCCTTGGTGAGTTCTTTTTTAGAAAACACAGCTTTCTTCAATTTTTCCCAATCTCTAGTTACATTCCCTTCTTCATTAATCACCACACGGTTCATAATCTTATGGGATTCTATGAACAAGAAAGTAAGGTGTGTTAGTATGTCATAGATTTCTGATCGTCCACGTGTTATCTCAATATTCATCTGCTCTTCATCAATGCGATAACAATTTCTTCTTCTTTTTGGTGGGACTATAGGTTTAAAATGAGAGTTTTTATATCCTTCATCACTAGTCAAATTTATATATCGACATTCTTCTATACCTATAGGTAAACGATCAATCACGTATAATAAACCATCTAGTTCAGCTTTTTCTTCGGCAACAGAACCATAGATTTCAGGTCTTAGTGTTAATAGTCCTTCCCTTAATGTATCTCCAGAAATGCCCATAGGTTTATAGAAACCTCTATTGAACAAATGCCGCATGGTAATGTACATTCGTTCTATAGCACTCGAACTTTCTTGAGCCCTTGTTCTTCCTTGTTGTTTCAAGTTTTTCATACGTTTTCCTGACAAATATAGGGTTTATTATCCTAAAAAAGAGCTCTTTTTAACAAGGGGCTAGTCGACTAATTATTCTGAAAGGGAGTTAGTATGAATCATATTAAACAAAGTGCTAAAATGCATTTTTATACTATTTTTTCGGCTATCATTGCTGTCAGCTTATTTGCAATTTTCCTGTCATTAGAAAGCCGTGGTAGTTTATTTTGTCCTCCTAATTTGCCTATAGATTTCATATATTCTTGAAATCCATTTTTAGGAACAATAGTAATCTTTAGTGTTTTCAGGATTTTTCCTGTAATCAGGTCATCATAATAGGAGTTTTGTTGTCTAAGTGAATTATCAATCGCTACTGTTAATTTTTCTACATCCGATGGGATTTCTTTAAATTCTATAAACCACTCGTGATATGGTAATTCTGATGCTTCTGGACTGATCTGTGGTGCGACGGTAAATTCTTTGATAATAGCTTCAGTAGATTCGGCTCCTTCTTTTATGGCTTGTTCTACTTCTTTTGCAATCACATGCTCTCCAAAGGCAGAGATAAAATGTTTGATCCGTCCTGAAACAATAACGCGATACGGTGTTGTACTGGTAAACTGTATAGTATCTCCAATATTATATGCCCATAATCCTGCATTGGAAGAAATAAGCATTACATAATTGACACCTACCTCAACTTGGCCAATAGTTAATCTAATAGGGTGTTCTTCAAAAAATGTTTCAGCTTCTACAAATTCATAAAACATTCCTGAATCTAATTGCAATAACATTCCTTTTTGATGCTGAGTATCCTGAAAAGCAAAAAAACCTTCTGATGCTGGGTATAATTCTATATGAGCAACTTTCTTACCTATTAATTTCTCAAAAATTGCTTTATAAGGTTCGAAATTAACACCTCCATAAATAAACAATTCAAAATTCTTATAAATTTGTCCTATAGGTTTTCCTGTCTTTTTTTCTAATTTTTCGAAATACATCTGTATCCAAGGTGGTATCCCACTGATAATGGTCATATCCTCATTCAAGGTTTCTTCAACAATTGCATCTACTTTGGCTTCCCAATCATCAATGCAATTGGTTTTCCAACTTGGTAATCTGTTTTTCTGAAGGTATTTCGGCACATAATGTGCTACGATTCCTGATAATCTCCCTAAATTAATCCCATTTTTTAGTGTCAGTTCTGGGCTCCCTTGAAGAAAAATCATCTTTCCATCTACAAAATCTGTCTTCCCTGTTTCCGCTACATAACATAAAATAGCATTTCGTGCTGCTCTAATATGTGTAGGCATAGAATCGGGTGTTAATGGAATATATTTTACCCCACTGGTAGTCCCCGATGTTTTTGCAAAATAAATCGGTTTACCTGGCCATAAGACATCTTGTTCACCATCTACAACCCGATCTACATAGGGTCTAATTTGCTCATAGTCTCTTATTGGAACGTTGGTTACAAAATCCTGATGCGTTTTTATTTGATCAAAATGGTGATCCATGCCAAAGGCTGTATTTCTCGCCTTTTTTAACAATGTTTGAAACACCTGTTCTTGGGTTTTTATGGGATTATCAGCCCATTTATCTATTTTTTTTCGAATTCGTTTTGCAAAAATCTTTGCTCCAAGTGATTTAATAGACATGCTCTAAACTATTATTCAAAATCAATAAATTTTGATGGATCAATAGGGTATCCATCTCTCCATATTTCGAAATGCAAGTGAGGCCCAGTACTCAGTTCTCCTGTAGAACCTGCAGTTGCTATTACCTCTCCTTCTTTTACTTGTTCTCCTTGTTGTTTGGTTAATGAAGCATTATGCTTGTAGACAGTTAATAAATTATTGCCATGGTCTAATATCATCACATGTCCTGTTTCTGCCGTCCATTCTGCAAAAATAACCGTTGCTGCTGCTGCTGCTTTTATTGGGGTGTCTTTAGGTACTGCTATATCTACAGCATAATGTTTTTCATTGACATCATACTGATCAGTAATCTTACCCTTTACTGGTGGGAATAATGAAAAATCTGCACTTGATTTCTCACTTTCGAACAGACTGTATTTATCTTCTCTAGAAACTTCTGCTCTTAATTTTATATCTTCTTCAGAAGGGTTAAGATTTACAGTTTCGGGATTTAATTTTTGTGATTGTATTGCAGAATCAATATCAAATTCTACAGTCTTTACGTCTCCTTTTAGGACTTTACTGATAGAATTAAAATATTCTTGCCTAATATTAATTACATTTTTTAATGAGTCTGTAGTAGATACTAATTGAGTAGCTTTTAGATTTAAAGACGTTGATGAATATCCCGGGATATATTCTCTAAGGGGAGTAAAGGCTATCAAAAAAGTAGTAAAGGCTATTAAAATAATACCAGTAATAGTTACTAAAACAAAAACATTAAGCCTAGTAAGCTTAAAGGATATTCGTTCTTCAAAAGTATCCTCATTAAGAATTACCAAACGATACTTATTTAGTAATTTTTTGGTAATCCTTTTTTGTTCTTTTTTATTCTTAGCCATATAAATTAATTACTATCAGAGCAATTAGACATATTAACGCAAATATACATATTCTCTTTTCGGATAAAAATGCTAAAACTGAGATTAGAACGTTATTTATATATAAATAGTCTCATGCTTAGTGCTAAAAATTGTCTCAAAAGATGCTTTTAATACTTTAAAAAGACTTTTTTATATAAATCTTTCTAACTTTGTAAATAAATATTGATATCATGACATCATTACATATATTTTTAGGGATAATAGGACCTTGGCAAATAGCATTGATTGTTGCTATAGTTTTACTTTTATTTGGGGGTAAGAAAATCCCAGAATTAATGAGAGGTCTAGGCAGTGGTATTAAAGAGTTTAAAGATGCTTCTAAAGAGGATGAAGATCCTAACAAAATAGAAGAGAAAAAATAAACGATATTAAACTCGAATTATGTATTAGGAAATGATTTTCTTACTATATATTTCTAATCAATTAAAGATAGTTGAACTCTTTTTCGGTCTACATCTACATTGATCACAGTTACTGTCAGGTGTTGATTTAATTGTACTATAGCATTTACATCGCTAATATATTCATGAGCTAGTTTAGAGATATGAATGAGTCCGCTTTCTTTGATTCCTATATCTACAAAACATCCAAAATTGGTGATATTATTGACTATTCCTGGCAGCTTCATTCCTGTTTTAAGATCTTGTATAGTTTTTACATTTGGATCAAATTCAAAAATTGTTGCTTTCTTTCTCGGGTCTACTCCAGGTTTTTCTAATTCTTTTATAATGTCTGTTAATGTAGGTAATCCTACCTCTTGAGTGATATAGTTTTGTAAGGTAATCTTACGTATTGTTGTTTTATCACCTATTAGTTTTTGTATAGGAACTCCAGCTTCTTTAGCCATTTTGGATACTAATTGATATCGTTCTGGGTGTACTGCAGAATTGTCCAAAGGATTTTCTGGATCTGTTATTCTAAGAAATGCTGCTGCTTGTTCAAAAGCTTTACCTCCCAATCTAGGAATTTTTTTTAGCTCTTCTCTAGATCGTAATGCTCCGTTTTCGGATCTGTAATTTACAATGTTTTCTGCCAGCTTCTCACCAATTCCCGATACATAGCTTAATAAAGGAGCACTAGCTGTATTTACATTAATACCCACACTATTTACACAGCTCATTACCACTGTATCCAGTTCGTTTTTAAGTTTCGTCTGATCTACATCATGCTGATATTGACCCACACCTATGGATTTAGGATCAATCTTTACTAATTCTGCCAATGGATCGGCCAATCTTCTACCTATGGATACCGCTCCACGAACAGTAACATCATAATTAGGAAACTCTGCTCTTGCGATCTTAGAAGCCGAATATACAGATGCGCCGCTTTCATTGACCATAAATACCTGGATCGTATTTTCAAAAGGGATTTTTTTGATAAAGGATTCTGTCTCTCTGGCTGCTGTACCATTACCGATTGCTATCGCTTCTATTTTATAGGCATTTACCAATGATTTGATCTTTTTTATCGCATTGGTAGTTTCTCTTTGTGGAGGATGTGGATAGATATTTTCGTTATGCAATAAACCTCCTTGCTTATCAAGACACACTACTTTACATCCTGATTTAAAACCTGGATCTAATGCCAGAATTCGTTTTTGACCTAATGGAGCTGCTAGTAATAACTGTTTTAGATTTTGAGCAAAAACAATAATTGCTTTATCATCTGCTTTCTGTCTAGCCTGATTCAAAACTTCTGTAGCAATTGCTGGAGCTAATAATCTTTTATAGGCATCAGCAATTGCTATAAATAATTGATCTGTACAGGCTTCGTTATTGGATCGGATTATGATATCATCTATGATTTCCAGGGCATCATTTTCTGGAACTGTAACCTTTACACGAACTATCTTTTCATTCTCTGCTCTAAGAATAGCCAATAATCGATGAGAAGGGCATTTATGTAAGGGCTCTTCCCATTCGAAATACTGTTGGTATTTCTGTGCTGCTGCTTCGTCTTTTTTGGTCTTAATTACAGTAGAGGATATTGTGGCTTTTCTTTGATAGAGTCTACGTAATCTATTGCGAATTTTTTCATTCTCATTGATCCACTCAGCAATAATATCTCTAGCGCCCTGTAATGCCAGTTCTTCGTTAGTAATTGTATCAGTAAGATATTGAGAAGCTATAAACTGAATCTCCTCTTCTCGTTGCTGCATCAAAATCTTTGCTAGAGGTTCTAATCCTTCTTCTCTTGCCACCGTAGCTCTGGTTTTTCTTTTTTTCTTATACGGTAAGTATAGGTCTTCTACCTCCGAGAGTGTTTGGGCAGTTTCTATTCTTTTTTGTAGTTCTGGTGTTAATGCTTCTTGTTCTTTAATAGCAGTTAGTACACCTTCTTTTCTTTTTTGTAAGGCTTCAAAGGCTGTTTTATGCTTTACAATTTCTCCTATGGCTACCTCATCCAGATTTCCTGTCATTTCTTTTCGATATCTAGAGATAAAAGGTATGGTGCCACCATCGTTTAGCAATTCGATGGTTTTAGTGATTTGTTTTTCTGAAATCGAAAGTTGTTTTGCGATAAAAGAAACAATATTCATGAGTTCTAGTTTTTTGAATTGCTAAAATATATAAAAAAATGAGCTCCTCCCTTCATTGCAATTCTTTCTTTCCGTCTTACATCATAGGCTGAATTTTTAACCCACTTTATGCAATAGAAAATTTATTACATCTTGTAGCTACCGCAAATACTAACGCTACACTGCATTTTTTAATTTCACCATAGCGGCGCTATGCAAAAATTAAGAAAACACTAGTATTTCTTGCATCTACAAGCTTCTTGACAACCTTCTATTGCATAAAGCGGGTTTAATTTTATTAGTGAAACTCTGATTTGAAAAGTTGCGCAGCAATGCCTTCAAATTAAATAGTTGAACTAATCCCGCTGTTTGCTGAACCCATTTCAGTATCAAGCGCGATCTCAGGTCTAACACCTCTATGCCTGTCTAATTGATGTCAGGTAGACTTGCTTCGGAATCTTAAAAATTATTTTCAGTTGAATGCCTTGTGAACTTACTCTAAGGTAGTTTATTCAAACTTTATTGTTTTTATAATTGCTTCCAGCTCGAAAATATGATCTCTTTTTCTTACGGATGGGGCTAGTACAAAACCTTCGATTACCAATTGTCTATTGTTAGGAGCATCATCAATTATATAGTTAACAAACGGACCAGCCATAAAACGATCTTTAATTTCCCAGGTGCCTTTGGTTTCGAATGCTGGTTTATTACCTACTATTGTTTCATAGAAATAGGGAGCATAATCTTTTTCGGTTATGAATTTACCAGAATTGGTAGGGATCTTTAGAACACCCATAGAATCTCTAACTTTAATAATATGAGCTACTGTATTAGAGTCCTTGAGGATTGTATTGGATGGCAGCTCATAGATCATCAAATTTGTATCTCCATTCTTAATATCCTTGCGTAACCAGAAGAACTTATCTTCTTCTTTGGCAATGCGATATGCAGATGGGATTTTCAATGTAATTCCCATTTTTTCTTTTAGCTGAGGGATGTATTCTAATGATTTACTAATTTTATATTGTTTTTCTTTGATTTCGGTCTTTTTTAGATTTAGAATTATCGTTTCATACTGCTTTTTGATGAGTCCAATAAGAGCATCATCAGTATCTGCAGTAATTACATACCCTAATTGTGGCGTTGCAAACTTATTGGTGGCTTTGTATACACCTGTTTGGTCTCCTTTATCAATTTTGAGAAATGTGCGATATCGCTTAGTAAGTCCTGTAAAGCCATCTGGGGCTATTTGCCTCATAGAGAACAGTGGTTCTTCTTGTGGTAATCCAGGCACTTCTGCTCCAAAATATTTGCGTATGCTATCTCCTACTTGGCCTTGCCATAGATCACTATCAATTACAACAGATAATTCATTGATTTTACCTATCGATTGTGCTAGTGAACCGTTAATTTTTTGTGAAGTTTCTTTTTTGGTTTCTGTACAACTTATTATACAGCATACACAGATAATGGCAAAAGCTAATTTTTTCATACTACAAATATAATTGGGATGTGATAATATCAAAAATAATACTATCCATATAATGGATATACTTCTTGGATATTATCATAAACTGTTCCAAATGTTACTTTTCTCATCAAAGAATAGAAGTATATTAATTTAAAAGAGGGTCATCAAGGTCAAAAGCATTACAACTTTCAGTAGTATTAGTAGATGATCTTATTGCACAGATTGTTCCTTTGGCCTTAAAACTACTTCCATTTTGGACTAGTAATTCATAGGTAAATATTTTTTGATCAAATAAATCATTTCTCAAATTACTACCAAATACTTGGTCTAAGTGATAGTCATTTGATTCAAAAATTAAAGTATTGTTTGAAAAAATCTTTAAAGAATTATCCGGGTATGCTGCCAGGCCCGCAATTACAAATGTATCATTTAGACCATCCTCATTCGGTGTAATAACATTAAATGGTGTTATTTCTATGTCTTCAGGTAAATTGTTTGTTTCTATGACAAAACTATCTTCTCCACAACAAGAAATAGTGTTACTATCCCCATCATCGCTACAAGCGAATACACAAATTAATAAGAAAACGTTTATAGGTAGGTTAGCCTTTCTAATTAAGATCAAGGCTTGGATACTTTTAATCTCATTCCCGGTTTGATACCAGAACCATTTATATTATTCCAGTTTTTAAGATTTTCGATACTGATCCCTTTAAGTTTTTTAGAAATACTCCATAGTGTATCTCCAGATTTTACAGTATAAATTTGACCCGTATCTGCTGTAGTAGTCTTTAGTACTTTATCTGTAGTTTTTTTCTTTGATTTTGCTATAATTGGGCTTCTAGGATAGATACTTAATCGTTGTCCTACTCTTAGATTATTACTTCGCAGGCCATTCCATCGTTTGATTTGACTTACTCGTACTCCATAGCGTCTAGCTATCTTGCCCAAATAATCACCGCTACGTACTCGATATCTAATTTTATTATTAGCTTCTACAAGCTTAGGCAATGGTTTTTCTCGTTTATTATTTTCTTGCTGTACTTGTGCATAAATTTGATGTTCATTGGCTACAAATTTACCTACTTGATCTAATGGTAAACGCAGTACATAGTCTTCGTCTTTGACGTATGGAATGATATCTAATTTATAAGATGGATTAAGAAATTGTAGCTCTTCTATATTCACATTCATATATTCTGATACCTGATCCAAGCTTATCATCTGTTTTACTTTTATGGTATCTGTCTCGAAATATACAAACTCTGGTTTTTGTGGTGTTAACCCGTGTTCTTCGGCATACTCAAAAATATACATAGTCGCTAAAAATGCAGGTAGATATCCTGCAGTTTCTCGTGGTAGGTTACGCCTGATATTCCAGTAATTAGTATATCCACCACTACGCCTAATTGCTTTATTTACATTTCCTGGTCCTGAGTTATAAGATGCTAATGCCAAATCCCAGTCTCCGAATATTTTGTATAAATTTGATAAATACTTACAAGCTGCTTTAGTCGCCATAATGGGATCCATGCGCTCATCAACGTAAGAACTTACCTCTAATCCAAACATCTTTCCTGTGCCATACATAAATTGCCATAAGCCCGTGGCTCCGACTCTGGATTTAGCTCTTGGTTTTAATGCCGATTCTACAATTGCCAGATATTTAATCTCTAAAGGAATGTTTTGATTGTCTAATTCTTGCTCAAATAAAGGGAAATAGAATTTGCTCAATGCCATCAATCTTTCTAACTGTTCGTGTCTGTTTTTAAGATAGCTTTTTATAACACTCTCTAATGATGTATTATATTCTATATTAAAAGGTGTACGCGCATTCAGAGCTGCCAGCCTTGCTTTTAATGTATCTGTAGGCAAATCTATATATTCTACAGGTTGATACTCTAACTCTGTAACTGATTTATAGATGGTGTCATACAGGTTAGAGTTGTATAACTCTTTACGCCATTTAGCATCTAATTTAGAAATACTAGGATGGTCTTTTAGGTTGTATACAACACTATCATTTATGGTGCTTGTAGTAAATGTCGCTGTTTTTAATTCGTTGATATTATCAACTACCTTTGTTGTGTCTATAATGGCAATTGTATCTTTTTGCGTTGCTAGTTCATTGTTTAGCACTATTTGAGGCTTGTTTTTTAATACTTGAGCTGTATTGGGTATTGTATCTTGAGCAGCTATTGATACTACACAAAAAAGAAAAGACAAAAAAAGTGAAAAACTAAATTTCATTATTGAAAAAATATTAACTACATGATTAACTAACAGTTATTTTGTTACTAAATTGTATGTGTTTGAATCCAAGGACAATTACACAATTGCTAAAGTCGTACTTTTTTCTAAAAAAAACAAAAAAGCCTAAAGTTAAAATACAAAAAAACCAGTTAAAATAACTGATTTTTTATTTTTTAACCATTTAACAAGTTTTTTCTTATAAAAAAATTGTTAATTTATTTGTTCTATTGCTATGATTCCTGGAAGGGTTTTTCCTTCGAGACTTTCTAGCATTGCCCCACCTCCTGTTGATACATAACTCACTTTATCTCCAAATCCAAATTGTTTTACAGCAGCTACAGAATCACCTCCACCAACAAGAGAGAATGCTCCGTTTTGAGTTGCTTCTGCGATTGAGTGTCCTATCGTTATTGTTCCATTGGCAAAATTTTCCATTTCGAAAACTCCTAATGGCCCATTCCAGAGTATTGTTTTAGAATCTAAAACGACATTATGAAAATTCTTTAATGTTTCTGGTCCTGCATCCAAGCCTTCCCATCCATCGGGTATGGCATCTACACTCATTGCTTTGGTATTCGCATTGTTATTAAAATCATCTGCTCCGATAACATCTACTGGGAGATGAATCTGTACTCCTTTTTCTTTAGCTTTTCTCAAAATTTCTAATGCTAATTCTTGTTTATCATCTTCACATATAGAATTTCCTATCTTACCCCCTTGCGCTTTGATAAAAGTATATGTCATCCCACCTCCAATAATCAGATGGTCTACTTTGTCTAATATATTTTCTATGATTGTGATCTTAGAAGATACTTTGGAGCCTCCTAATATGGCCGTTATAGGTTTTTCTCCGGATCTCAATACTTTATCTATGCTTTCTATTTCTTTGGCTAATAAGCCTCCGAAACATTTTTTGTCAGAAAAAAACTGTGCAACTACAGTAGTAGATGCATGTGCTCTATGGGCTGTGCCAAACGCATCATTGACATAGATGTCTCCCAGTTTAGACAATTGTTCTGCAAAACCCACATCTCCTGCTGTTTCTTCTGTATGGTATCTGAGATTTTCTAATAATACTACCTCTCCTTGATTTAATCCTGCCACCACATCCTCAGCTTCTCTCCCTACACAATTGGGTGCAAATTTTACCTGAACACCTATAATTTCTGAAACTTTATCTACAATATGCTTTAATGAAAATTCTTCCTGTACTCCTTTTGGTCTTCCTAGATGAGACATCAAAACTGCACTTCCTCCATCTTCTAGTACCTTAATAATTGTTGGTTTTGCTGCCTGAATCCTAGTATCGTCTGTTACTTCTAGGTTCTCGTTTAGAGGCACATTAAAATCCACTCGGATTAATGCTTTTTTATTTTCAAAATTAAAATCGTTGATTGTCTTCATTGTAGTGATTTGATATTCAATAAACGAAAATAATCCTATTTCGGTAAAAAATCTGAAAAGCAATAAAAAAATTATCCTTTTTTATCGTCGACTATTCACTTTTATCGATTTATAGCTAAAAGATACTTTTCAATGAAAAATTAATATGCTGCAATGATCTTATTTATATTTAAACCAAAATTGAGGAAGGTATTAATAAATCAACCGTATACGCATGGATTATACTGCCACTCCTAAAAGTGAGCAACTTTATGTTATTTTTATATATCTTAGAATCTAGGATAAAATGCAACAGCAAATACTTTTGAGCGTTTTTTATATAATTTACTCACCTTACGCATAATGATATTTTAAAACTCGGATTATGCAGCTCTAGGTGTTGATAACTTTTGTAATTCACTATAAGCCGCTTGCTGTGCAGCTAAATATATTTGAGCTTTCATGGCAAAATGATTTTCATGAGTTCTTTGCTTTAGCCACTCTAATTTTGTGTATACCTCAATAGATAGCATATACATATAATGGTTCTTTTGAATTTTTACTGTTTTTGTTGGCGATTTAGCAAAAGCTGCATTGCTTTTTATGGATTTATGAAATTCCTCTACGCCCCCCGTTTTTTGTAGGTTGTAGTGATCTGGTCTTACGATAGGTTTAAATCACTACAAGCCAAGTACAACTCGGCGACTGTATCATTCTCGTTTTTGAAAACTTGCTTGGGAAGCAACAGCGGAAAATCTAATTCTTCGAACCAAACCTCCACGGTCTGCTGTCCTGGCTGTAATGTTTCAATACTATATGTATTTCTTAGTATTCTTGTCTTCTAATGATAAAGCAACTTTACGATTGCTTTTTAGTGCCATAATAAAATCTGTTGTTAATTCCTCTTTGCAACAAATCATATTTTCCACAAAACTGAACCAGCTTTCAGCTAGCACATAATCAAACAAAAACTTTCCATGGCATTCACGAAGCATTTGTCTGAACAATTCATTTTTAGTAACGCTGTTTTTACGTTTTTTCTTCCCTGTTTTAGAATCTGTTACCCAACGATCTTTCTTGATAAATTCAACACAACAAGGTAAATGCATATCACCAACCTCCACTAAGGCAGTCAAAAAGTTAACCTCTTTTACGGATCTGCCAAATACGTGATCGTAATGCCAACAATTAAGCACGCTCTCATCTGTATATTGTTTTTCTTGTATAGAATCACCAAAACTTAAAACAATAGACTCTTTTGATTGAGTTAATTCTTCAATATAAGGTTTAACTTTCTTCCATAAAAATTTACTGTCGTAAATCCCTTTGGATAATTCTCGAGTGATTTTGTCATGCTTGATCGATAATAAAGAAACCATACCTGTAGCTGTAGTATAAGAACTTGAACTAATCAAATAATCCGTATATAAATCTTCAAAGTTTTCCATAACTGAGTCTGAACAAAGATATCAACATTCTAAATGTTAAAAATCAAAAATCCTGACTATTTTTTGCGTAGGGTGAGAGCTTAACTTAACGACATTGGTAAATTGGGTTAAATCAATGTTTCACTAATAAAATTCTAATATTATTATACAAGTCTCTATTGTTTTTTTGGTATCCATTATATTTGCTTATGCAATTTTCAGAAATTTTAGGGCTTTCACATATCAAAAGCTATCTTACCACTAGTGTGGATCGGGGTCGTATCCCTCATGCGCAACTTTTTGTAGGTGCTAATGGGAGTGGTACATTGCCTATGGCGATTGCATATGCGCAATATATTTTATGTCAAAATGTAGCTGGAGAAAATACGGGAGGCAATCCTTCTTGTAATATTAAATTTGATCATCTGGCACATCCCGACCTTCATTTTGCATATCCTGTTGCCACTAATGATAAAGTAAAAAAGCATCCTACAGCAAATCATTTTGCTGAGGAATGGAGAACTTTTGTTAAAGAAAATCCATATGGAAGTATTTTTGATTGGCACCTGCTCTTAGGAATTGAAAAAAAGCAAGGGCAGATTGGTGTTGATGAGGCAATGGAAGTTGTAAAAAAATTATCTCTAAAAAGCTATGAGGGTGGGTATAAAGTGATGCTGATCTGGATGGCGGATAAACTAAATATTGCTGCTTCAAACAAATTATTAAAGCTGATTGAAGAACCCCCAGAAAAAACGGTTTTTATCCTTATTACAGAAAAGGAGGAACACATAATCCAAACCATTAGATCGAGATGCCAATCACTACATTTTCCTGCGTTGGGAGAACTTGTAATTAAAGAGGCTATCCAAAAATTAGGAGGGCTTTCTGATTCAGAAGCAATAAAGATTGCTCACCAAGCCAATGGTGATTATAGGAAAGCATTGCAGGTATTACAACATGATAATAGCAATGATCCTTTCGAAGATTGGTTTATCCAATGGGTACGCACGGCCTTTAGAGCCAAAGGGAATAAATCTGCTGTCAATGAGCTGATCCAATGGAGTGAGTCTATTGCTACTTCTGGTAGAGAAACACAAAAGAAATTTCTAGGATATTGCCTTGATTTTTTTAGGCAAGCTATGTTACTCAATTATGGTGCAAAAGACCTGGTTTTTCTTGAACCTAAAACTTCAGGCTTTAAACTCGATAAATTTGCTCCATTTGTTCACGGTGCCAATATCATGGAGATCAGTACAGAAATACAAGATGCTATCTACCATATTGAGCGTAATGGCAATGCCAAAATAATTTTAACTGATTTATCTATTAAACTAACCCGACTATTGCATAAAAAAAGCGCTCCTATCAGTAATGGAGATACGAATACTTAAATTACTACTTATGGATCATTTTATGACACACATCGTTTCTATTATTATATTACTTTTTTTAGTAATTACCTTTTTACAGTCTGGAATTGATAAAACTATGGATTGGAAAGGAAATTTAAGTTGGTTACAAGAGCATTTTTCTGCTACTTTTATGAATAAAATGGTTCCTCTACTATTAGGTGTCATTCTGATTATCGAAAATATAACCGCTGTATTATCGGTTTTGGGGATTTATCATCTTATTGTTAATGACACCCCTGATTTTGCCATTTGGGCCATGTTTTTAGCCTGTATAACTCTTCTTATGCTTCTGTTTGGACAACGTGTAGCAAAGGATTATGCTGGGGCATTGACAATTACTTGTTATTTTATAGTGGCCGTTTTTGGGTTGTATGTAGTCAGTTCTTAAAAATGAAATCCATCTAAAGAAGCTGAATGTATTGTTACTAAACTTAGAATTCAACTTTTCAGAATTTTATAATTTCTACTTCCCTATTCTTGTTAGTGTTTTAAATAGCACGAATACATCATTCATTTTTAAGATTGTAAAATAAAAGTGTACAAGTATTGATTAATACGTACATCCACATTTACTTTTTCTACATCCAAAGTCTAACCCTAGTGTGATCATATGAGATCCTGCTGCTGTGGTAGGTGCTAATACCTCATTTACATTGATTTGATACCCATAAGCTACATAAAAATTAGCTCTCTTTATGCCTAGCATCGGAGACACCGATAAGGGTTTAAAATCCTGATCCACTATAGAGCGTAAACTTATTCCGGCCCAATAGTAATTCTCTCGATGTAACTTACGTACTTTTAGGTTTAAATCTGCAGTACTCCTACCATCTCCTGCAAAGTTTTGATACAATACCGAAGGTTCTAACTCTATATTACTAAACTTGTGGTAAAAGGTATAGCCACTATACACATAATAATTCTGAATTGTAGTAGGTTCCGTAGGGTTAAAATCATCTATTTCTTTCTGTAATAGATTCACCGCATTGGCGCTAATAAAAAACCTGCCTAAACGATACAATATACCAATATCAAAATTAGAGTTGTTTACATTTATATCTCTTAATCCTTGTGGATTGGATGGCCCATTAGGATCTCCATCATTAAACTCTGAGGTATCAATC
This sequence comes from uncultured Aquimarina sp., assembly GCA_947493495.1. GTDB lineage: Bacteria > Bacteroidota > Bacteroidia > Flavobacteriales > Flavobacteriaceae > Aquimarina. Next base: position 68,629 of record CANLRN010000006.1, read on the forward strand.
CCAAACTGTGTAAACTTATAACTAAGACCAAAGGATAGGTACTGATTCGTATATTCATTGAGGGTTAAATGGTGCGCAAACGATAGCTGAACTCCTTTTTGGGTAGTAAATCCATTCTGATCATTGAACAAAATAGCACCTACTCCAGATCGATCAGAAATACGACCATCTACAGAAACTGATTGAGTTCCTGGCGCATCTGCTATATTTACCCACTGCTCAAAACCAGAAGCTCTCACTTGCCAGCAATCACCAATACCTGCATATGCACTAGATATCAAATATGGATTATCTGCTATATATTGATTCTGAACAGGAGCAAAAAACTCCTGTCCGTACATTCTACTTCCTACGATAGTTTGTAACAATACTATAATTCCTATTATATGTTTTATATATCCTCTCATAGCTATTATCTGTATAGTGTAAAGTGACCTGTAAACTCTCTATTATCCTTGTCATTTAAGATAATTGTAAACCAATAATCTCCTGATGGTAGCTCCTTGCCTTGATATATACCATCCCATCCTTGTTGATCACCTCTAAATTCTTCTAGCAATCTACCGTATCTATCAAATACTTTGACCTCCATATCTGTAAAGAAGAATGGATCCGAACCAGGGTTCGGGCTATCTTGTCTTGGATACCAGAAATCATTGGTTCCATCTCCGTCTGGTGTGAAAAAATTAGGGATGAGAATATTAATAAATGTCAGATTCTGTACACCTAACACTTCACAACCTAAATTATCTATCACTCTTATTACATAATTTGCAGTTTCCTCTATAGAGAAGATATTACTATCCAATTCTCTGTAATCAGATTCTGTAAGTTGTAGTAAAGCATTTGCAAGCTCAGTACCTGTAAGTCCATCAGGGAGTATGGCTATAGAATAGGTATAGTCTCCGCTTCCTCCTGTTACGGTAATCTCATATTCATTAGGATCTTGCGGATTATTAGTCATAACAGCAACAGGTGTTGTTAATGACATATATTCCTCCACTACTATAGTTCCTACAACCTCTACACAGCCATCTACATGCATCATACTTCCTTCATATTCACCAGGCAATACTATGAACTGACCTGTAGTATTAATCGCTGGGATTGGATCAGCTGTTCCATTAATTCCAGTAAGCATATATTCTATGTCAGTATTTACTGATTCTGGGTTTAGTTGAAAGAAAATCGAATATTCAGGCCCTTGAATCATAACAGGAACTTCAGGATTGCTATAATCCCAAACTGGACATTCTAATTCGTTGATAAGATCAGCACTAAGTACTACTCCAGGTCCTATTTCAATAATCCTTGGAGAGTCACACTCGTTAAAATCTCTAATGATTAACTCAATTGATCTTCCTGGTAGATCTGTAATTACCAAATTAGTTGGATCAGTAACTGGCATAAAAGGACTGCCGTCTACACTCCAGGTATAGGTTGGTAAAGCCGGGTCAGGATTGGCGGTTCCTCCCATAATTGATACTGTAGCAGTACCATCATTATCACCTGCACAGGTTTCATTAGTAGAGTCTATCAGATCAATGATAATTGGATCTGGTTCTTCAATAATTATAGGTTCGACAACAAATCTACAGCCTTCACCATCTTCGGCAATTACTGTATACCCTGTAAGGTCTTCAGCTAATTCTTCGAACACGTGAACACCTGGCGTATTATCTTCTTCATCAGATACAAATTCAAAGATACGCTCTCCAGCACTGTTAAATAAGGAGAATCGATATGGATTATTCGTATTACCCCCACTAGCAGTTACTGTTATCATACCATCAGTTTCTCCACTACAGGTTATATTCGTTGGTGTAGCTACAGCCTCAAAAGGCATCGCTGGTTGTGTAATCTGGAAAGGTTCTGAGAATTCACATCCAGATCCAGGAACACTTTCAATACGGTATACATAATTTCCTGCGCCAAGGGTATTAAAGAATGGGTCTCCTTGAGGTCCTAATGTAAACGCTGGAGAACCATCTATTGGAGTTACATCTAGAGAGTACATATAATTACCTAATCCACCCATAATCGAATTCAAATCTACAGATGCTGTCATCTCTCCAAAACATACAATATTAATATTGTCAAGATCCAGCACTGCCATAACTTGATCTGGAACATCAATTGTTATCGCTGGTGCTCTGTCTGATGTACAGGTCCCACTAATAGCAAAGAACTCATAGATCCCTTCTGGTAATCCAGTAAAAGTTACGACTCCAGAGGCATCCGTCGTTTGTTGTCCTACCAAACGATCTCGATCTGCCTCTGAGATCGGATTGCTTGGTGTTGATATTTCATCTCTGAGTGTTACATCTCTAGCTTCTACTGTATAAGGTGCTGTAAAGCTTGGAGCTGTAACTACGAGTCTTACATCTGCTGTAGTCACATTACACGTAGTTTCTGTAACGTTATCTACTTCGATTTCAATTATTTCTGGTTCTGGAACAGTAACAGGAGGTGTAGTGTCTCTAAAACAACCTACGCTATCATATACATTGATTATATAGTCTCCAGGCGCTAGTAGATTAAATACATTACTGTCTTGTCTATCACTTTCTACACCAGTAACTACAGGCGTAATTGTATATCTAAAAGGCATATTCGTACCTGAAACAGTAATAGTGATGCTTCCGTCAGCATCTCCGTTACAAGTTACTCCTACAGGAGTAATTGTATCAATATTAAGATCATCTACAGGAGGGCGTACTTCTATCGTTTCGGTATCAGTACAGGACTCCATCATACCATTAAGGGTAAACGTATCTGTAGCAATTACAGTATAAACTCTAGGTGTATTGGCATCTGTTGGTGCCAGATCTGTAAACGTACCATTAGCTGAGGTAGCACCAGTCTCTACAATCTCATAGGTAACTGTACCTCTTGCTCCATTGGTAGTTGCCGTAAACTCTCCATCATCTAAGCTACAAGTAGTAGTCACAAATGGTGGTAAGATCAATTCAAGCTCTGCTGGTCCCAGTATTGGTATAGGATTACTAGGTTCCTCACATTGTGGATTGCCTACTTGCACTATATTAATCGTATAATTTCCTTGTGAAGCTCCAAATGGTAATGTAAACGTCTGTGGATCGGTAGTCATTGTCAAAGGACCATTAGATCCTGGAATAGCAGCACCGCCGCCATCAACAACTTCTACACCAGTAGCATTATCAATGATCGTATAAGTAAGATCACCTCCAACAGTAACTGTAGTATCATCATCAAAGGTATAACCAGACACCGTTATTTCTATTTGGCCATCAGCCTCTTCAAAACAAGTTTCTGGGCTTAATTGTCTACCTACCACCTCTAGATTATCTACTCTTTCTACATCATGATCTACTTCTAGGAAGCAACCTGTATTTGTATCGGTAACTCTAAACCTATAGGTTCTTGTTTCATCAGCTGCATTTGGTAAGGTAAATACCACTCCTGTTTCTGTTTGGGGAGTAGTAGCCAAGTCTCCTGTTCCTAAGGCAATACCTGTTTGGTCTGCTAGACCCGAGCCTGTAATCTCTGCAAAGGTAAAAGGCCCTGTTCCTCCTTCTATAGTAACTGTTACTTCTTCTGAAGTTACACAGGTAATCCCTGGAGCAGTTACTGTTATTAATTCATTGCTAATTCTTACAAATGGTGGTACTATTACCTGAGCAGCCACCTCACAATTATTACTATCTTTAAAGATAAAGTCATACGTTCCTGCAACTGTAGCAGTTGTTTGGAACTGTATGCCTGCAGCTGGTAATGCATCTACTACTTCCTCATCTACTACTGGGGTTAGTGGAGCAGGACGTGTATATGATACCCTATAGTTATCTCCAGCAGTTAATGTTCCGCCTGAAACGTCTATAGTAATTATAGGAAACTCTTCGCTTCCATCTGTCGCATTACAACTAAAAGCAGGAACCACTTCTGGAGTAGCAACAATGGCAGGTGCCTCGCCAACTATATAATCTTTAGTATCCTCACATACCACATCGTCTGTAGTACTAGGGCCATTAGCCAATGTAGCTACCACTCTTATAGTATAGGTATCTGGAGCCAGGTTGTTAAAGATATTACTGTTTTGTAATGGTCTTGTAACTCCTAGCGCTAAAGAGCCAGTAATCTCATATTGATAAGTAGCATTTGGATCTAATCCACCATTTAAGCTTACTTCGATCCTACCATCTCCTGTCCCTGTGTTAGGAGCTGGAGCTGGAGTAGCTGTATTACAACTCGCATCAGTCACTCCCATTGTATTATCGATATCTGGTTGGATTGGTGCCTGTATAGCTACTGGAGTCTCAAAAGGACAGGTTACAGCTCCCATTCCTGAATCTTCTAATCTTACAATATATGATCCCGCAGGAACTTGCTCAAAACGTCCTCCTCCAACATTTATTATTCCTACAGCGGGTAAACCAGTAGCTACATCAATAAGGGTATAAGTGTGATTTGCAGCACCAGAGCCGATTAATCCCAACCCATCTGGATCCAAAGTAGTTTCAATAACACCAAGTGGTGGTATTGAAGTACAATCTGGCGGGGTTGTAAATTCTGCTATTATTTCTGCCTGAGGAAACACAGTGACTGAAGGTCTAGGTGTTTCTTCACATCCATTGTTATCTCTAACAATTAGTTCATATGTTCCTGGTATTGGAAAAGTATAGGTATAACTCCCTGGAGGAGCTTCTTCAAATACCACAGGGTTTATCCCATCATCAAATCCATAGAAAATATTTCCATTAGAATTTAATGCCAGTGGGTCTGCAGATGTCTCTATCGTTAGTATATAATCGCTGAGATCACAAGGATTCATCACATCACCAACGTTAATTATAGATGGACCAGCGGTTACATCAATATCTATTTGCAATGGTCCTGAGATACAATTATTATCATCTCTGGTATAAATATCCCATTGTAAATCTATTGCCATCGTAGGATCGATAGTAAATGGCTGATTAATTGTAGTAACATCATCAGTAAATAAACCTACAGGATCACCCCTGCGAACTCTGCTATATCGATACCCTTCATCTGGAGTAATACTCCCTCCGATCGGTGTACCTCCATTGGTAGTTATTGAAAATCTAACTTCGTCATCACATTCTGCAACCCTTGGATTATTTGCTACAGATACCAAAGGATCTGGTATTTCTATTTCAAAATCTGCTCGAGCAGGACAAAGAGTACCATCATCTTCTTGGACAATTACATAATATAATCCTGGAGCTAAATCAGATACCACAATTGGTATATCAGCAGCGCCTACAGCACTTATACCTGTCGTATTTGTTCCAGCTGCTGGATTATTAGTTCCTGATTCAAAAACCGCCCATGAAACTTGAGTAACTGGTGGTGCAGTTCCTAATGAACTCACATCAATTGTAAAACGATATTCTCCGTCGGTTGGTAATGGTAATGTTCCGTCATTACAACTTACAGGAATTTCAGAAATATCGATCAAAGCAGGTTCTGCTGGGGGGTCTACTGGATCTACAAATCGTGTGAACACACACATTGTATTTGTGTCTTCAACTCTTACCTCAAATACTGTATTGAAAGGTAATAATGTAAATTGATGATTTCTTTCTTGCGTCCCAGGAGGATCTGTTGGAAGTATCGAAGATGTAGGCAATCCATTAGTAGGTACTTGAGGTCTCAGCCCTATTACTTCAATTAAAAATGGTCCTACTCCTTCTGTAGGATCAATCTCTACATTAAGAGTCACCAAATCCGGACAGGTTGCAATAACTGTAGTAATAACAGTAAGGTCATCCACATCTGATGCCACAGCAAATGGTCCTAGTCGCTCTGCACAACCATTTTGATCTTCTATAAAAATATAATACCTACCAGCATCTAAGCCAGAAAAATCTACAGAGTTAGAAAGTATCGTCTGTGGATTTGGTGATGAAGTTGGTGCTGGGACAAGTGGACGTACTGATACATTTGCCTCAAGAACTAAGGTATATGTATAGGTTAATGGGCCTCTATCTAAAATATCAATACCTAATGCTCCTAATACCGTAGAGGGTGTTCCTAATTCGTCACAGGTGATAGGTGTAATTCTTGGTGCACCTTGTTGTTGGATAGGGTCTGGAGCAATTACACTTACCGTCTCAGGGAAACTACATCCACGACTATCTCTTACTATAAAATTATAGACACCTTCAGAAAGATTAGGTACTTGTATTTGGTTGGATACTGTTTGTACAAAAACATCTGTAGTAGTAGCATCATTATCATCAAACTGCACAAAATATTCGGTTTCTGGACCAGTAACAGTAATGGTAACTGTAGCTTGATCTCCATCACAATTTACATCTACATCTGGCGAAGTAATAGTTGGTGTGCTACGATCCGTTAATTCTCCTGTATCTGTAGCAGTACATCTCACCGTAAGCCCTGCTCTATCTGTTACAGTAAACACAAAATTACCAGCTTCATCACTAGAAAATGGTATTACAGCAGCAGTAGTAGTCACTCCTAATGCTACATTACCTGTAGTGCTTGTGGTAGTATTCTCGAAAGTAATATCATAGTTAGCACTACCGCCAGCGATCGTTAGTTCAAAACTACCATCTATATTTGCTCCAGTAGTAGGATCACAACTTAAATCATTAATTCGCCTAGCGACAATAGTAAGTAATGGATCTACAGTAATATTTATTGTAGTTGGGCAATCATTTTCATCAAAAATTGCAATTTCATAATCCCCAGCTTGAGAAAAGGTGTTGGTTGTAAAGCTAGTTACTGCTCCAGCTACCAAAGTAGAGGTCTGCACCAAGCTACCTCCTCTAGAAACCGTATATCTATAATCTGGCGTACCTGTATTGCCTGTACCGTTTGGATCGATATTAACAATAAAACTCACCATATTATCACCGCTTAAACACACATCAGAATTCTCGTCGATAGCTGCTTCTAATTGGGTTAATGGTGTAATTAGTAGATCGACTGTTTCACTACAAGATACTCCTGTAACATCAAATACGGTAACGGTATATGTAGTTATTGGATCTCCGGCTGGAATATTTGGAATATTATCAATAACATCTGTTACTGGAACAGGACCAAATGTCCCTGTAGTTGGGTGTGACACCTGAAAAGTGTAAACAGGACCATTACCACCAGAAACATTGCTTACCGAAACTTCATTAAGGTTGGTGACACAATCCTGATCTGTAACACTAGGTGTAAATGTAATTGGATCTGGTTGAGTTACTTCTACTGTTGCAGTATCAGTACAACCGGTAGAACCATTTCCTAGACTTGTATCGGTAATACTAATAGTATAAGTACCTGCAATGATAGGAGTAGCAACAGAACCTGTAATTACTACTGGATTTGTAGTAGTATTAGTTACTGTAATATTAGTAGCTCCTGGGCCTGTAACTGTATAATTAAACGAAGTCACTGGATTTGTAATGCTGCCATTACTTACAGAAAATGTAAACGCGCCATCATTGCCTCCATTACATGAAACAGGGCTGGTTTGTCTTTCGTCAATAATTCTAGCAACTGGCACATTGGGCGGTGTAAATATCGTTTCTTCTATACAATTACTATCAGTTCTTCTAGCTTCTACTGTATATGAAGTAGTATTCTCAAACGTATAGGCTGTCGTCGCTACAAATCCTGTATTGCCAGCACCAGTAGCAGGGTTAGGAGTTACTCTAAACTCATATGTTACTCCCGCTGGTAATGCTGTAGGGTCTGCAGAAAGTGTTACGTCTGTAGTTTGATTAACACAATCTACATCATCTGGAGTAACGATCACTCGTTCTACTTCTAGCAATGGATCAATCTCAAAAGTTTCTGTAAGCTCACAATTTGGAGTAGGTGGTGTTACCACATTTCTTACGGTAACACTATGAGTTCCTTGACCCACTACATTAGAAATCGTAAATGGTCTTGCTGGAGCAGCAATAAAAGCACCTCCATCTAAACTGTATTCATAAGTTCCTGAGCCACCTGTAATATCAGTAACCACGATTGAGGCATTAGGATCGGCATTACAGCTTAAAGGAGTAATTGCTCCAAAGGTAACATCAATTGCATCGGGCACATTAAAATTCAATGGGGCTAGTTCTTGATCGCAAGAGAGACCTCCGTTTTGCACAGTTACTACAGGATTGGTAGTTGGATCAATATTAGCAAATGTATAGGCACCTAATCCATTTCCTGTGCCTGGTGTAGTAGCCGGTACTGTTGTTGTACCATCAATCAAAAAGGTAAATGGCGCGGTTCCTGCAGTAACAGTAACCGTTATAGATCCTTGTTCATTAGAACACGGAGGATCAACAGTTGTTGCTGTAGCAGCAATTTCTACTCTTGGGGTAATGGTCGTTCCTCCTTGCGTAACACATCCTGCTCCAGGCGCGTTATCTCTTACATAAATTGGAAACGTGCCCTCATCACCCACTACAAATCTAAATCGATACACATTCCCTACTACTTCAAAAGGAAATATATAATCTCCTGTTTGCGTAAAATCTGGATTGGTACTAAATTGATAACTGTTTGAAACAGGAGTTGAAGTAATGGTTACCTCTACAATGGCAATATACTCGTCATCATCAAAAGGGCTGACGTCTATTGGCGGTGGTACTGGTGTTGGGTTAAAATCTGGATTACATACCAAGGCCACTGTAGGTGTAACAGAAACCGTGAAAGGATTGCCCTCTAAAATCTCTCTCATTTCTTCTGCAAAACAATTTGTAGCGCTATTATCATCATCTGCATAAGCGGTCAATGTATATTCTCCTGGAGGTAAATTATCAAAATCTGCTGTAGGGTTTGAAGAGCCTGTTATGGTTCTTGGGGTAAATCCTGCTGGCCCAGTAATTTCATAACGATACGTAGGTTCTCCTCCTGTAATTACTACCTCAATGGCACCCGTGTTATTCACATCACCTGTAGCACAAGCTGGTTGATCTGTAATATTAAATTCTATAGTAGGATCTATATTGTTAATTGTAATCGCATTTGAAGGAAATATACATGCTTCTACAGGTGCGTTTATTTCTCTGGCATCAACTCGATATGATCCAGGTGTAGTAATATTATCAAACAAAGCTGTTGTTTGAAAACCTCCTTCTGGAATAGAATTTCCATTCTCTATTCTAACCAATTGATACTCGAATTGTGAAGAGATATTTGTTACTTCTAATGCACCCGGAGCTCCACAGATAATGTTTCGTATTCTATCAATTACTGGGTCAAAATTACTTTGGAAAACATTAAAAAATAGTTCTGTAGGGCAATCTCCATCTACTGTGGTTAAAATTCTATATTCTCCACTAGCATCTCCCATAGGATTTACACTAGTATTGCCTGGGTCAAGTGTAAATACCCTTCCCATACCTACGGTAACCCATTCTGGTTCACAAACTGGGTCTACTGTAGGACAGCCAATTACTCTATCTCCAGTAGGACAGGCTCCAGGTGCTAATCGTTGCCAAACCGTAGTATCTCCTAAGGTAGAGTCAAGATCCAAGGTAGTACTCGAACCACATAAAAATATCTCAGGCAAAGGTTGCCCTGTAATCGAACAGGTAAGCACCTGCCCATTTGCATTTGGATTGGTATCAAGATTTGTTACAATATCGACAATAGGATTATCGAGTTCTGTTTCAGGTAATACTTCGAATCTTCTTTGTGTACCTCTACAATCTACTGAGGTAGTAGTTACAATATAAAATCCTGGTGCTGTCGCATCAAATTCTTGATCAGTAGATAAGACAACAGTAGGATTAGCTTCATTTACCCATTCATAGGTAGTAAATCCATTACCGCCTCTTAACGTAACAGTTCCTCTACACAAACGTTGAACCTCTGCTTCATTAAAACATATATCATCTCTAACCAAAAAGGTCGATGCACCTACTACATTAAAATTACAGATATCTCTTTCTACTATACTAACACTTCCTTCGGTTATGTCTGAAATTACACCTGTATATTCTGATGTGGCTATATTTTCTATTTCATTAGAACACGCATCTCGCAGGGATGCACAATCAGGCACTACGCGTACTCTAAAGCGAAAAGTTAAGGCAGGAGACCCTTCTGTGATTGCACTATCATCGATCGTAAGGGTAACAGTACCTCTAGTATTTACTGAACCATCAGGATTAAACGTTGGTGGTGTAAACATTTGAGTAATTCCTGGGCTTATGAGATCAAAATCTTCAAAATCTACATTGTCGGGTAGTACATCTACAATAGTTACATTGGTTACATCTTCATTACCCGTATTCTCTATCGTAAGATTGTAAAAAACCTCTTCGTTAAAATTAACATCTCCATCGGTAATATCTAAAAAACCTGTGGGTTGCGAAGCATCTGCTCTTAATACCCGTTTGGTCATTAATACTTGAGGTTCTATAATTTCTACCTGAAAAGCCTGTACAAAAACCTGATACTTATCACCACTTGATCTCAGTCTAAAATTAACCTCTGTCTGGTTATTGGTTAAAAAAGGATTCGTGTTATTATCTCTCTGAATATCAAAAATATCAATATCATAGCCTAAGGTATTGGTAGATGCTGGGTTTCTATTGGTAGTAATGACACCATCTACAGATATAGAGCTATCAAAAAAGTTATTCACTAAGTTTGGTCTTCCTCCAATCCTATCATCCAGATCTGTAGAAACTGGTGGCACTGTTCGTACATCACCAGGAACTACTGTCGTAGTAGTCGGTTCTATAGAAATAATATCATCATCAAAAGGACGATCTCCTTCATAGGCACCAATACCATATCTAGCGTTTACTGGTAAATTAGGCGGTAGCGTGAGAAACCCATTATACTGAATGTTTACATCTCCTGTAGAACCAGATACAGCACCCAATCCCTGATTAGTACTTATAAATTGACTTGGTAGTGATGGGTCTTCGTAGACGATCACCAAGGTCCAACCTCCACCAAAATCACTAGTATTAAATCCTCCATCAGTATTTGTTTCAATAACCCCAACAGATGCTCTTTGATCGGCCACAAAATAAGTCCCATCTGGATTGGTAGATGTAAGCACAATATCGGTAACATCTGCATAACAGTGATAGGGCATATCTACTACTGCATTATTTGGTCGATTATTAGGAACAGCGTTTGGGTTATTTACAGCACCTGGATATCCATCATATAATATTCTATCGGCTGTTACATCTATATATTGACCTGTAGGTGTATTAGGGGGTTTAAATTTAATTACATCAAAAGCAGGTCTTGGATCAGGTTGAGTTGGATTATTATAATTGGCAATAAGTCCTTGACTTCCATTACTTACCAAATTATCCATATCGATATAAGTAGCTGACCAATACAATCCGGCATATCTGATTTCGCCACAAATACTAAACCTCTGAAAATCTGCACTACTAGAACTAAAAGTACTTGCATCTACATCTACATCTATATAACCGTATGCATTAAACTGTCCATTTTCTAAAGTACCATTATAATTAGCATTAGGATCCCTTGGAGAGTTATCATTTAATCTACTAGGCGCCACAATAGTATTTCCTATCATCTGCAATTCTCCATTCATCCTAAACGTACTTTCTGGTACTTCCTGAAAAGGCACACTAGCGGGGTTAAAAATCTGACCATAGGATGAGAAACACCCTAATAGTAACGCTAGTATTATGTATATATGTACTTGCTTATTGTATTGTACTATCTGTTTCATAAGCTGAGTATTTAGTGTTGTATTTTGGGTAATTATCTTCTTCATATCTCTGGAGCATTTTTTTACTATTGTATTTTTAGTATATAAAGATCCCCATTATATGTGTTGTTCATATTAGAAAATAAGTTTTGTTTCGCTTCATCAAGGTTATCAAACTTTTCTAAATACACATATATATAGTTGTCTTTTGGGTTTCTAAAATATTTAGGATCGAGGCCTTGAGATTTTAATTTAGACATCCCTCGTTCGAAATAATTTTCTCTTTTATAAATATTAGTAATCAAATAATATCCATTCTCAACATTATGCCCTCCTATATAGGATAGGTTTTCGGTTAGTACTGTATCATCTTTTACTGTATCTTTTATAATTCTTGTTTCCTGTACTAATTTTTTCAGGGATTCTACTCTACTTTTTGCTATATGTAATATCCACATATCGCCGAAATACTTATTCCCGATATTATTTAGATAGTTTTCGGCAGCTTCGTCCTTGTTTCTATAGCTTTTGATCGATACATATTGGTATTGATTCTCAGGATTGAGTATGATCTGAGCATCATTAAACCCTAAATCATTTAAGGTGCTCGTAAATTTATCAGCATACGTTCCTCCTCTAAATACATTTCCTATTAAGTAGTATCCTTCTGGGTATCCAGGAATATATTTAGTAGCAAACTTAGCCTCTGGTCTAGAAGCCTCTGCAAATTTGATAAAGCGGTTTCTAGACGTTAATCTTTTAGAACTCGCAGGATCCGATTCTTTCTTCACTTCTTCAGCTTCATCTTCCATATTTACCAGAGATTCTAACAGTTTACTAAACTCTCTTTTATCAAGATTCGTAGTCGTAGTTAATAATGAATCTCTTGCAGCAATTAATTTGCTAGTAATTCTACTACTATTGTCTAGTTCTTTTTGTATCTCTTCTAAATTTTCTTCTTTAGTATCAGTAGCAGCCTCTTGTCTCGCCTGCTCTTCTGCTGCCAGTCTTGCTGCTTCTGCTTCTTGTCTTGCGCGTTCCTCTTCTGCTAGTCTTGCCGCTTCTGCTTCTTGTCTCGCCTGTTCTTCTGCTGCTAATCTTGCCGCTTCTGCTTCTTGTCTTGCTCTCTCCTCTTCTGCTAGTCTTGCTGCTTCTGCCTCTTGTCTTGCTCTCTCCTCTTCTGCTAGCCTTGCTGCTTCTGCTTCTTGTCTTGCTCTCTCCTCTTCTGCTAATCTTGCTGCTTCTGCTTCTTGTCTTGCTCGCTCCTCTTCTGCTAATCTTGCTGCTTCTGCTTCTTGTCTTGCTCGCTCCTCTTCTGCTAATCTTACTGCTTCTGCCTCTTGTCTTGCGCGCTCCTCTGCTGCTAGTCTTGCTGCTTCTGCCTCTTGTCTTGCGCGCTCCTCTTCTGCTAATCTTACTGCTTCTGCCTCTTGTCTTGCGCGCTCCTCTTCTGCTAATCTTGCTGCTTCTGCTTGTTGTCTCGCCTGCTCCTCTGCTGCTAGTCTTGCCGCTTCTGCCTCTTGTCTTGCTCTCTCTTCTTCTGCTAATCTTGCTGCCTCAGCTTGTTGTCTCACCTGCTCCTCTGCTGCTAGTCTTGCCGTTTCAGTCTCTTGTCTTATTCGCTCCTCTTCTGCTAGTCTTGCTGCCTCTGCCTCTTCACGTAATCGTTCCGCTTCTGCTGCTTCATCTTTTTGTTGTTGTACTTCTCTTTCTAGTGTTTTATTAGAAGCTATTCGCTCTTCCTCTGCTTTTCTTTCTGCCACTTCTCTTTCCAGTTTTTTCTGAGAAGCTATTCGCTCTTCCTCTGCCTTTTGGGCTGCCATTTCAAGTTGAAGTTTCTTTTCTGATGCTATTCGCGCTGCTTCATCTGCTGCGGCTTTAGCTTCTGCTTCTACACGTGCTTTCTCCGCTACTTCTTCTTGTTTTCTAATTTCTTCGGCTTCTATTCTCTGTTCTTCTTGTTTTTTTACTTCTTCTTCGGCTAACCTTGCTGCTTCTTCCTTTTGTCTTTCCGTTTCTGCTGCGGCTTGTCTTGCCGCTTCGGCTTGCCTTTCCGTTTCTTCTGCTGCTGCTTGTCTTGTGGCTTCTGCCTCTCTTTCAGCTTCTTCTGCTGCTTCTTGTCTGGCGGCTTCTGCCTCTCTTTCTGTTTCTTCTGCTGCTATTCTAGCCTCTTCTGCTTGTTGCTCTTCAGCATTTCTTTGTGCTACCGCAGCGGCGGCTTCTTCTTCTTTCTTCTGTTCAGCCATTTCTAATTCTAGCTTCTTTCTGGCTGCTAATTCTTGTTCTCTTTTTTCAGCCATTTCTAATTCTAATTTCTTTCTGGCTGCTAATTCTTCTTCTTCTTTCTTCCTGTTTAATAATTTTACTTCTTCTTCTCTCTGTAAAGAAAGTTCTCTGGCTCTTTTTTCTTCTTCTTCTTTCGCTTCTTGGATAGATCTTTCGAGTTTATTCATGGCTCTTTGAGCTTGACCTAATGAATCTCCTCTAGAATTTTGTAATTCTCTAATCAACTTATTTTGATCTAATATTTCTTTTTTCAACCTTCTGATCTCAGAATCTCTTGCTTCATATGCCTCATTTGGTTTTCTTCTTCCACGTTTTTGTTCTTTGAAGAAATTGTATGCCAATCCTACCTCGTGAGTTGCTCCAAAATTACTGGTATCTCCAAAGCCTGTTTCGTATGTATACCCAACAGATATGCTTTTGTTGATGTTAGCTCCAATTCCTACAGAAGCTCCATAAAAACTATTGTATCCTGCTTGTGCCCATCCTAGACTTGGGTATTCTAAGATTATATTTGCTCCATATCTAAGGTCCGCATCTGGAAGCATGTTTGCATATGCCATGCCTCGGATTAACTTATCAGAATCTGACCCTCTTGACCTTCTTCTTGATTCTAAATTTCTTGTATACATTATATGGCCAGAATAGGCAATATTATCAGTTGCTAATTCACTTGCAGATAAGTTATACGCCACTAGGTTTCCAACAGAGACTCCAATATCAAAATCTAGGTAATTAAAGTTTATTCCAGGAGTCAATAGAAAAACGGAGCTGTTCTCATAATTAAGAATTACTGGATCCGAAACTTGTACACCATTATTTAATACAACCGCAGTGGCAGAATCTATATTAGACTTGATTCCACTCTGTGAGAATCCTAGATTCAATCCAAAAGTGAAATTCATATCTCTATTTAATTCTAGAGCGTATGCAAAATTAGCAACTCCACCAAAGTATCTATAAATGCCCTCATTTTGCTGATGCAATCCGATACTTACCCCTGTTTTTTCGTCAAAATTGGTAGTGTAATTGATAAGGTATGTCTGCGGATTATCATTAAAAGAAGCCCACTGTATTTTATTATATACATTAAGTGATCTTTTGGTCTCTCTAACAAGCGAAAAGGTAGGGTTAAAATAGAATCTATTATATTTCACTAAATTGTGTGTAGGTATATCCGTAGGCAAAACACCAAGTGTGCTGTTTTCCTCTTGACTATTGACTTTATAGAAAGTACTGCAAAATAATATTACTATAAGTAGTTTTCTAATCATAAATTTATCTCATTACCGTTATAGAGCCTTTTCTGACCACGGAACTATTTTTTGTTATTATATAATAATATACTGGTTCTTCCCCTGAAGATTTTGAATTTTCTGTAGGCCAATTATTCTGATAACTGACTGTATTAAAATCAATTTGTCCTCTAGGATCATATATTGTAACTTCTACATCTTGTTGATTAAATAATGACGGCGGTAATAACCAGCTGTCATTAATATTGTCTCCATTTGGAGTAACAATATTGGGTATAATTTCTGATTCTCCTGGAGGAGCTACAGAGGACACTGATACTGTCTCTGAGGTAATCATACATTCTTCTAATGCTAGAACTACAAAATAATCTCCCTCTTGATCAACCTCTATTGTATTTTGTGTTTCACCGATTATGAGTTCTCCATTAAAAAACCACTCATAACTATAATTAGAGCTAAGGGGCGCTGTTATAGTTACTGTTCCGTCTTCTGGTAAAATTTGGGGAGAAACTTCTAGTGTAATAGTACTGTCTAAAAACTCTACGACTATATCATTAGAATCTGTAGATGGTAAGCCTCCACCTTGTATAGTTGCGTTTAAAAAATAGGTTTGTCCTATATCAGCATCAGTAATAGAAATTGTTGTATCCGTAACTCCTGTTGGATCATCATTTCTAAACCACTGAAAACTGAAAAATGCAAGTTGATCTTCTGTTAATGGCACCTGAGCTCCCGAAGTGGTAATTCCAAATATATTTTCTAGCGCCAATACTGAAGAAGAGTTGTCATCACAATCTATAATATTAGAAATTTCTACTTCTAATCCTACTGCACTAACAACATTGGTAATAACCTCTAAAGCTTCGGTACACACACCTGTAGTATTAATTTCTGCTCGATATTCTGCAGGACTGTTTACTAAAAATGACAATGCCCCACTATCACTTATAGGTACAGGGGGGTCTTGGGAAACATTATTTCTAAACCACTCTATAGTACTGCTAGGAGGAGCATCTGTTGTTATTTCTAACAAGATAGAATTTTGTAATGATAAAAGAACAATCTCTGGAGGTGGCCTAGTTATAATATTAAAGCCCAAATTAATGATCTCTACAGGATTGGATATTTCAAAACAAGTGCTTGTTCCTGTAACTTCTACGGTATAAATACCTTCAAAATTACTAGTCGGCAGAACAAGTGTTGGCCCTGTCTCTGCAGTCAATACTTCTCCATTCTTTGTCCACTTATAGTCCAAACCTGCCGCTGTAATACTGCACGTAAGCACTTTGGTGTCTGAAGGACAAAATTCTTGTACAGCTGGTCCATTAATAGTAACCGTAGTCTTATTAAAATCAACCACAGTAACTGTAGAAACATTATCTGTAAATCGGTCATTACACGAACCAAAATCAGAGATGACCGTATATGTCCCTGGTTGTGTTACATTTTCTAAAACAGTTCCTGTTTGATTCTGTATCAAAACATTATTAAAAAACCATTGGTATTGACCCAGGTTTTCTGGTGTTACTCTCAGATCTACAGACTCTCCTGGACACAATGCAACTAAATTAGTATTAGGGTTGGGCCCAAGCAGTGTCACTCTTTCACTATTATCAAAATAATGAATTGCAACCTCTCTTGATACTCCTATATTAGAGTTATTATCCGTTTCTATATATCGAACTCGTATCCTATAATTATCACTCCTCAGGTCATTTTCTATTATAAATGGAGGAAACAAAATCTGCTCATTCGCCATAATTTCAAACATAGAAGTAAAACGTGTTAACACTCTAGGAGTGGGTGCAAAAATTCCATCTTCATCTGATATTTCTAGAAAGTATTCTGTGTCAGCCATAAAATTACGACCGGCAACGGCAACGGCTTCTCGATTAGGAGCATCGGGTGTCACACAGATCCTATCTGTTGTCACATTATTAATCGAAAATAAAGGTCTGGAAATATCCTGTGCAACACTCAAATAAGTGCACAAAAAGAAGCTTGCCATAACTACTAATGCCGATATGCGGTTAAGTCTTTTATTCATAATATCACACTTATCTGGTTTATGTGAAATATGTTATCAGTAACTAAGCGATTTGGGGCGCTTGTTAACAATTTTGTTAATATAATTATTGTAAAGTCATAAATTTATAAATATTTAATTTATAACAAACTAATTTTTCGTTTTTTTTTGTAATAATATTCCTACCATAAATTGAAGATAATAATTACATCTATTAATTAGCTAAACCCAAACTTTGTATAATATACATAAAAATATGTAAATCAAATCGTTATATAAGTAAAAAAGAGGGCTATTAAGGTAAAAAAGTTCTCTTTGTCTGTTTAAAAAACAGTAATCAATTGATTTGTATTATCAAAAAAAATAGCTGTTTATCAATTCTCTCGATTTTTAAAGCGCTTTAAAAAAGTCTAAAAAAAGCACATTTCGTCGATGAAGTGTTATTGTTTTTTGTTAAAATTGCATTTTTCAATCAAAATTAACTCTTGAAAAAACAGTTTAATTTGTTACAATAAAAAAGTATAATTTAAAACGAAATTATGCGTGATTCCATACTAAAAAAGTAGTTAAATCTATCCAATTTATTAGGTAAACAACAAGCTCAATTATGCTTATCAAACACACTAAATCTAAGCTTCATTATAAAAGAATCTATACTAAAGGATTCTCTTATATTACATAAATATACAAGTATAAATATCTATTCTTTATTCGAAGGAATAGAGTCATTCCCATTCAATTCTGACAAAATTTTATCAGTAATATCTAGGCCTTCTTTTGCATAAAAAATGTTACCTACCTCTGTTTCTCCATATATATATGTATACCCGTTCTTCTTACCGTATTCTTTTACAAAAGTTTTTACTTTCTTTATTATAGAATCTATTTCGTCTTGGCTTCCTTTCTTGATTTCTTGCATTCTGTTCTGTTGTTCTCTCTGCAATTGTTGTTGTTTTACCATCAACTCTTGTTCTTTTTTCTCTCTATTGCTCTTCGTCATGGATTTCATAATATTCTGGTATCCCTGAACTTCTGTCTGAAACTGCTTTGCTTTATTTTCTAATTCTGTTCTAAGATCAGTATTCTTTTTTGTCCATTTTTCTTGTGCATTTTTCATCACATTATAGTCAGAAACAACTTTAGTATTATTAATATATGCTGTTTTTTCTGTTTGTTGATTGCACGAAGTAATTGCAAACACTATAGCAACTATCCAAATGTATTTTTTCATTATTCTTAAAATTATAGTTCTGCGCAAAAGTATCAAAGTTCGATAGATGTATAGAACAATAATTCGTGAAATTAATCTATTATAAGAAAAAACAATGATTTGCCTATAATTTATAAGAAAAAACAATGAAAAACTATTTGTTTAAAGCCTTTTAGAGCTTCCAAAATAAAAAAAGGAGGTGATTCTATATGAGTAGAGCTAAAATGTATTTACAAAAGCTTAAAACAATAATTACTCGTTTCTTAGGATATAAATATGTGAAGAATATTGTTTGGATCGCATTCCTTTTAAATTAGAATACCATCCAACCCAAAAAGCACGTATATAATTAATTCTATTATTTTTATACTTTTCTGATAATAATGAAACATAAAAAGAATCAAATTTCATAGGCACTACTTTTTCAAGGTTCATGTTATGTTCTCCAAATAATTTTTGAATTGATGTAACAGAAAAATGTCTTAGATGCCTAGGTGCATCATACCCTGCCCAATAGGATTTATAATACTCAGCGTCAAAGGACTTATAATTAGGAACAGCTATAATTGCATATCCATTGGGTTTTAATAACCGCTTGATCTCTTTTATCTGATCGTTTAGTTTTGGAATGTGTTCTAATACATGCCACATAGTTATCACATCAAATTCATTAGAATTGAGTGTTGTAGTCTCGTTTTGTAGTTCAACTCCTTTTGCAGATGCTAGTGTTTTAGCTTTTTCGTTTGGTTCTATCCCATAAATTTTCCATTGATGCTCTTTTGCTATCATCAAAAAATCTCCTGTTCCTGCTCCTATGTCTAAAATAGTACCTGTTCCTTTTTGCAATCTAGAAACCAATTTTATTTTTTTCTTTAGTGAATATCTTTTTACCAAATGATACATCTTTTCGATAATCGTTCTCTTAGCATCTGTATGAGAGATGTAATCTTCACTCTTATAATATGTATGTAATTGATCTTCTTCAGGCATTGGTGATGTGATCAGCATTTCATATTCTGGATCTACATAAAGTTTAAAGACTTCTTTAGAAACTGTATGGTCTTTGCATTCTATAAAAAAACTAAGCTTTTCAGTATTCATTTTTTTGATCACTCTTTTTCTATTTGTTCCACGTGGAACTATTCTTTAGTTGCATCATAAATTTCTACATCTAACAATTCTCTAACTTGTTGTGCTATATGTAATGCCTGTTCATATGTAATAGTCTTTAGTAGTGTGAAATGTCTATTTTCTGTAAAACCCGCACTACATAAAAATGATGAATTTCTTTATTTACAGAATCTTCATCTTTTTGGCTAAATCTAGCTAAAAAGACTGAAATATAATCTAGGAAGTCCACTTTTTCATGAAAACTGAAACAAGTAACACCATAAAAACTCATTTCTGTAACAACTTCAAAATTCTTTTTGATTACATAAGAGGTAGTGCATACTACCCATATGAGAAAATCAACTAAAAGACCTTTTGCGGTATCTAAAACAGACCACATAACCACTATCATCTGCAACATTGATGTTTCTTGAGGTATCTCCTCAAATGTCATTATCTTCCTAAATAAACTAACAAAACAGAAATATCACTTGGAGTTACACCGCTAATTCTTGATGCTTGAGAAATAGTAGCTGGTTGTATTTTTGTCATTTTTTCACACGCTTCATATGACAATGATTTTAGTTTCATATAATCAAAATCTTTTGGGATTTTAATATATTCTAATCTATTTAATTTGTCGGCATTATTTTTCTCTTTTTCTATATATCCAGCATATTTAATCTGAATTTCTGTTTGCTCTAATACTTCTTTGTCTAGCTTATTATCTTTAATATAAGCAGCTATTTTTTCAAAATGTTTAATGTCATCTAAGGTGATTTGTGGTCGAGAAAATAGTTTAAACAATTTACCGCTTTGATTAATTAATGATGATTCCTTTTTTTCTAAAACGGGATTTGCTTCTTCTGGTGAAACACTAGTGTCTTTAAAGAACTGAACAAAATTTTTGGATTTCTTTTCTTTTTCTTCCATCCTTCTTATTCTTTCATCTGAAGCTAATCCTATCTCATGTGCAATTGGAGTTAATCTAAAATCTGCATTATCCTGCCTTAATAGGGTTCTATATTCTGCTCTAGAAGTAAACATCCGATACGGTTCTTCTGTTCCTTTAGTTATTAAATCATCAATTAATACTCCTATATAAGCTTCATTTCTTTTTAAAACAAAAGTATCTTTATCTTTAATTTTTAACGCAGCATTTATGCCTGCCATTAGTCCTTGTGAGGCAGCTTCTTCATATCCTGTAGTCCCATTTATTTGTCCAGCAAAAAACAAACCAGAAACTAATTTAGTCTCTAAGGTATGTGTTAATTGCGTAGGTGGAAAATAATCATATTCAATCGCATATCCAGGTCTAAAAAATTTAACTTTCTCAAAACCTGTTACTGATTTTAATGCCTTGAATTGTATGTCTTCTGGCAGGGATGTGGAAAACCCATTTACATATACCTCGACAGTATTCCAACCTTCTGGTTCTACAAAAAGTTGATGTCTATCTTTATCTGCAAATCTATTAATTTTATCTTCTATCGACGGACAATATCTAGGGCCTATACTTTTTATACTTCCATTAAACATTGGAGATCTATCAAAACCTTCTCGTAATAAATCATGAACTGTACTAGAGGTATATGTCATATGACAAGATCGTTGTTGGGTAAGCGGAGCAGATAAATCTGAATAACTAAACTTTTCTGGAAATTCATCTCCTGGTTGTTCTACCATCTTGCTATAGTCCAATGATCTTCCATCTACTCTTGGCGGTGTACCTGTTTTCATTCTACCAGAATCAAAACCAAGATCGATGAGTTGCTCTGTTATTCCTGTTGCAGCTCGTTCTCCAGCTCTACCTCCACCGAATTGTTTTTCTCCTATATGAATCAGGCCATTAAGAAAAGTGCCATTGGTTAGCACTACTGTTCTTCCTCTAACTTCAATCCCTAATGAAGTTCTTACGCCCTTAATTTGATTTCCTTCTACAAGTAACCCGCTAACCATTTCTTGATAAAAATCAAGATTTTGTGTTTGTTCTAAAAGTAATCTCCATTCTTCTGCAAATCGCATTCGATCACTTTGTACTCTAGGACTCCACATGGCTGGCCCTTTTGACTTATTCAACATCTTAAACTGAATAGCTGTCCGATCACTTACAATACCACTATACCCGCCTAGCGCATCAATTTCTCTAACTATCTGTCCTTTGGCGATTCCTCCCATTGCTGGATTACAACTCATCTGAGCTA
Organism: uncultured Aquimarina sp.; assembly: GCA_947493495.1. Lineage (GTDB taxonomy): Bacteria > Bacteroidota > Bacteroidia > Flavobacteriales > Flavobacteriaceae > Aquimarina. Next base: position 90,392 of record CANLRN010000006.1, read on the forward strand.
TGTTTTGCAAATTCATCGTGATCAACAATGTGCTGCACCCAAGATTGGCCGCAGCAGCAGCAGCTTCACTTCCTGCATGTCCTGCTCCAACTACTATTACATCATACTCTTTATTAAACATAACTTACCTCTATTTGTTCCACGTGGAACTATTAAAAAATTTGTTCCACGTGGAACAAATAAAAACGAAAAACTATTAATGTTCCACGTGGAACATTAATAGTTTTTCGTCTTCTTTTTGTCTCATAACTTCAACTTCATCGTCTGTTTTATCTTTATAACCGCATAAATGCAGAACACCATGAATCAACACTCTTTTTAGTTCTTCATCTAAAGAGACATCATAGACAATTGCATTCTCTTTTACACGTTCTATAGAAATAAAAATATCTCCGTGCACTTCATTTCCAATAGAATTGTCAAAACTAATAATGTCTGTATACGTATTGTGATTTAGAAACTTCTGATTCATCTCCAACAAATATTCATCTGTACAAAAAATAAAACTCAACTCCCCTTCTTTCTTGTTTTCTGAAACAAGAACCCTATGTATCCATAAGGATAATTCCTCTTGTTTTATGTTGATTATTACATCCTCAAAGAAAAAATTAATCATTGTTTTTTTTAAAATATTCCTGTACTCGTTGTTTATAAATTTGCCGCAAAGGTAATACTTGTCTGTTTAAAATCTCTGTAGTATTGAAATATTGTTTTGCCTTATCGATCTGATTAATATTTTGATTACTAAAGGTCTTTTGGTTAGTTTTACTTTCTCTTCTTTTTTCTTCTCCTTGTTCTAAAGTTGCATCTTCTACCTTAAGCAATTCATGCTTTAGTTGTAACATTTTACTCAATGTCTGATTATTAAACCCTTTTTCTAAAAGTTCTTTTTCTACTTGTTCCATCTTCCGCAATATAGCACTGCCTCTGTTATTCTTAATACCTTGTTCTTTTAGCTTTTCTTCTAAAGCATTTCTTAATTGTTGTTGTTGTTTATATATTTCATACAACTGCTCATTACGTTTTTCTTTCTCTAATTCTGACTCTCCTTTACCTTCTGATTCTCCATTTTCATTTTTACCATCTTTGCCTCCCTTTCCCTTTTTTCCTTTTTTTTCATCATTCCCGTTTGAGTCTTTATTTCCATCTTTGCCTTCTTGACCATTTTCTCCATTTTGACCTTGTTTTCCTTCTCCTTTTTCTCCTTCTTTATCTTTACCATCCTTCTTTTTAGACCCATCTTTCATTTTCCCATTTAATTCCTCTTGCTTTTTTATGATATCAGGCAATTGAAAACCTTTAGATTGAGATCCTTTTCCTTGGGCGCCAGACATGCTGTTCTGCATCTGATCCAACACTCTGCTTAAAAAATAGGCTAGATCATTAGAACCTGTAACCGTATATTGTTGGTTTGCGGATCCCTGTACTACTTGATTGTCTGCTAGCCTTTCTAATGACTTATCAATGTTAAATTCTATCTCTGTAAGTTTTTCTGTTACTTCATCAGATATTTTTGGTGTACGCATTGCTAGCGCATATAAACTGTCATCAATATGAATAAAATTTTCTCTTAATACGCTTTGTTTTCTTAACTTATTAGAATACGTTGGATTGTCTATACTAATGCCTTTAAACCCTTTCATTAAGTTTTCCTGTTCTAAAGAAAAATCTACTAGGTTATCCAGAATCTGTCTTAGCATTTCTGCATCTTCTTGTTGCTGTTCTGATCCACCACCTCCCATCTGCATCTGTGACTGCATCTTTTGTTGCATTTGTTTCATTTTTTGTGCAGCACTTTTTTGATTCTTCTTAGCCTTAGACTTTTGTTGTTGCTCTAAATTATCCGTAGCTTCTTGTTGTTCTTGATCAATCTCTTTTTCTTCATTTTTATCTTGATCCAGCTTCATCGGTTTTTTTAAGCCTTTATTTTCTTCTCTGAGTTCTTCCATTCCTTTCTTAAACTCTTCAAATGCTTTATTTAATTTATCTTGTTCTTCTTTTGTGTTGTTTTCATCTTCTTTCTCTGATAATTCTTCTTGTTTTTCAGATAATTCTTTGAGTTTATCGGCTAATTTTTCATGCTTTTCTATTACATAATATCGTTTAGTAAGTTCTAGCAATTGGTTCAAATTCTTTTTTAGGTTTTTATTTTCTTTGCCTAATTTTTCTAATTTTTCTGTTAATTCTTCTTTTTGTATTTTCTCTGATATTTTGTTTATCTCTTCTAGAAGTTTTTCGTTCTTCTTTAATTTTTCTTCATTGCGCTCTAGCATTTCTTTTAGAGCATCCTTAAATGGTTCTTCTTCTTTTTTCTTATCTATCTGATCCAGATTATCTTTAAGTTTCTTCGTAAAATTCTGCATCATCTTCTCCTGTTCTTTCTGACGTTTTAAATAGTCTTCTAATTTCTTTTTATCATTATAATCCAGCTGTTTTTTTTCTTTTTGTAATTTGCTTAATGCTTTGAGATCTTGTTCCTGATCTTTAAATTTTTTTAAAGATTTATCTAATCCAGAGATCGCTTTATTTTGTTCTTCTAATCTTTTATTTTCATTCTCTTCTGTAGTAAGCTTCCTGTAATTAAAAACCTGACTTTTCGTGCTTTTGTAATTATGAAGCACATCATTATCAAATATCTCAAAATAAAACGCATAATCAACTCCATCTGTAAGCTCTAAATTATCTGGAAAAGCATAAATAAACTCATCAAAAGTAGCAGCTTTTATGTCTATTCTTTTAAAGTTTTTATCTTGGTTTTTATCTTGATCGTAATACACTAACCTAAGTTTACTAAGTCCATAATCATCACTCACTCTCCCATAAAAGTATAGAGAACTATTATCGATTGTATCTTTTTCTGATGTGATATTGAGTTCTGGATACTGGTCTTTTATAACATTGATATTAAAAGATAGATTGTCATAATTCTTTACATTTTTATTAGATGTAGTTATTTCATAATCTAAGTCATTATATAGCCTGTCTTTATGAATAAACGTTGTTTCTTTTTTTAGAAAATCTACAATTGAGTCTTTATTTTTCATTTGTACTTTATCTGTATTTTTAGTAAATACTTTCCAGCTAATTTTTGTGCCTTCAGGGATAGTAGCATTCCCTGAACTTTTAAAAGACTCATCCTTTTTCTTCGTATATGAAGGATAGTCTAATTGCATTTCAAAATCTAACAAACTTGGAACTGGTACTACAGATAATGTATATTCTTTTGATCTAACCTCATTAGAGGATATCATAAAATCAATTGAATTTTTGGGTTGTAAAAATTTATATTGAAACTCTCCGTTTCCATTATTCTTAAGAAAATACACTTCGTCATTATACATAATCGTCGCGTTGTCTGGAATAATATCTCCTGTTGCTCTTACTTCTAGCACAAAATCTTCGTCTTCTAAGGCATTTAATGTAGAATTGATAATAAAAAATTGAAATGGTGCAGGTGGTTCATAGGCTGTCTGATAATTAACAACTCTTTTGTAACTAGTTGACAACCAGTCTTTTTTATTAAACAAACTTACAAGTAAAAAAATGACAATAGGTATTCCAGCATACTTTAAATACTTAATATTTTTTCTAAAATCTATCGCTAGTTTAAAAGGAATAGGGCTTAGATTGTTGGATTTTTGTTCAATACTAGCAACTAACAAAGAAGAGGAAGACGTGTCTTCACTTAACTGTAATAAATTAAAAAGTTTATCATTAATCTCTGGGAAATGATTACCAATGATCGTAGAAGCTGTTTTATGATTAATTCCTTTGGTGATTCTAAACAACTTAGTTAGCGGAACAAGTATAAATTTTGAAAAAAGAAATAATTCTACGATGATAAATAACCAAAACAAAATAGTTCTTCCTGTGCTACTTAACCATAAAAAGTACTCTATCAATACTGTAATCAGAAAATATAAAAGTCCAATAGCAAAAAAAAGTATAACTCCTTTTATCAGTTCATTTACATAAAACTTCTTAATAAAGCTTTCTAATTTATTTACAATGATTTTAAAATTTTCAGAATTCATACGTTTTACTTTTCACTAAACTATAAATCTACAATATTAATTTAAATAGATTTGTTATATTTATGATAATTCGATAGTACTAAAAGCTTCTATATATGAATGATAATACAATAAAAAATCAATGAAAGATTTAAAATATATTTTTGCTTATTCTATTCCTCTTGTTACACTATTAAGCATTTTTTTAGTAGGTATCTACACATATCTAACACCAGTATATGTGTTTGTTCTTATTCCTATTATTGAGATATTTACTCCATCTTCTACTGAGAATCTAACGGACGACAAACGTTTATCAAAATCGAAAAAAAGAGTTTTTGATTTCTTATTATACATCAATATTCCTATCGTGTATGGTATCTTATTTACAGCTTTGTATACGCTCACTAATTCAGTCTTAAAACCTTATGAGGTTGTAGGCATCATCATTTCTACAGGTATTGTGCTTGGAGCCAATGGCATCAATGTAGGACATGAATTAGGACACAGATATACTAAAGAGCGTTTTCTGGCAAAAGCTTTATTACTCCCTTCATTATATATGCATTTTTATGTAGAGCACAATTTCGGACATCATCAAAAAGCTGCAACGATCGAAGATCCTGCTACAGCAACCTATAACCAACCTGTATATTTCTTTTGGTTTTCTTCTGTTTTTGGCCAATATATTAGTGCTTGGAAAATACAAGTATCATTACTAAAAAAAGAAAAAAAACCTTTTATCTCTATAAAAAATGACATGTTATGGTATCTTGTTATTACTGCTGTATACCTGTCTCTTATAGCAAGTTTTTTTGACACACAAGGTATGTTATATGCTATATATTGTGGTGTTGTAGGTTTTTTATTATTAGAAACTATTAATTATATAGAGCATTATGGTTTAACAAGAAAGAAAACCTCATCTGGTAGATATGAGCGCGTACGCGAAATTCATTCTTGGAACTCTAATCACTTATTAGGCCGTATCCTTCTTTTTGAACTCACAAGACATAGTGATCATCATTATAGAGCTTCGAAAAAATACCAGCTTTTAAACCACCACGATAAAAGCCCACAACTTCCATTTGGTTATCCTACATCTATGGTACTATCATTATTCCCTCCCTTGTGGTTTATGATTATGAATAAGCATATCCCTGAAGATATGAAAATGTCTTGATCCTATTGATAATTATTACACTAAATCCTTTCCATACACCTACATAAGATTGTATCTTTGTCATCCATTTTATACCTATTAATCGGTATTATTAAAACAATATTATGCCAAAAAATGTACGCGTTCGATTTGCTCCTAGTCCAACCGGCCCTCTTCATATTGGTGGTGTGAGAACAGCTTTGTTTAACTACCTCTTTGCTAAAAAAAATAATGGAACATTTATTCTTAGAGTAGAAGATACTGATCAAAAAAGGTATGTTCCTGGTGCAGAAAAATATATTATAGAGTCATTGGATTGGTGTGCCATTCCTTTTGATGAAGGCCCAGGAAAAGAAGGTGATTTTGGCCCATACAGACAGAGTGAAAGAAAACATATCTACAAGCAATATGTAGACCGACTAGTGGATACTGGTCACGCATATTATGCGTTTGATACTCCTGAAACACTAGACTTTCATAGAAAAGATCACGAAGCAAAAGGAAAAACGTTTATTTACAATTGGCATAATAGAGAAAAGCTTACTAATTCTTTATCGTTGACTAATCAAGAAGTCAATGAAAGATTAGACGCTGGTGAGTCTTATGTGATTCGTTTTAAATCGCCTAAAGATGAAACACTACATCTCTCAGATGTCATTCGGGGAACTATCAAGATAGATTCTAACATTCTGGATGACAAAATAATATTTAAAAGTGACGGAATGCCTACCTATCATTTGGCAAATGTGGTAGATGATCACCTGATGCAAATTACACATGTTATCCGAGGAGAAGAATGGTTGCCTTCTTTGGCGTTACACACTCTATTATATAAAGCACTAGAGTGGAATGCTCCCGTTTTTGCACATCTACCGCTAATCTTAAAACCAGTAGGAAAAGGAAAACTTAGCAAAAGAGATGGTGATAAACTAGGGTTCCCTGTGTTCCCTCTAGAATGGAAAGACCCAAAATCTAAAGAAGTTGCTTCTGGATATCGCGAGGATGGATACTTATCACAAGCGGTAATTAATATGTTAGCTTTGTTAGGTTGGAACTCAGGAACTGATCAAGAATTATTTACACTCGATGAGCTCATACAAGAATTTGACTTAAAAGGTGTAAATAAAGCTGGAGCAAAATTTGACCCTGAAAAAACAAAATGGTTTCAGCAGCAGCATTTTCAGAAAACGAATGATACTGTACACGTGGAACAATTAAAAAAACTACTTAAAAAAAATAATATAAACTCTGATTATAACTTAGATAAAATTGTAAGCCTTATTAAAGAGCGGGCCATATTTTCTAATGATTTGTGGGAGTTGAGTTCTTTTTTGTTCATCCCTCCTACCCAATATGATAAGAAAGCTATAAAAAAAGCATGGAAAGAAGACACTCCTACTCTTATGCATGAGCTCACAAGAATATTATTGGATGTAAATGTCTTTTCTTCGGAAAATGTTTCTAGTGTTGTAAAAAAATGGATAACAGCAAAAGAAATAGGTTTTGGCAAAATTATGATGCCACTAAGAATTGCCCTTGTTGGTTCTCTTCAAGGTCCAGATATATTCGAAATTGCTGCAATTATAGGAAAAAATGATACGATCAAAAGAATTGAAAGCAGTATCAAAAAACTATAATTTTTTTGTCATTGTAACATTGTAGCCCAATTGTATACTAATATAATAGTTACTTTTTATTTTTAAATCATAGTTATGGCTATACCTACTAGTCAGAAATTAATTAGTAAATTATTCTAAATAGTACTAACTTTAAAAAAAAGAAATTATGGGTGTTATACTTCTTCCTCTAGTCCTGTTTTTTGGTGTCATCATTCTGATATCAGGAATCTTTACCGTAAAACAACAGACATCTGCTATTGTAGAACGATTCGGTAAATTTTTAAGCATCCGAAATTCTGGACTGCATTTTAAGATTCCTGTTTTTGATCGTATTGCAGGGCGTATTAATCTAAAAATACAGCAACTTGATGTGCTTGTAGAGACAAAAACAAAAGATGATGTTTTTGTTCGACTAAAAATATCTGTGCAATTTCAGGTTATAAAAGAAAAAGTATATGATGCCTTCTATAAATTAGAAAACCCACATGATCAGATTACTTCTTATGTATTTGATGTAGTTCGTGCAGAAGTTCCTAAAATGAAATTGGATGATGTTTTCGAAAGAAAAGACGATATCGCAATTGCTGTAAAACAAGAACTTAATGAAGCTATGGTTAATTATGGATATGATATTATAAAAACCTTAGTAACTGATATTGATCCTGATTTACAGGTTAAAGAAGCTATGAATAGAATTAATGCTGCCGAGCGTGAAAAAGTAGCTGCAGAATACGAAGCAGAAGCTGAGCGTATTAAGATTGTAGCAAAAGCAAGAGCTGAGGCAGAAAGTAAGAGACTACAAGGACAAGGTATTGCTGATCAACGAAGAGAAATTGCCAGAGGACTAGAAGAAAGTGTAGATGTACTTAATAATGTAGGTATTAATTCTCAGGAAGCTTCTGCCCTTATTGTAGTAACCCAACATTATGATACGCTACAATCTATCGGTGAGGAAACCAATAGTAATCTCATATTACTCCCCAACTCTCCACAAGCTGGTAGTGATATGCTTAATAATATGATTGCTTCATTCACTGCTTCTAACCAAATAGGAGAAGAAATGAAAAGACAAAATGAAAAAAAAGGAATAGGAACAAAAAAATCTAATAAAGACAAAGAATAGTACGTTTCACAAAATTCTATTCATCAAAAAAATAGACAAAAAAAGAAACTGTTTTTAAGGATAATTTCAAAGTCAAAATGGTATTAGATCGATTAAGAAAAATCAAAAGATTTCTCTGCTTTGTTTTGTGTTTTGAGGGATTGCTATTGATAACTATTTTTTCGTGCTCTAAAGCAGTTTATAGGCTTCATTTATTATAAGATTTACTTATAATAAATCAAAATCTATAGATATTTCTAATTGAAAGAAAACCCTTATATTTGTATAAAAATACTTCGCTATGAAAACCTTCTTTTTTCTTCTTCTTTTTATTTCAGGTTCTGTATTTTCTCAAAGCATTGATGATTTAAAAAAATCTGCATTAAAAGATGCGCAAGCACTCTCTGAAGCATCTATAAATCAAGATACAAAAACAATATTGACATATACTCATCCTAAAATTTCTAAAAAATACAGCAAAAAAAAGCTTACTGAGATTATGGAAGATATTTTTAAAACCATGGAAGCTCAAAAAATAAAAATTGTAAGCTCTGAAATAAATGAAATTGCAGAAATAAAGAATGAAAACAATGAGTATAGGTGCCTAGCAAAAAACACTATAAAAATGGATTTTAATGGAAAACTTATTACATTAAAAAGCTCTCTTTTTGGTTTTTATAATGATAAAAAAGCACAGTGGTATTTTGTAGAATCCAGCAAATTATTAGAAGATCCTGAAACTAAAGAACTTTTTGTTAATTTTAAAACCGCAATTGAAATACCTCAGGATGAAAAAGTTGCTAATAATTAAGTAAACGAGTCATCTCTATTTTATAAATTATACTTTTCACTTAATAAAACGGCTTCACTTCTCAATAATTCATTTGTATCTTCTTTTGCTTTATTGATAAAGTCTATTGCTAATTCATCAGGTTGGATCCCTTTGGTTTCTAGAACAATCCTTAGTGCAATTGTAGTAACAATACGTGTTCCTGTTTTTTTTGCAGCTGTTCCGTATAGAGGAACTAGTTCTTCAATAGTTACATTCTTGGCTGCTTCTATTATTTTTATTTTAAGAGCTTCTCTCTTGTTATCTGGTAAATTAGTATACTTCTTCCCTGCCCTTTTTATTTCGTCGATTGCAAGAACTTCTCTCTGCGTATTCTTCGGGGGTTTGTTATTATTAGATTGTGTATTAGCTGTAGGTTTAACTTTTGCCCAAGTATCACGTAGACCAACCGTTTTATTAAAAACTAATCTATCCGTTGTGGTGTCTGGATCTACATTAAAATATCCTAATCTCTGAAATTGAAATTGTTCTAATGGTTTTATATTTTTAAGACTTGGTTCTACATATCCAGTAATTACTTTTAATGAATCTGGGTTTATAAATTCCATAAAATCTATATCCTTATGACCATCAGGAGCTTCATCATTAAAGAGCCGATCATATATTCTTATTTCTGCTGGGACAGCCTGTTGTACAGCCACCCAATGTAATGTTCCTTTTACATTGCGTTTAGACTCCTCTGTTCCGCTTCCTGATTTGCTTTTGGGATCATAGGTACAATGGATTTCGGTAATAGTATCATTTGCATCTTTTATCACCTTTTCGCCTTTAATAATATATGCGTTTTTAAGACGGACTTCTTTATCTAATGTAAGCCTAAAATACTTACGGCCAGCTGTTTCTTTAAAATCCTCTCTTTCAATATATAATTCTTTACCAAAAGGTATTTTTCGTGACCCTGCTGTTTCATCTTCTGGATTATTTTCTGCATCTAACCATTCTTCTTTTCCTTCTGGATAATTGATTATAACTAGTTTAACAGGATCCAAAACCGACATTACTCTAGGAGCTGTTTTATTAAGGTCTTCGCGAATACAAAATTCTAATAAAGAAACATCTATTACATTTTCTCTTTTCGCAACTCCAACTGTTTCTACAAACTTTCTAATAGAAGAAGGCGTATATCCTCTTCTTCTAAGTCCAGAAATTGTAGGCATCCGCGGGTCGTCCCATCCTTTAACAATACCTTCATTAACCAATCTTAGTAATTTACGCTTACTCATAATCGTATAACTTAGGTTAAGTCTTGCAAATTCTCTTTGCTTAGGTCGTATGCCATTATTTGTATAAATCTGATCTAAAAACCAATCATATAGTTTTCTGTGAGGCTTAAATTCTAAAGAACATAAGGAATGAGATATCTTTTCTATGTAATCACTCTCTCCGTGTGTCCAATCATACATTGGATATATACACCAATTATCTGCTGTTCTATGGTGCGTTTTTTTAAGTATTCTATACATTAATGGATCGCGCATAAGCATATTAGGGTCTGTCATGTCAATTTTGGCCCGTAATACATACTCTCCTTCATCGAATTCTCCTGATTTCATTCGTTTAAAAAGATCCAAGTTTTCTTCTACAGATGTATCTCGATATGGACTATTTATGCCTGGTGTAGTAGTCGTTCCTTTTTGGTTAGCAATTTCTTCCGATGATTGTGCATCTACATAAGCTTTTCCTTCTTTTATCAATGCAATCGTCCAATCATACAATTGCTCAAAATAATCAGATGAGTAACATTCTTTATCCCATTGATATCCTAGCCAAGAAATATCTTTTTTTATCGCATCTACATATTCTTGTTCTTCTTTTGCTGGATTAGTATCATCAAAACGTAAATTTACTGGTGCATTATATTTTAATCCAAGCCCAAAACTTATTCCTATTGCTTTAGTATGACCTATATGCAAATAGCCATTAGGTTCTGGAGGAAAACGAAAACGCAGGTCTTTCTTTTCCATCCCTTGAGAAAGATCTTCTTCGATAATATGCTCGATAAAATTGAGTGAATTTTTTTCTTCTGCCATCTTAAAAAAATAAAACACAAAACTACTAATATTTCTAATGAAGCTCGGCAATTAAATGAAATCTATTTTAGGATCAATATATTTATACGCCGATGCCTTAATTTCTTTTATTACTTCACAAACATTCTTAGTATATTTGTTAAAAAATTTGTGGGATTTATTACGCTAAAAAACATCAAGATATATGCGTATCACGGATGTTTAGTTGAAGAAAAAAAAATAGGGTCTGACTACAAGGTTGATCTTACAGTAAAAGCAAACTTAAGTAAATCTGCAAACAGTGACCACCTTGCAGATACTGTAGACTATGTGCATCTTAATTTGATTGTTAAAGAAGAGATGGCTATTCGATCTAAATTGTTAGAACATGCTGCAGAACGAATATTATCTCGTATATTAGATGAACTCCCACTAGTTAATTATGTAGAAGTAGATGTCTCCAAAATTAATCCTCCTATTGGTGGAAATGTAGAAATGGTAACGATTACAAGGAGTAAAAAAAGATAATTTAAACCCATGTAATGATAAATTTTTTTACATTTGCCATCTAAAAATAAAACAGGGTGTCGTGGCCGAGTGGCTAGGCAGTGGTCTGCAACACCATCTACAGCGGTTCGAATCCGCTCGACACCTCAAAAAAATCCTGTGAAATTTCACAGGATTTTTTAATGCTATCTATTGTCTGGTGTAATTTTTTCTATTCTATTCTTTATTTTTTTCTCCATTTTATCGGGTAGTACCCCTTTAATAATAAAAAAAACTCCAAAAACAACTAAGATAATACTAATACTGCGTTTGATAAGATAGGTTCGTTTTGGTGTTAATTTCTTTTTTAATCTTTTAGCTAATAGCATCTTAAGGACATCAGTAAATAAATATGTACTTAAGACTAATATAAAAAATACAATTATTCTATTAGTATCCATATCCATTTGCGGCCCAGCTACTACTATTACTCCTATCCAAAAAGCTAAGACTCCAATATTGATAAAATTAAGAAGAAAACCTTTAAAAAAAAGCATGAAATAGTTGTGCTTGTTAATCACTTCTACAGAGGTGTCTCTTAATTTATGATAGTTTTTTTTCTCTTTAATGAAAGCTATCGCTCCATAAGTACACAATAACATACCTCCAAACACAAATAATGCAGGATCATCTTTTATTTTTTCTAATATCTTATTCGTACTAAAGTAAGCTATTAGAATAAAAGCTATATCCGCTAATATTACTCCTAGATCTACTGCTAAAGCTGCCCTAAACCCTTTGATTGCTGCGGTTTCTAATAAGACAAAGAATACAGGCCCAATTAAAAAAGCTAATAAAAAACCTAAAGGAATAGCAGCCTGTGCGTCTTGAAACATAGTTTTTGCAAGTGTATTTCTTACAAATTTAGAAAATACTGATTAGTTAACCTCTATTATTTTACCTCCAAATACTTTTTTACCATCAACTTCTTTTGGGTTTCCATAAATTCTTATGGTCCCTCCTGCTGCTGTATTAGCTTTTACATAATCACTAGCATAGACGTTAGCTCTTCCTCCAGCACTAATTTTTACTACTGTATTTTTTGTTTTTAATTCTTCTGATATATACTGTCCTCCAGCTTTTACTGTTACTTCTTGTTCTTTTGCACTTCCTTCTATATGTAATCCTCCACCAGTTATAGCTCTTGCTAATAATTTATCTGTTTCAATCTCTGCATATATACCTCCTCCTTCTTGTGCTCTTAGATCCAATTCTTCAGCTGTAAGAATACCTTTTAATTTTACTTTAGCACCTTCATTAACATCTATCTTAGAAAGTGCTGTATAATATACTGTAACCAATGTGTTGTTATTATCCCAAGTATTACTTAGCGACATTTTTATCTTCAGTACATTTTCTTTGAGTACTACATCTACTTCTTTTCTATTTATTCCGCTTATTTCAACTTTATTCTCATCTCCTTTCATAAGTTTAACTTCTACTTTATCAAAAACTTTGAGCTCATTAAAATGTTCAAGTTTTTTTGTGATCACTTCCTGTCCCTGAACTAATGATGTTGCAATAATTACTGCAAGTATTACTAACTTTTTCATTTTACTTAATTTTTAAAAATAGCTATTGTGTGATTTATTCCATTTCTACTTTACTTCCTAATAATACAAAATCTAAATGTCTTTTTATAAGATCTGCATTTTTTACTTTGACATATACTTCATCCCCTAATTGGTATATTTTTTTAGAATTTTGTCCAATTACCGAGTACTCATCCTGATCAAAAACATAGTGATCATCATTCATATCTTTTAAACGAATCATACCTTCGCATTTGTTGTTTATAATTTCTACATAAATACCCCATTCTGTTACTCCAGAAATTACTCCTAAAAACTGTTCATCTTTATGATCCTGCATGAATTTTATCTGCATGAATTTTATAGAATCTCTCTCTGCACTAGCGGCTACACCTTCCATAGAACTACTATGATTACATTTTTCTTCATATTCTTCTTCTGATGTAGATTTTCCTTTATCCAGATAATGTTGTAACAAACGATGTGCCATAACATCTGGATACCTTCTAATTGGAGATGTAAAATGCGAATAATAATCAAATGCTAATCCGTAATGACCAATATTATGAGTTGTATATTCTGCTTTGCTCATACTACGTATTGCTAATGTATCTACTAGATTCTGCTCTTTTTTTCCTTGTACATCTTTTAATAAACCATTCAATGAATTTGTTGTTGTTTTACGATCTCGAAGATCTAATTTATACCCAAATCTTCCTATTATATTTTGCAAGGCAGCAAGTTTTTCATCATTTGGTTCATCATGAACTCTATAAATAAAGGTTTTTTTAGGGTTTTGTTTTCCTATGAATTCTGCAACTTTTCTATTAGCAAGTAACATAAACTCTTCGATCAGTTTATTAGCATCTTTAGAAGTCTTAAAAAAAACACCTACTGGATTGTTTTGTTCATTTAGATTAAACTTTACTTCTACTTTATCAAAAGAGATAGCACCTTCTCTCATTCGTTGACCACGCATAATCTTTGCTAAATCATCTAATTTTAGCACTGCATCTGCAATTTTTTGATCCGTTTTATAAGATTTTCCTGTTAGAGAAATCTCAGGAGGAATACTATTTTCTTTAGTTTCTATAATATGTTGTGCCTCTTCATAGGCAAAACGAGCATCAGAGTAGGTTACTGTTCTACCAAACCATTGATTCTTAATCTCTGCTTTATCATTTAATTCGAAAACTGCAGAAAAGGTATATTTTTCTTCATTAGGCCTTAATGAACACGCATTGTTAGACAACACCTCTGGCAGCATAGGAACAACTCTATCTACCAAATATACAGAAGTAGCTCTTTCATAAGCTTCATCGTCTAGTATTGTTCCTGGCAATACATAATGTGAAACATCTGCTATATGAATTCCTATTTCATAATTACCATTCTCTAAAACTTCAAAAGACAATGCATCATCAAAATCCTTAGCATCTTTTGGATCGATAGTAAATGTCAGCGTTTTACGCATATCTCTACGTTTCTTAATCTCTGACTCCTGGATAGATGTATCTAAATTATTAGCAAAATCTTCTACCTCAGATGGAAATTCATACGGTAACCCATATTGCGCTAATATAGCGTGGATCTCTGTGTCATGATCTCCTGGTTTTCCTAGAACTTTTATTATTCTACCAAAAGGAGAATCAGCTTTTTCTGGCCAGTCTTCGAGTTTTACTAATACCTTATCACCATCTTCAGCATCTTTAATTTTATTTTTAGGAACAAAAATATCTGTATACATTCTCCCATCTTGCATATTCACAAAAGCATATTTCTTTTGTATTTCTATGACTCCTACAAATTCTTCTCTTTTTCTAGTAATTATTCTAGCGATTTCTCCTTCACTTTTTCCTCTTCTTTTTCGCTTATAAATGTATACTTCTACTTCATCGCCATGTAGCGCTTTATTAAGATTGTTTTTTGGAATAAATACATCATCATCTAATTCTTCTACAATTACATATCCAGTTCCTTTAGAGGTAATATCTAATACTCCGGTATAGGTATTTATATTAGGAATGATTCTAAATTTTCCTCTTTCTACTTCTTCTATTTCTTTTTTTGCTGCTAATTGAGCCAATTTTTTTACTATTTGATTACGGCTGCTTGGATCATCTACTCCAAATTTTGCAGCTATCTGCTTATAATTAAAAAAATTTGTCGGCTCTGCCTTAAGTATTTTAAGTATTCCTTGTGTTATATTTTCTATTTTTGGAGACTTTTTTCTACCTCTATTTCTTTTTCTTTTCATTAATGTTTTTTAAGTCAATGAGATAAAATTACTATTTATATTACTATTTTTTTAAATATAAAATTTTAAAAATATCTCTTTTTTTATGGTTATAAAACTCTAGTATTTTTCTTCGTATTGCTTTGCTAGATTACTCTAAGTAAAATAGAATAATTTATATATAATACTAAGTCTATTTTTAATTCGTTTATCATATGATTAGCATGTGTAAAGTAAAAAAAATTCATACAATCATATTTTTCTTTATCCTTATATTTATATTAGGTATATATTCATTTACTTTATATATAGATAATACAATAGATCAGAAAACAGAGCCTGCAGAACACACAGAAATGGACAAATCTATACCCCCTAAAAGAGAAGCTACTGAAATTAATTAATCCTTATTAAATTTTGTATATTTAGGTAATCTAGTATCAGGATTATTTATATGAAAGATTTTATTACAATTGCAACATTCACCTATCCAAACGAATATGCAATATTACGACTTCTTTTGGAAAGAGAAAATATTTCATTCTTTTTTGAAAACGAAACTATGATTGGTGTCTTTCCTTTTTACTCTAATGCTCTTGGCGGAATCAACCTAAAAATCCATCTTAAGGATAAAAAAAGAGTTCTGAAAATTATAGAAGAACTTAATACGAATTCTCATTTACGTATCGTTTAATTGTCAATAGTATACCACAAAATGTATATTTTATATGGCAAATTAGTGCTTAAGTTAAATTTAACACTATAGTTTTCAACATTTATTAATATACTATTCTTTTTCTTTTTAAAATTAAAATAAATAATGATGATTATGATGTACTGTGTATAGCGGTATAACTTTTCTTTCTTTCTTTTGTTTTATTTATTAGGATTACTTTTCAGTACTATATGAACAAGATATCATCGATATAAAAGGCTGAAAATGTTATATAATTGTATTTTAATTAACAACTGTTGATAGTTTATAAAAACATGAATTTATTAATAATTTTATTTAAAAACGGTAGTTAATAATCTATAGTTAGTATTTAAAAACTTATCTAAAAAAACATACTATATAATTTTGATTTATGATAATAAAGTGTGTATTCTAATAAAAAGTGATAGTACCAAAAAAACTTACTCTATTTTAAGAACTATTTATTGACATATGATGTTAACCAATACTACAACTTATTAACATTGATATAAT
Source organism: uncultured Aquimarina sp. (assembly GCA_947493495.1). Lineage (GTDB taxonomy): Bacteria > Bacteroidota > Bacteroidia > Flavobacteriales > Flavobacteriaceae > Aquimarina. The sequence continues at coordinate 106,671 of CANLRN010000006.1, forward strand.
ATTTAATTAAGGTATTGATAATGTTAAATAAAGTAGGTAGGAGAATTATATGGATTAAAGTATCTTTGTTTTTAAATATATATAATTTTTAAAAACAAAAAAGTTGTGAAAATAGCTATTGGAAACGATCACGCAGGAACAGAATATAAATTTGCTATTGTAGCATATCTAGAATCACAAGGGATAGAGGTAATTAATTATGGTACAGATGAGGATAGTAGTGTAGATTATCCAGATTTTGTACACCCTGTTGCGAAAGAAATAGAAAAAGGAACGGTAGATTTTGGTATTTTAATATGTGGTAGTGGTAATGGTGTTTCTATGACAGCAAATAAATACAAAAATGTGCGGGCAGGACTATGTTGGACAGACGAGATAACAAGATTAGTCCGAGAACATAACAATGCTAATATTATAAGTATTCCAGCACGTTTTACATCACTTCCTCAGGTAATTGAGATGGTAAAGACTTTCCTCGCTACAGAATTTGAAGGAGGAAGACATCAAAATAGAGTGAATAAAATTGCAATGTGTTAATAATGCATGAATGAGTTTATTACATTTTGAAATTAAAACATTTGAAGAGTTGTCAGGTACAGAAGTATACAAAATTTTGCGCTTACGCGCTGAAGTATTTGTTGTAGAACAAGATTGTGTATATCAGGACATTGATGATAAAGACCAAAAAGCATTACACATAATTGGGTATAAGAATTCTGAAATTGTTGCTTATACCAGAATTTTTGACGCAGGTGATTATTTTGATGATGCAAGTATTGGCAGGGTAGTAGTATCAGAAAAAGAGAGAAAATATGGACATGGTCATAAGTTGATGTCATATAGTATCAAAGCAGTAGAAGAAAAATTTACTACTGATAAGATTAAAGTATCTGCTCAATGTTATCTAAAAAGTTTCTATGAGACACACGGTTTTAAACAAATAGGCGAGGAGTATCTAGAAGATGGGATACCTCATATAGCTATGATAACATCATAAATTTGCTAATAGTTTTGTAAGCTTCCCCCAAAACCGAACTGTTTAAAAGTATAAAAATAGTTTTAACTTTAAACAGTAATTATGAGAAAGAG
>CANLRN010000007.1 GCA_947493495.1 uncultured Aquimarina sp.
TAAACATCAAGATATCAATAAGCGGGAAATCCTAAATAGGAAATCCCGCTTTTAAATAATTTTACCGGACACTAATGATTTAAAATATTAAAATGAGGCTCAAATTACTAAATATTACATTTAACAAATGCTATTTTTTTGTTATAAATTCAAAATATTGGCTTGTATAGCGCTTTTAAACCCAAGACTTCATCTGTACAATATTCTTTTCCCCATTTTTACGCAGATAGCTTTTGATAATTTTAGTAGTATGATATGTATGTTTTTGCAATTGTATAAAATTCTCAAAATCTTGTGGCTTAACAAGCTGTTCGTGATCATTAACAAATCCAAAACCTTTATAGATACCATCTTGAATCATTACAAAACTCTGCTCATCAATTGTTCTTCCTCGTTCTCGTATCAAGTAATTTTTTTTATGTTTTTTTAGTAATTCTAGCGCTTTATTCACTCTCATATTATATAGAGCTGTTGATTCTTTACCATCACAAATTCCTTTACAGTCCTTAATCTTATAATGTGAACAGCGTTCTGTGGTACTCTGTAAACTACAATATCTAGGGCACAATTGATACGCTGTACATAACTGTTCTAATCTTTCGATTGCTTCTGTTCTACTATAAAATATATCAAAAGAATTGCTGCTAATACTAGATCTATCTATCCCTAACTGGATGACTCCTTTTCTATTGATATACGAAATAATTATGTAAGGCGCTATAGGTCTTTTTTGTGCGCTGTTATATTTAGGATAGTGTTTTTGTATTTTTTCTGATTCTAAGAGTAATGCTATTAATTCATTTCCTGTTATTTCGTAATCTATGGCATAGGTTGCCTGGCACAATGCAAATTCCTTATTTTTTTTGTCATAAAAGTGGCTAAGTACCCGTTGTTTTATATTTTTTGCTTTGCCTGCATAAATCACGATTCCTTTTTGATCCTTAAACAGATAAATACCAGTTTCTTCTGGCAATGCATCAATGTCTTCCATCTTTAAATGAGGGGGCAATGTTGCCTCTTTAGAACGAACATTCAGAAATTTATGAATCAATTTGAGGTTGGGGTCTAATGCTAGTATACGTTTAAACAAAATTACAGTAGCATCTGTATCTCCTTCTGCTCTATGCCTGCCTTCTAAAGGAATATGGAGCGCGGTACATAGTTTCCCTAAACTATATGATAGCATTCCAGGGATTAATTGTCTGGACAAACGCACCGTACATAATTTTTTACGAACAAAAGAATATCCAAGGTCTCTAAACTCTTCTTTAATTACATTATAATCAAAATTTACATTATGCGCCACAAAGATGGCTCCTGTAGTCATCTTAATAATATGTTCTGCTATTTCATGAAATCTAGGTGCATCTCTTACCATATCATTGTCAATACCAGTAAGACCAGTGATAAATGGAGGAATATTACATTCTGGATTTACCAGAGATGTATACTTGTCTATAATTTTATTTCCTTGCAATAAAACAATACAAATTTCTGTAATGCGATTGCCACGAATCCCCTTACCAGTAGTCTCTACATCTATAACAGAATATAATTTTTCTGACATTATATTTCTTTTGGAATACAAATCTAAAAGAAATAATCAGTATTTGGAATTTTTCCTTATAAATCGGAATTTTTCCACCATAATTACTATAGCTTTCATCTCTTATTTATACCATTTCAAAACTAAAATAGTTATATAAAGTATTGATTTTGTTGTAATTAATACTAGTTCAATTATAAAATAGAATAAAAAATGAATGAGTTTATATGTGTGAAATAATATAGATTTTTAATGATAACCTGGATTATGTATTAATAAAGAAGCTCGCAGCTTTTTTTCTATATTTATAGCCAAAGGCAACATTAAATATCGATATTTAATGTTGCTTTTGGCTATTATATACGTCAAATTTAATTAACAATCAGTTTTGTTATAGTATTATCTATGATAATAAAATAGATGCCACTTGATAATTCTGAAGTATTTAGTAACGTATTAGTTTCTTGAACTTTAATTTTATGTAAAGTTCTGCCAGCAAAATCAACTATAGACATAATACCATTTACAGGAGTATTCTGAATGGTTACATCATTTCCTCTTACAATAGGGTTGGGGAAAATAGATATAGTATTATCTGCACTACTTAAACCAGAATTTCTTGCAGCATTTACAGAGGTACCTAGTACTTCTATTTCTGATGGGTGTAAAAAGTTGGTTCCTATTAATTGAATTCTAACATAACGAGCTATCCTTCCTCCAATATTAACACTTGTAGGTCTTGCTGCAGTAGCTTCCTGAAAGAAAACACCAACACCTGATTGATTGGCGGTAGTAACAATATCTTTAGAGGTAAAAGGTACATCTGAAGTAAATACCTGATACTCACTTAAACGATCTGCACAGCAATCTGGTCTATTCCAAACATTAATCTGAGTGATCCTAAACTGATTTTGCAGATCAATTTCTATCCATGCATTGGCATTTTCATCTGTATGAGAAAAATTATCTCTATTCCCATCTACAGCAAAAGAAGCTGTTAGACCAAAAAGATCACTAGATTGAGTTGCAGGTTTATTTAATGCCAAGTTGGATGAATTTCCTCCTCCTGGAGGTGGAGGAGGTGTTTGACCTCCTACATTAATGGTAATAGTCGAGCTCGTAGTATTTCCACTATTATCTGTTGCAATGGCTTGCAAAGTGTGGATGCCTGCAGTGAGATTACTTAAAATAGGATCTCCAGTAGACGAATTGTCTGCTCCCCAATTATATGGAATTATATTTTCTTGACGTACAAAATTTCCATCAAAAGATAGCCGAACATTAGAAATACTTCCATCAGCATCAGAAGCTGCAACAGTAACTCCTAATCTATCTCCTACATTAAAATTAGCACCATTAGCAGGATTCGTAAAAGATAATTGAGGGGCTTGATTACCAGATGGTGGTGGATTATTTCCAGGTACTGGTTTATATACACGAATCCAATCTACTAACATTGTTTGATTATCTCGTTGGGTTGTTCCTATTTCTTGAGCATTAGGAGAGCGACCTCCTTCTGCCTGAAAACTTTGATCTTCTACATTAATAATAATATCCATTTCTCTAGAAAACTGACGTCCATTTGTTAAGTAATTAAAAGGATCAATAACACTTATGTTTGATGCGTTTTGTGCAGCTTGCAAGCTGGATGCAGTATTCATGGATTGAAAACCTGCCATATCTCCCGTGTCAAAAAATAATTCACCATCTTGCCCTGTGCTAGTTACACCAGCAGGATATGTAAATTCGAATTGACCATTCACTAATCTAGATTGTAATGCATTGTTATCTACAATTCTTTGTAGTTGCCCATCAATATAATATTCTAACCTAGTTGATGATACCCAATACACTCCTATGTTAACTGTTCTGCCACCAAATTGTGTAACTCCTTGTTGTCTCCAAAAACTATTAAAATCTCTTGGTTGATAATCTCTAAAATTTGGAGGGCGTATAAAGACATGATGACTTAAATGGATGCGTTCTGCAAAAAACTGATTACGACCATCATTTCCTGGACCACCATAGGCTTCGATTATATCTATCTCTTCTATATCATCAGGACTGAGTAGCCATACATCACTAGCTAAAGTAGAGTTCATCACCCTTACGCGTGCCTCTATAAAAACTGGAAATAGTACTCTGTTTAGATTGGTAATACATCCTGATCGGGATGCAGGTAGTCTTTGACCTTGAGAATTCACAAAATTACCCAATTCTCCTGGTTGGCGAGTTGCAAAGATTTCGAGATTTCCATTTCTAACTCTTACATGATCCCGTCTCCATAGTGTTGGTCCTGGACCTGTAAATGCATTATGGAAAAAATTATTCCATTTTGGTTGCCCTGGAGGGCCGAAATTTGCATTAGCACTTGTGGGGTTGAACGTATAATTAAAATCATCCGAAGGAGCTTCCTGAAGTTGCCAAACCCTACCTGGACCTGCATCTGGGGGAATAGGAACATTATCCCAATCGCGCTGCGCATTAATACCAAGTGTGCTTAAAATTAGTAATAAAAATAGTTGAATTCTTTTCATAGTATTTGTGTTAAAATTTAATAAAATAATAATTGTATTTTTTATTTAATCCGCTCTTTACATTAGATAATTACAATCTAAGAAGCCTAGGGGAGCTATTATACCTTGAAACTACTTCAAAGCTTATCGCTGCGCTATGTTTATAAGATTATCTATAATTATCTACGTCATAGAAAACATTCTATTGTTATATAGATCGCTTAGAACGATGACTTATCGTATTGCATTTTAAAATCTGAATGACAAATTTTAACGCATAGATTGGATATAAATAATGGATGCTAGAAAATATGACACTAAGTATCTATTAAAGTCTTACATATATAATATATTCGACTTGTTTTACTAAATAAACCATAGGTGTATAAATTTAAATGTTTTCTATACTATCGATCTGTATTAGAAAATTCTATAACTCATATAGTTTATAGTTTATGTAAATCATACCTGAAGAATAAAATCTATATATTCTTTCTAGACAAAAAAACAAGGTATTCTATAGATAAAATAAAATACTTGATTAATTTTTTTATGTCTAATTTGATTATTATTTAAGAATCAAAATGTTTTCTAACTAACATTTTCAAAAAAATTATAAATATTTTATGATATTGATGTAAAATAGATTTTTGGCAAGTTTGCTCTGATACTATTTATTGAAGGTAAATCTGGTTTATGTATTAAAGCTTCGTCTTCGTAAAGAAGCTTTCAAAAGGAATAACTAATCTACTGATGTTTCTTAATTTGACTATGGTTAGGCTAAAAAATATAATGAAGCGATAGCGTTTGCAGTAATAAAAAGATAGTATACCAGTTCTTACTCAAAACCCACTTCGATATTCTTATAGGAATATTTGTGTTTAAGAACACTCGAGTTTCTATAAAAAAGATATACTATTAATAAGAATAGAATCTATTTATAAATAGATTTAGAAATCTTCTTGTAAATAAAATATCAATTTGCTTTTGTCACTAAAGCTCTTGACAGAAATAATTTCTCCATTAAGCTTGTTATACACAACTTCTGCAAATAAGAAATCAATATAGAATATACTATAATAGAAATCCCTATTCGTGTCATTTATAGAAAAAAGATGAATTCCTTTGTTCCAGATGTCATTATACTTTTGGGTAAGATCGCGCGAATTAAAACGCTTTTCTAAGGTAGATTTATACATGTAATATGATGTTTTAAGATTTAAGGCGTTATAAATTTACGGTTTTTACGTAAGAAAACAAATTTTTAACAATAAAAAGTTAAAAATTCCCTTTTTTCGTAATTACTTTATTATTTTCATGTGTAGTTCAGAAAAGATCTATTTATATTTTTTTATATTAGAGCATATGTTAATTCTATTAAATCAGTCCGCTATTATAAGCCTTAAATAGGTACTGCTACTTGAGAAGAAGTTTTTTTTATAAGTAGTAATTGTGTATTCTTAATGCAGTAATTATCCAAGACATATTAAAAGAATAGATGAAAAAAGAGAGCAATACTATAAAAAATAGTTCTACTGGCGAGTTTGCCACTGTGGATCAATGTAGTCTACGAGGACATTTACGTTGTGTATATACTACAGGAAAAGAAGTGTATAGAGATGGGCGTAATGGCAAAAAAACGATTCATTGGTGGCGTATGTCTTATATCGGTAGAGCATGTACAAGAAGATGGGGGAAAAGAATGGGGGTGTTGTATGAATCTCTTTTTGTAGTACCTCATTATATTGGAATCGGAATAGGAAATATAGTAGGGTATATAGCATATTTGATCTTAGGGCCTCAGAAAAAAGATTGATAATCATTCTTTTCAGCTGCACAAGTTCGTCTATCATATCCGTTAGTCATTGAGTATTTATATTGTAAAGTGACCTGCTGTTAAAAACTTATTTTTATATTCTGAATAAAAAATAATTTCTTTGCCATCGCAAAAAACGGAAATATTGGAACATAGAAGTATCAGCACAGTTAAAAAATACGATAAGACTAATTTTTTTAAACATACATATTGTGTTTTTAAGGGAGTTTCTCTTAAAGAGATTTCTAGAAGAAAACCGCATTACAGGAGCGAATCGGGCAGTAGCTACTACTATACAAAAAAAGGTGTCTATCGCTTATCTAATCACTGGGGAAGAGCAGCAAAGTGTAATTGGAGATTAATTTCAGAAATTCCTGTAGAAATTGATGATTTAAGATTAGGATATGCAGATTGGACAGATTTTAGAGAAAATGTATCGGAGGATATAGATGCTTATTATGTTAGTATAGATTTTGATAAAAAAATAGTTACTTATAAGCATAAGGATAATCCTGATTATGATCAAAAAGCAGTATTAAGACCAGTAAATACTACTAGGAAATTAATCAAACAGATCAAAAATTTGTTAGAGACTCATAAATGGGCTAAGTATTATGAGTATGATGATTTAGATAAATTTAGAGAAGAAATTATCCTAGAATTAATCAATACCGATAATTCCTTAAATGATATCAGAAGAGAGTTGGCAGAGTATTAAGATAGTATGTGCCTTATCTTATATGCTCTAGGTTAAATTATTTTACTATCTTTCATTAAACTTATTTAGAGTAGTGTTTTTTAATCTAAAAATTTAGTTTTTTGTGTTAGACTAAAGTTGGTTTTTTTAGCATAATTATAGTCACGATAAAAAAGTAAAATTTAGAACAGGAAATGTGAATTTTTTAGATCAAATATCACTCTTAATATGTTCGTTATATAATCATAACCAACTTCATTTTATATATGGAAATCTTTTCATCCTATAATGTAATCATAGGAATATCGCTAACGATAATTTTATCATTCATTTTTAATGGTATTGCAAAAAAAACAAATATACCTGCAGTATTAATGCTCATTATATTGGGGATTGTTTTCCAGTATGGTATCAAAGCATTTGGAGGAGGAGCTATTGATTTTTTTCCAATATTAGAAGTTTTAGGGATTGTAGGTCTGATTATGATTGTATTAGAGGCAGCATTAGAATTAGAGCTAAAACGAGATAAACTAGTCCCAATACTAAAATCACTAGCAATAGCATTGATAGGGCTAATAGCCTCAACTTATGTTGCTGCAATAGTGCTTAAAGCATTAATTGATGGAATGACTATGCAATCTGCATTGTTATACGCTACTCCTTTATCCATTCTATCCAGTGCAATCATTATACCGAGCGTCTCAAGCTTATCAGATACTAAAAAAGAATTCCATGTTTATGAAAGTACATTTTCTGATATTCTAGGAATTATGATGTTTTATTTTCTAACAGGTAAACTAAATCCGGCAGAAGACGCTGGATTTACTGGATTTGCATTTAACCTATTACTTACGATAATTATTTCATTGATTGCTAGTTATGGGATTATCCTTATTTTTCAGAAAATAAAAAGTCAGGTCAAGTTATTTTTATTAATAGCAGTCTTATTATTACTGTATGCTATAGGGAAGAAAATGCATTTATCCTCATTGATTATCATTTTAATTTTTGGATTAGTAATAGCTAATATGAAGCTGTTTTTTAAGTGGAAACTTGAAAAACTACTAGACATGCAAAGAGCTAAAACAATTTATCATGAGTTACACGTAGTAACCGCAGAAACAGCATTTGTGGTTAGAACTCTCTTTTTTGTGATTTTTGGGATTACGATTACCTTAGCATCATTATTAAGTCTAAAAGTGGCATTAATCAGTATATTGATTATTATTTCAATTTACATCATACGATATGCATTACTACGAGTGTTTATAGGTAAAGATATAACACCACAATTATTCATAGCACCAAGAGGATTAATTACGGTACTATTATTTTATGCAATCCCTGCAGAAGCTATTATTCCTGGATTTGAACCTGGTATCTTGTTATTCGTAATTATTGGGACTAGTTTGATTATGACTGCTGGTATGATTCGTGATAAAAAAAATAAAGGAACTGCGCTCACTCCCGAAGAAATTGAAGCTGCCGCAGCAGTAGAAGTAGCTTACATTGAAGATATGACAACAGACCTCAGTGAGATAGAAGATTCATTGGATGAAGATCATCAATCTGATGAATAATTTCTGTTATGAAACGATTAGATAAGCGAACAACTGTCCTGATAAAATTACATTCAGGAAAATATACAGAATATAAATATCAAGTTTTTGTAAATCCCTTACAAAACACAAAATAGATTACATTTTACCGATGATTATTGATATACATGGGTTTTAATCCATAAATAGATGAAAAATAATTTATGAGGATGTATTGATTTTTGTAATTTTACTTATATATCTATTTTAATATATTATGAAAAAAAGAAAATACATAGTTGCATTAGGTTCAATTCTTATGTTCCTTTCATGTGCAACAAATCCTTTTACAGGAAAAAAAACATTGGCAATAGTGCCAAATTCACAGATATTACCAGCAGCATTTGCACAATATAATCAAGTGTTGGGTGAGAGTAAAGTAGTTAAAGGTACTTCTGATTCTGAAATGATAACACGAGTAGGTCAGAAGATTGCTAAAGCTGCAGAAAGGTGGTTAAATGCTAATGGACATCAAGGATATCTTAAAGATTATAAATGGGAATATAACCTAATCGATGATAAGGTAGTAAACGCTTGGGCTATGCCAGGAGGAAAAATAGCATTCTACACGGGGATTCTACCTATTGCCAAAACAGAAACAGGAATTGCTGCCATTATGGGACATGAAGTTGTTCATGCCATAGCCAATCATGGGCAACAACGTATGAGTGCAGGACAATTACAGCAGGTAGCTGGAGTAGCCACTGCAGTAGCTGTAAGTGGAAAAAACCAACAAACACAGCAGATTGTAGGGCAAGCCTTCGGTTTAGGGAGTCAGTTTGGTGTAATGTTACCTTTTAGTCGAAGTCATGAGACCGAAGCTGATAAAATAGGATTGATACTTATGGCTCTTGCTGGATATAATCCAGATGAAGCCGCAAATTTATGGAGACGTATGAAGGCGAATAGTGGAGGACAAGCACCACCAGAATTTATGAGTACACATCCATCAAACGATACACGGATTAAAAATTTAACAGCATGGGCTCCTGCAGCAAAGGCAGAAGCAAGAAAATTTGGAGTTACATCATTTAAATAGTTGTAAACTTCGCTAATCTTACAAAGATTATACTTATTTTAGAAGCTGTTTCGTACAATACGAAACAGCTTTTTTAATACCATATATCTATGCGAAAACAGCTACCTAAAGGAGATCAAAAATTATTAAATGCCTGGGCTTTTTATGATTGGGCAAATTCTGTATACAACCTAACAATTTCTTCTGCTGTTTTTCCTATTTTTTGGGGAGCACTTACTATAATTAGAGATGACCAAGATGTAATTATAAGTGATACAGTACATTTTTTGGGATATGATTTTAATAATGATTCCTTAATAAGTTATGTGACTGCTTTAGCTTTTTTTATAGTATCTCTGATCAGTCCTTTTTTATCGGGTATTGCAGATTATGTAGGGAATAAAAAAAGTTTTTTAAAATTCTTTTGTTATCTAGGAGCCTTATCTTGTATTGGGTTGTATTGGTTTTCTTTAGAAAACTTATTTTTTGGGCTATTGTGCTATTTATTGGGACTTATTGGTTTTTGGGGCAGTATTGTTTTTTACAATTCATATCTACCAGATATAGCTCATCCTAATCAGCAAGATTCGATTAGCGCAAAAGGCTATTCACTAGGATATATAGGCAGTGTAATTTTATTGATTATCAACCTTATTATGATTCTGAAATATGATTGGTTTGGTTTTGAGAGTGAAGGAGTGCCAACTAGGTTATCGTTTTTGATGGTGGGTGTTTGGTGGATAGGATTTAGCCAATATACATATTATTATTTACCAAAAGGTAATACAATAAATACGTTGACAAGAGCCGTATTGTTTAATGGTTTTAAGGAGTTAAAAGATATTTGGCGAGCATTGCAACATAATGTGAAGTTAAAAAGATACTTAGGAGCTTTCTTTGTATATAGTATGGCAGTACAAACCATTATGCTTATTGCTACTTATTTTGGAATCGAAGAATTAGATTGGGGAACACAAAATGCTACCACAGGCCTCATAATTAGCATTCTATTAATTCAACTAGTTGCCATTGCTGGAGCTTTTTTGACTTCAAGGGCATCTACTAGATATGGAAATATAAAAACACTAATTGTAATTAATTGTATTTGGATTGTTATTTGCATATATGCATATACAATAACTACCCCTTTACAATTTTATATTGCAGCAGCAGCAGTTGGTATGGTTATGGGAGGTATTCAATCGTTATCCAGATCTACCTATTCTAAGTTATTACCAGAAAATGCTGTAGATACAGCTTCATATTTTAGTTTTTATGATGTTTCAGAGAAAATAGGAATCGTAATAGGAATGTTCTCCTATGGTCTTATTGCTCAGATAACTGGTAGTGTACGATATTCAATATTATTTTTAATACTATTTTTTATTATAGGGGTTATTTTGCTTTTTAGAGTACCCCGTAATTCTTGATAGATTGTAAAACTTTCTTTAAGGATCGTTAAACCTTGTTAATAGCGTGGTACTGATATACAATAGAATTTATAACTTCGTTTTATATAGAATCAATAATGATCAGTGTAATACATTACAAAAAAAAGTAAATTATAAGATTTTTATCTTAATAAGGTGTATTTCATCCGATTTGCATTATAAAATATGCATATGTTCTAAATAAAAAAATCATCTGGCATCACATTTGTTTTGATGATAGAATGATTTAATAACACAAATAATTTTAGGAATTATGAACAAATTAATTTTAGTAGTAACAGTAATTTTATTAGCCTCTTGTTCTGCAAGTCAAAAAACTATTAGTAGTGCTAAGAAAACCCTCAAGGGAGAATGGTCTCTAGATAAAATCTCATATGATCGTTCTGGAATTTTTGAAGTGACCTTATATAATGATGCATCTGCAGAATGTCTTACTGGAGGTATCTGGAAATTCATACCCAATAATACTACAGGGATGTATACTGTAAATGAAAACCAATGCACTTCTACAGGAGCTCGTAATTTTAGGTTTACTATTCCTAAACCTTCAGAAAATGGAGACTATAGCTTTCTTTTTAAACCAACAGATACCAAGAAAAAAAGTACAAATCAAAATAAAGGATATAGAATGACTATAAAGCATCTGGATGATACCACGATGACTTGGACACAGACAGTTAGTCTCGAAGGCAAGCCTTTTGTTATAACAATGAACTTTAATAAATTATAAAAATCTCAAAATCTTTCGAATTATGATAATATTAAATCTAAATAAAATAGGAATCATACTGATGTCACTAATTGTTTTAAGTAGTTGTGACGCCGTACAGAATGCAAATAACACACAAAAAGGAGCTGTAATAGGTACAACTGCTGGCGCAGTTCTTGGTGGTGTACTAGGAAATAATGTTGGTAACAAAGAAAATTCTGTATTAGGAGCTGTAATCGGTGGAGTAGTAGGAGGTGTCGCCGGAGGTGTTATCGGAAAACAAATGGATAAACAAGCTCAAAAAATAGAAGAAGAAATCCCAGGAGCAGAAGTGACTAGAGTAGGAGAAGGGATAGATATTGTATTTGATGAAAGAAGTGGGGTGTATTTTGATACCAATAAGCACAATATTAATGCGAAATCAAAAGAAAATCTTACGAAGCTCGTAAATGTATTCAAACAATACCCGGATACCAATATTATTGTCGAAGGGCATACGGATAGTTCTGGTGATGATACATATAATATGGAATTGTCAAAAAAACGAGCTAATTCTGTAACTAATTTTTTGATTTCGCAAGGAATTAGTCAGAGCCGTTTGACAACATATTTCCATGGAGAGACCTTGCCTAAATATGATAATGCCACAGCAGAAGGAAGAGCAAAAAACAGACGCGTAGAATTTGGAGTGGTGGCTAATGATAAAATGATAGAAGACGCAAAGAAAAAGATAGATTAAAGATAAGAAACACCATATATATTGTAATATATCGTAAAAAACCTCGACTATCTGTTCGAGGTTTTTTTATGTCCATAAATTATGTACCTTCATTAAATGAACAGACATTCACACATTCTGATTATTGGAGGCGGTTTGGCTGGACTTACTAGTGCAATTCACTTAGCCAGAGCTGATATTTCTGTTTCGCTTATAGAAAAAAACACCTATCCAAAGCATAAAGTTTGTGGAGAGTATATTTCTAATGAAATACGTCCTTATTTCGAGTTTCTGGATATAGATATTGATAGCTTGTATCCTATAAAAATTTCTGAAATGAGTATCAGTACTACAAAAGGAAATACTATTAAAAGTAAACTGCCTCTTGGAGGTTTTGGGATTAGCAGATATACCTTAGATCATTATCTATGGGGTATAGCAAAACGATCCGGTGTACACCTAATTAATGATCAGGTAATGGATGTTCAATATGATGATACAGATACTTTTCAGGTCACCACAGCGCATACAGGATTATTAACTAGCGATTATGTTATTGGAGCCTATGGTAAACGTTCAATATTAGATAAAAACCTAAATCGAGATTTTAGTGCTAAAAAATCTTCTTGGTTGGCTGTAAAATCACACTATAAAGCTGATTTTAAAACTAATATGGTAGCACTCCATAATTTTGAAGGAGGATATTGTGGACTTTCTAAAGTTGAAGCTAATAAAGTAAATGTATGCTATCTGGTCAATTATAAGAGTTTTAAAAAACATAAAAGCATAGATAGTTTTCAGAGAGAAGTAATGTGTCTAAATCCGCATCTAAAGAATTTTTTTGAACAAGCAACACCTATATTTGATAAACCGATCACGATAAGTCAAATTAATTTTGATAAGAAAAAAGCAGTAGAAAATCATATATTTATGGCTGGTGATGCAGCTGGATTAATTCATCCTTTGTGTGGTAATGGAATGGCAATGGCAATTCAGAGTGCACAGATTTTGTGTAGATTACTAGTTCAGAATTATAAAACCAATCATTTTTCGAGAAGACAAATAGAAAAACAATATCTTAAAGAGTGGAATTCGACTTTTGCTAAAAGATTATATGCAGGGAGAGTATTACAGAAAATACTACTGTATCAAAAATTTCAGGAGATTGCGCAAAAAGTAGCTCAACAACTCCCGTTTTTGGTTCCTAAGATTATTGAACAAACTCACGGAAAACCATTAGTATGTTAGTAGATCTTACGTATAGAAGTAATGAAGAAGAACTTATGGACGATCCAGACATTGATAATAGAGATCTAACCATTGCGCTACAGGATATTTCTAGAGTAAATAAGTTGTTAGGAGGGAATACTATTACGGTAAATGCTGTCTTTAACCAAATAAAAAACAGAAGCAAGCAAAAAGAATGGCGTGTTATGGATTTGGGCTGCGGAGATGGTGAGATGTTGCGTCAAATAGCAGATAGTGCTAGAAAAAAAGGAGTGTCTATAAAATTGATAGGTATCGATAATAACTATAGGTGTATTGCACAAGCAAAGAAATTAAGCGATGCATATCCAGAAATATCATACCATAATAAAGACATTTTAACATTGACAAAACAAGATTTTGGCTGTCATATAATTATATCTACATTGACATTGCATCATTTTAAGGATAAAGAAATAATAAAGGTGCTACAAAAAGGAATAGAACTAGTTTCTGAAGTTATCATCATAAATGATATTCATAGAAATATACTAACATACTATTTATATAAACTATTCAGTTTCTTTTTTATCAATGGATATATTGCCAAAAATGATGGGTTAATATCAATAAAAAGAGGGTTTAAGAGAAAAGAGTTGATATGTTTTGCTGATGAGCTAAAACTCAAAAGATATACATTAGATTGGAAATGGGCTTTTAGATATCGATGGATTATTAATAGTAAATAATTAAATATATAATAAATTGAGTGTAAAAATTACTACCGTAGCAAAAGAGTTGCCACAATATGTTCGTAAGACTGAGGAGATTTTACCTTTTGTTTCGAGTTGGTTGATGGGTAAGGATGAGCGTTTTAAGCGAAAAGTTCTTAAAATTTTCGAAAATGCCGCAGTAGATAAGCGATATGGTATTATGAGTATTGAAGAAGTATTTACAGCTACTTCTTTTGAAGAAAAAAATGATATTTATGTACGTGAAGTAAAGAAATTAGGGAAATCAGTATTAAAAAAGGCATTAGATCAAGCTGGGTGGGATCACAAATCACTAGATTACATCATTACCGTTAGTTGCACAGGAATCATGATCCCATCATTGGATGCATATATTATCAATGAATTAGACTTAAAACAAGACATTGTTAGGTTGCCAGTTACAGAAATGGGATGTGCTGCAGGAGTATCAGGGATGATTTATGCCAAAAATTTTTTACAGTCAACTTCTGGCAAGAGAGCAGCTGTTATTGCTATAGAATCACCTACAGCTACATTTCAGTTAGATGATTACAGTATGGTTAATATTGTAAGTGCAGCTATTTTTGGAGATGGAGCAGCTTGCGTTTTGCTTTCATCAGAAGATAAAGCCACTGGTCCTACACTAATAGGGGATGAGATGTACCATTTTTATGATGCAACATCAATGATGGGATTTAAACTAACAAATGGTGGGTTGCAAATGGTTTTAGATAAAGAAGTTCCTGAAAAAATAGCAAGTCATTTTCCCAATATAATACATCCATTTTTAAAAAAACACGGTAGATCTATTGAAGATGTAGACCATTTAATATTTCATCCTGGAGGTAAAAAAATAGTACAAACAGTTGAAGATCTTTTTGAGGATTTAGGCAAAAATATTGATGATACAAAAGCAGTTCTTAGTGCATATGGTAATATGAGTAGCGCAACAGTTTTGTATGTATTAGAGCGATTTATGAACAAAAAAATAACAAAAGGAGAATCTGGATTGATGCTTAGTTTTGGTCCAGGTTTTTCGGCACAACGAATATTGCTAGAGTGGTAGATATCTGCCTGTTTTTTTGTGCAAAAAAATAAAAAATGATTACATTACTATATGTTTTAAACAGCATAAATGTATTAAATGGTGATATGGATTATCTAAAAGCAACGTATTATTTTGATTACCAAAGTGATGAAATTCAAGCGCTAATTTCTCCATACGTAGTAAACTCGCTTTCTGATAAAGAAAAAACAATACGATTATACGTTAAAATAAGAGATTCTTGGCGATATGATCCGTATCATTTGCATTTTTCTAAAGAAAATTATAGAGCTAGTGTTATTGCTAAAAAATCAAAAGGGCATTGCATAGAGAAATCTATTGTATTGATAAGCTGTTTACGTGGATTGGGAATTCCAGCCAGATTGCACTTAGGAAAAGTAAAAAATCATATTGCTGTAGAACGACTCGTAGAAAAGTTTGGGACTAATGAATTAACACCTCACGGGATGGTTAATGTTTTTCTTAATGATCATTGGCTAAAAATGTCTCCAGCATTCAATACATCGTTGTGTAAAATGTTTGATGTATCTCCGCTGGAATTTGATGGCGAAAACAATTCTTATTTACAAGAGTTTACTAACGATGGAAAAGTTTTTATGGAGTATCTAGAAGATTATGGGTATTTTGAAGATGTTCCATTAGCATTTATGATTGAAAACGTAAAAGAACACTATCCTGCTATTTATAATACTATAGCAGAAACAGGAGAATTGAAGTTATAGAATTGAAGATAGTTTAGGTTAAACCCAGATTAATGGAGAATTTGTTTAATGATTTTAAAAATAATAATAAATGAAAAAGATTATAATCATTTTTTTGTGTACGATGTCTATACATTGTAGTGCTTGCTCAGATGATGATAAGGAAACATCTGAGACAGATACTGAAAATAATAATACCGAAATGGCATCCATAACAAGTGTTACCACATCAGGAACAGAAAATAATTACACATTCAATGTAGGGATCAAAAGCCCAGACCTAGGATGTGAACAATACGCAGATTGGTGGGAGATTATTACTGAAGATGGCTCATTATTGTATCGCAGAATTTTAGCTCATAGTCATGTCAATGAGCAACCATTCATAAGATCTGGTGGTTCAGTCCCTATTGCTAATGATAAAATAGTAATTGTAAGAGCGCATATGAATACATCGGGATATGGAGAAACTGTATTTAAAGGTAGTATCGCTGATGGATTTACACAACAAATAGTAGAAACATCTTTTGCAAGTCAATTGGCTACTACAGCACCTTTGCCTAATGGTTGCGCTTTCTAAAAAAATATATTTTGACAAACGAACAAATCATCGATAAGCTCCCATATCAACCTCCTTTTTTATTTGTTGATGAAATTACAGAAGTAGACCAAAAAGGAATCAAAGGTAATTATACATTACAACCAGAAGCACATTTCTACGAAGGGCATTTTAAGAATAATCCCATTACTCCTGGAGTTATTCTTACCGAAATTATGGCACAGATAGGCTTGGTATGTCTAGGAATTTTTCTTTTTGAAGATGAATTAGTAGACAGTTCCATAGGAGTAGCTATGAGTAGTACCGCTATAGAGTTTTATAAATATGTATTGCCAGGAGAAAAAGTATATGTTGTATCGGAGAAAGAATATTTCAGATTTCATAAACTAAAGTGTAAAGTGACTTTATATAACGAAAAAGATGTGTTAATTGCTAGAGGAATTATAGCAGGAATGATTAAACCGTGGGAGAATGAGTAGGAGAGTAGTGATTACAGGATTAGGAGTGGTTGCTCCTAATGGAATAAATGTGCCCGAATTTAATGAAGCGATACAAAACGGGACTAGTGGTATTCGATTTGTAGAAGAATTAAAAACACTTAATTTTAACTGTCAAGTAGCTGGTATACCAGTGTATAATAAAGATTATATAAATGAATACTTTACACCTTTGCAACAAAAAGGATTGAATGCTACTGGCCTAGAATATGGAGTGATTGCTGGGATTGATGCTTGGAAAGATGCAGGATTACCTTTACGTGAAAAACAAGATAAACCTTTATGGGATGCAGGTGTGATTTTCGGGACAGGAATATTAGGTGTAGATAAATTTAGAGAAGCGATCTATAAAGTCGATCAGGGACAAGTACGTAGACTAGGGAGTACTTCTGTAATACAGACGATGGCTAGTGGAGTGAGTGCTTTTTTAGGAGGTATGATTGGTTGCGGTAATATTACAACTACAAATTCTTCTGCCTGTTCTACAGGGACAGAAGCCGTTTTGATGGCATATGATAGAATTATATCCAAAAAAGCAGAAATTATTTTAACAGGGAGTACTAGTGATAGTGGACCCTATATCTGGGGAGGATTCGATGCAATGCGAATATTGCCACATAAATATAATGAAATCCCTACTGCAGCGTCACGTCCTATGAGTGCAACAGCATCAGGTTTTGTGCCTAGTAGTGGTGCAGGAGCATTGGTTATAGAGAGTCTAGAGAGTGCTCAAAAAAGAGGAGCTACCATTTATGCAGAAATCCTCGGCGGACATATCAATAGCGGTGGACAAAGGAGTGGAGGTAGCATGACTGCTTCTAATAGCATTGCTATAAAAGAATGTATACGTAGAGCAGTAGTTGATGCTAATATACAACCAACAGATATCGATGCAATAAATGGTCACTTGACTGCTACAGGCAAAGATGCTACAGAAATTTCTAATTGGAGTCATGCACTCGGTCTTAGCGGTAAAGATTTTCCGTATATAAACTCACTAAAATGTATGATAGGCCACTGTATAGCCGCTTCAGGAAGTATAGAGAGTGTAGCGACAGTATTACAATTAAAAAATAATTTTGTATTTGGTACTATTAATAGTGATGATCTTCACCCAGAAATAGCAGCTATTATAGATAGAGAAAAAATACCAGTAAAGACTATATATAAAGATGTAAACATTATCGCCAAAGCTAGTTTTGGATTTGGAGACGTAAATTCCTGTGTCATCTTTAAAAAATATTAATAAATAAATAATTGTATATGACTAAAGAAGAACTAATATCAAAACTAAAAACTATTATTACACCTTATGTAGAGAATAAAGATGCATTAGGCGATATTACAGAAGAAACAGATTTTATAAAAGATCTAGAAATTAATTCTGCCAATTTAGTAGATGTAGTTTTAGATGTAGAAGATGAATTTGGGATAGAAATAGATAATGATGCTATGGAAAAAATGTTGACCATCAAAGCATCTGTTGCAATTATACAAGATAAATTAGCTATCTAATGATCGGTAATGATATAGTAGACCTTCGCCTAGCTGCTATACAGAGCGATTGGAGACGTAGCGGTTGGTTACAAAAAATTTTCACACTACAAGAACGAGAACGTATTATTACCGCTATATATCCTGATCAGATGGTATGGAAATTGTGGAGTATGAAAGAAGCTGTTTATAAAGCGCATCAGAGACGTTTTTTTCTTAAACCAAAATATAACCCAAGAGACTATGTGTGCTTAGACGATATGGTTACAATAGATTCTTATGTATATCACACGCAAACAGAAGTATCAAAAAACTATATCCACACTATTGCGCAGGCGATACCTACAAGAAAATTTAGATCTCAGATTAGTATGACAAAACAGGTTGCCGCAAGATCAATATTGCTGTCATATTTGTACACAAAAGGAATAACTGATATTACTTTTGTAAAAAATGAAGTCAATATCCCTTGTATTATGAGGAATAATAAAAAGATAGATTTTCAATTTTCTATAACGCATCATGGTGCATTCAGTGCATTTGTGATTGAATCATAATTGAGATTGATTTGGTGTTACTCTTGATAAAAAAAGGGTATTATCCCCTTATTTTATATACAAAACTTATGTAAATTTGTAGCCTAACAATTAAATCATTGGGGAATGATACTACAAGCATTAAGAGTAATAGGGTATGAGTGCGTAACCAAAAAAATAGAAGTTACTAGAGTGAAATCAGGAGACATGCAGAACAATACTTATGTGTCTACATCAGAACGTTTAGCAAAGGCATATTCTATACATTTGTAATAGTTATTTAAGTATTGGAAATTCGAAAGTAATATCCAATTTATTTTTTTCACGTTCTTTGTGGATATTAATACCAAAATCACTAGTATTTATAGAGGTTTTACCAACTAAGCTTTCGTTATTTAGTACAAAATTGATAATTACTTCTTTGGTAGTTCCTTTTATTGTTAGATTTCCGATTACTTTATAATTAGTGTTACCAAAATGAACTACTTGCGAACTATCAAAAGCTATTTTAGGGTGTTTTTTCTTATAAAAGAATTTTTCCCACATCAAATGACCATCTCGTAAAAAGTTATTGGTATCAATTGTATTTACCATGGCAGTTCCTCTAAAAAAAGAGCTGTCAGGGTCTTCGGGATTAAAAGATATTTTACATTCAAGACCATGAATAGTACCCGTAGTCTGTTCAGTTACAAAATTGAAACTAATAACAGATTTTTCTATATCAAAATCTATTTTTTTTACATCATTGATTAATGTATAGCTATTAGTTCGAGAACTTGTGCTAGGTGGGTCGAACTGACCATATACCGTAAGAAAGAAAACAAGAAAGAAGACTGTATATATGTACTTTTTCATTTCACAACATTTTTAATTATATAGTTAGCAATAATTATTCCAGTATATATCCTGAGTAAGGAACTGTAAATTATTACAATAGGTTACAATTCGATGCTAAGATTATAAATAAATCCTGTATAATTACTATTTATACTAGTTTTATAATGAAAAACCAAAATATTATCTGAGTAAAAACTTATTCTAATGATTTTAATACAGTTTCTACAATACTAGTCAGTTTTTCTTTGTTTTTATGTAAAATCCCTGTCATTTGTAATCCCTGAATTACTGTATAGAGATATAATGCATATTGATGTGCAGTTACTTCTGTATTAAATACCCTCTCCATCTGACCTCTTATCACAATATCTTCGAGAAAGGCAAGCATTCTATCTTGATGATTTTCTATAAATGATCTGATAGTATCATTTTGGTTTACCATTTCCGAAGTGCTATTTACTAACAAACAACCTTTACAGTCAACGTCTTTTATGATGTCATACACTACAGCATCAAAAACTCCTTTTATAGTATCAATAGCATTATATGTAGTTGCAATTTTTTTACTAAAATGTATATTCGAATCATTTTGGTAATACGTAAGCACTTCTATAAACATTCCTAATTTATTGCCGAACGAATTATAGATACTTGATCTATTTATAGTAGTAGCATCTACCAAATCTTGCATAGAGGTGCCATTGTACCCTTTAGAATGAAATATTTCTGTAGCTTTTTTTAAGACCTGTTTTCTGTCAAATGTTTCGGTTTTTGGCATCGTCTATTTGGAATGATTGTTTTAAATATAGTAAACAACTAAAAAGAGTTGTGTTATAGAAATCATAAATTGGGTTTAAGCTTTTTATAGCTCACTAAAATATCTATAAGAGATCGATTTATCATACTGTACTAAAAAAAGTAAGAATCAAGATTTTAATCTAGACACTTGATTTTTTGTAAGCAGTAGGTAATTGTATACAATAGCAAAGATAGCTTCTAGGAATTCTATTAATTAGAGTACTATTATTTTGTAATTCTTTTGATTTTGATACTAAGAGCGGCAAATAGTAAGGTCATAAAAAAGCTCAGCCAATTAAAAAATGCATAGAAGGCATAATCTATCACAGGAACTCCCAATACACCACTTTGATAAGCTCCACAAGTATTATAAGGTATTAATACAGAGGTAACAGTCCCCGTATCTTCTAGGGTTCTACTTAGGTTTTCTGGTGCTAGTCCTTTGTCTTTAAATGCTTTGGCGTACATTCTTCCTGGTACTACAATAGCTAAGTATTGATCAGATGCAGTTGCATTTAGAATAACACAACTCATGGCGGTACTTGCGAATAACCCAAATATAGAATCAAACAATCCTAATAAAGCTTTACTAATTCTAGCTAAGGCTCCAATTGCATCCATAACACCACCAAATACCATTGCACATACAATAAGCCATATGGTACCTAACATACCAGACATACCGCCAGAGGTAAATAAATCATTTAATTCTTTGCTTGTCGTTTCTACCGATGTATCAACAGTCATTGCTTTCATTACCCCTTTGTATGCAGTATTAAAATTTAATATATCACCCCCTGCGATAGTTATCACAATATCAGGTTGGGCAATAATGGCTGTGATTCCACCTAAGAGGGTTCCTGCTAATAATGCAATTAATGGAGGAGCTTTTTTAATGATAAGGATAATTACTAGTATAGGCACTAAAAATAGCCAAGGAGAAATGGTGAAAGCCTTTTCTATTGCAGAAAGTTGATTTCCAATTTCTGGTGTACCAACTGTTTCCTGAGTAAAACCAATAATAATAAAAATGATTAAAGTAATTGTAATTGTAGGGATCGTCGTATAAGTCATATATTTTATATGAGAGAACAGTTCTCCACCAGCCATGGCCGGAGCTAAGTTGGTTGTATCAGAAAGAGGAGACATTTTATCTCCAAAGTAGGCTCCAGAAATAACAGCACCAGCAGTCATACCTAGAGAAATACCTAGTGTATCACCAATTCCAATTAATGCAATACCTACAGTTGCAGATGTCGTCCAAGAACTGCCCGTAGCAATAGAGATGATAGCACATATAACTACACAAGCTGCTAGAAATATAGTAGGATTTAATATCTGCAAACCATAATATATCATGGTAGGAATGATACCACTAATTAACCAAGTTCCAGCCAAGGATCCTACCATTAATAAGATAAGTAGTGCCCCTGTTGTAGATTTTATATTTTTTGCTACCTCTTCTATCATTTCTTTATAAGATACTTTATTGAAGAACCCTACAATCGCGGCTACAGCAGCGCCAAGTATTAATATAAATTGGTTGCTGCCACTCAATGCATCATCTCCAAAAGCATAAAAAACATTGTAAAATAACATTACTACTAATGCGATAATAGGAATTAATGCTTCCCATATGCTCAACTCTTTATTATTGATAATTTTTTTGGTTTTGGGATCAGTAGAAATGTTATTTTGATTTTCCATAGTATGAATTAGAAATTTCAATGCATAATGTTACAATATTAATAAGATCTATGCAATCTATTTTTACTATTTAATCAAGAACATAATACAATTTTTCACGTATAATATTCTTACATGTTTTATAATTTGCATTGTAAATAAATAGGTAAAAAACTAAAATAATTGCTTTTAATCGATTAAATATGTATTTAAAGGATTATATTAGAAATTTTATGTTCATCATTTGTAGTCTGTATGGAATTTAGATGTACTTTTGAAATGTAAAAATAAAAGAATATATAATACCTTTTTTTGCCCCTATATATATAACATTTTTTTTTGCCCTAAGTTTTATTTCGCCCCTATGTTTACAAGCCTCTTACCCCAGAGGCTTCTTTTTGCTTTAAACTCTATAAAAACAAGTAATTGAAGCGTTACATCTTATCAAAAAAGAATTCATATTAATAACTATACCCTGTATATTTTTACAGTATGTGTTAAGTATTTTTTTAGACACAACTTCTATAGAAGTAATTAGTTTAGTGTTATGTTATAATATTATATATTGATTAAAAATACACTTAAACGATGAAATATGCATTTCATAGATTTTTTGTATGTTTATGATAGTTAATTTCAAAGCTAATTGAGCATGTAATGTATTTTTGAAGTGTTGTTAATAATTGATTATAATTTGAATTAGTTTTTATTACCCCAAAACAAAAGTCGAATACATATAAAAATTTGATTTTTCTTTCATAAAAGCCTCTTGCCCAGAGGCTTTTTTTGTATGCTCTAAATTTTAAAATATTTTCTTAATTCTATATTTATAGGATACTATATAATGAAGTGGTTTAAACTTTTTTGCTTTAAGTGAAAAAAATTTAAAAAAGTTTAAACTTGTTAAAAAAGTATTGTTTTCATTTATTAGTATGATATTTATTGAAATATAAAATTTATGTATTCAACTTTTTACAAGGGAATAGAAGTATTCATTTTATTTATTCTACTACCAATTAGCTTTTTATGGCCGTACCCTATTCAAATAAAAATGGGATGTACTCTTATTGGATTTATTTATATATTATTTTGTCTTAGAAAAGCAGGCTTATTACGATTACGACTAGAAAAAAACGCCTATTGGAAAACTTTTTGGAAAGAAACAGCCGTTAAATTATTAATTATTACGATCATAACTACTTTATATGTTTATTTTATTGCGCCAGATAAACTGTTTTTTGTGATGCTTAAAAAACCTATTTTATGGTTCATTATTTTATTTATTTACACTTTTTTTTCGGTTTGGCCACAAGAAATTATTTACAGAACTTTTTTTTATGATCGATATAGTCATTTGATACATAATAAATGGCTTTTTATGTTTATAAATGCTATACTATTTTCATTAGCTCATATTTTTTTTATGAATTTTTTGGTACAAGTACTTACATTTTTAGGAGGTTTGCTATTTGCATATACGTACCAAAAAACAAAATCTACTATAGTAGTATCTATAGAACATGCGATTTATGGGAATTGGCTATTTACTGTTGGGATGGGAGAGATGTTGGCTTTTCCGGGAGTAAACTAAGAGAAATTTGATAAATATGCTTTTAATTTTTGTACAGCCCTAGATCTATGGCTTATTTTATTTTTTGTTTCTAGGCTTATTTCTGCAAACGTCTGAGTATAGGTATTGGGTACAAAAATGGGATCATACCCAAACCCTTTTGTACCTCTTTTTTCTTTAGTAATGTGACCAGAACAGATACCAGTAAATGTTTTTGTTTCTCCATTGATGATAAGAGCAATCACAGTTTTAAATTGCGCATTTCTGTTTTCTTTTCCTTGTAAATTTTGGATTAATTTATCCATATTAGCATCCGCATTTTTTGCGTCACCAGCATACCTAGCAGAGTATACTCCAGGAGCTCCATTAAGGATTTCTACCTCTAATCCTGTATCATCTGCAAAACAATCATATTGATAATGCTTTCTGATATAGTTAGCTTTTTGTATTGCATTTCCTTCTATAGTAGAGGCTGTTTCTGGAATATCTTCATAGCAGCCAATATCAGATAAGCTCACTAATTCAATAGTCTGAGGTAGCATTGCTTGTACTTCTTTTAGTTTATTTTTATTATTTGTTGCAAAAACAAGTTTCATAGCATTTTTTATTAAATCAATCCGTATACTATCATAAATAGGAGTAATACCAAGTTGATTAGGCATTAGCATTATAATTATCAATCCATTTTCCTTGTACTTTAAGTACTTGTTCTATTACATCTCTAACACACCCTTTTCCTCCTTCTTTATAGGAGATATATTTAGATATTTCTTTGATTTCTGCCACAGCATCTTGTGGACAAGTAGGTAACCCAATCGTCTTCATTACTGGCAGGTCTGGTATGTCATCTCCCATGTACAGTACGTTTTCTGGTTTTATTTGATGCGAGTTTAGATATTCTGTTAATAGATCTACCTTATGATGTGCTCCTAAGAATATATTTTCTACTCCCAAACCTTTTAGCCGTTCTCTTACGCCTTCATTTTTTCCTCCAGAAATAATACACATATTAAATCCTTGTCGGATAGCGACTTTTAGTGCATATCCATCTTTAACATTCATAGTTCTGAGTAATTCTCCTGTACTATTAATCAATAAGCTTCCATCGGTAAGAACTCCATCCACATCAAAGATAAAAGTAGTGATATGCTGTAAATACTCTTTATAACTTTTTTCCATTTTTTTTCTGTATTGATTTAGTTAGTGATTTGTATATTTTTTTTTGCGAGTCTTTTTTTAAGACACTCAGATGTCGTTCGATAGTCTGGATATCATTTCTAATTGCAGGACCTGTTTGCGCTTGATCTGGATCTATTGTTATTATTTTTTTTGCAGTTTCCTGAATAAGGGGGTGTAAAACCTCAAAAGGGACTCCATATTCTTTGCAAATGTCATTGCCTAATGAGAACATGTGATTGGTAAAATTATTTACAAAAACAGCAGCAACATGTAGCATATTTCTTTGCTCTGAAGAAATAGGATATACCATAGTAGAAATACTATTTGCTAGACTCTCTAATATTAAAAAATCATTTTGATTCTCCGTCTCAATACAAATAGGTACTTTAAGAAAATCAACTTCCTTATCAGCGCTAAATGTCTGTAAAGGATAAAAAACACCTCTTCTATTTCTATCAGCCATAGATGATAGGGGAACACTACCAGAAGTATGTACTACTAACCGATTACTAAAAGGTAATTTTTTTGTAACCTCTATCACAGCATCATCACTAACAGCAATAATATATACATCAGCTAGAGTTAGTGTATTGATATCTGATGTTATAGATGTAATGATTTGGTTTTTAGATAATTTTATACCTTTTCTATTATAACATTGTACAACATTACTATTTTTTTTACTATCAAAAATAGTATAGAGATGTCTCGCTACATTTCCTGAGCCAAGAAGGACTACATTAATCATTCGGTAAAAGTAAGGAAGATACTTTAAAAATGGAATATAAATGAGTTGTTAAAACATATAGTTACGACACTATTTATACTATAAATTCTTATCAAAAAGCTTACATTTGCCAAGCTGAAAAATAATAATATGCAAAAGAAGTTAGCAAGTATTTTATTCTCTACACGATTAATGGCTATTTTATTTATTGTTTTTGCAATTTCTATGGGAGTAGGTACATTTCTAGAAGACGCACACGGAACCACAGCAGCAAGAATATGGATTTATAATACTTGGTGGTTTGAAGCCATTATGGTTTTTTTTATGATTAATTTTTGTGGTAATATTTTTAGATATAAATTATATAAAAAAGAGAAATGGGCTACATTACTATTGCATCTTTCTTTTATTCTTATTCTACTTGGAGCTTTTATTACTAGATATATCAGTTATGAAGGGGTTATGCCCATTAGAGAAGGAGAGACCACTTCGGAATTTCTATCTGAAAGAACATATCTAACTGTATTCTTAGATGGAGAGATTGATGGAGAACCTAGACGTAGACCGATTTCTAAAAAAATAGAACTTTCAGAGGCAACAGGTTCGAAGAATGATTTTGTAATAGAAACGGATTATAATAAACAAGCTGTAACGATACAGTATAAAGACTATATACAAGGTGCAGAGATGGGATTATTAGAAAGTGATGATGGAGAAAACTACCTAAAGATAGTAGAAGCAGGAGAAGGTACCCGTCATGATCATTACCTGAAAGAAGGAGAAGTATCGAATTTGCATAATATTTTAATAGCTTTTAATACACAGACAAAGGGAGCCATTAATATTAGCTATAATAAGGGCGAATATTATATAGAATCTCCTTTTGATGGAACATATCTAAGAATGGCCGATCAAAAGCAAGGTGCATTGATCAAAGATAGTTTACAACCTTTAATGCTTAGATCATTATATAACACTGCAGGAATGCAATTCGTAATTCCTGATCCTGTGATCAAAGGCGTATATGATGTTGTACCTATAGCAGTAAAAGAGAAAGGACAACAAGATGCATTGGTATTTGATGTAACAACTAATGGAGAAACCAAAGAAGTGAAATTATTAGGAGGGAAAGGATATGCTAATGATATGCAAAAAATTTCTTTAGGAGGACTAGATATACATTTTAGTTATGGTTCTAAACGAATGGAACTACCGTTTGCTTTAAAATTAAGAGACTTTATTGCAGAAAAACAACCAGGAACCGCTAAGGTGTATAAATCTTATGAGAGTAAAGTAGATATCATTGAAGAGAATAAGCCTCCAGAACCTTATGATATCTATATGAATCATGTATTAGATCATAAAGGATATCGTTTTTTTCAATCTTCTTTTGACCCTGATGAGAAAGGTACTGTATTATCGGTAAGTCATGATTATTGGGGGACTAAAATTACATACGCAGGATATATGCTACTGTATCTTGGGCTAATGCTCATACTTTTTACTAGAGGTTCTCGATTTAAAGACTTAGAAAAGATGCTAAACAAAATAAAATCCAAGAAAAAAGCATTGGCAAGTATGGCCATATTATTTATTTTTTCTGCATCTTTTTCTCAGCAACAATCAACACAAACAAATCATCTGCAAAGTTTACCTAGTAAAACCCAATTAGATTCAATTATAAAGGCAAATAAAGTATCTAAAATACACGCTGAAAAATTTGGGAATATTGTCATTCAGGATGAGAGAGGGAGAATGAAACCGGTAAATACCTTTTCTTCAGAATTACTTCGTAAATTAAGTAAAAAAGAAACATATGAAGGCCTAACAGCTGATCAGGTTTTTGTATCCATGGTAGAGAATCCATTTATTTGGTATAGTGTTCCGATTATAGAAATTGAACGAAAAAATGATAGTATTCGTAAGATACTAGGTGTTCCTAAGTCAGAAAGAAGAGTTTCATTAGTAGATCTTTTTGATCAAGATGGAACATACAAATTAGCGCCTTATTTAGAAAAAGCAAGTAGCACCAACACGCCTAGTAGTTTCGAGAAAGATTTTCTAAAAACTCATGAAAAATATTATTTATTAGAAAAAGCCCTTAGTGGTGGTATTTTGAGGATATTTCCTATTCCTGAAGATGAAAACAATACATGGGTATCTGTACCACAATTGGATGAAGCCAGTTTTACAGGAATGGATTCTGTATATACAAAACAGATCATCCAAATCTATAGGCAATCTTTGGTAGAAGCTAGAAAAACAAATGATTATAGCAAACCTGATCAGTATATAGAAAGTATCCGCAGTTTTCAGAAAAAGTTTGGAAGTAAAGTGCTGCCAACAGATAAAAAGATCAAGGCAGAGATTGCATTGAATAAGTATAATATTTTTAAGAAGCTATACACCTATTATGGTGGAGTAAGCATATTTTTAATTATATTGATTATTGTAGGTATATTTCGTGATATTAAGGTAATAAAGGTTTTTATAAAAATATTCATTGCCGCTATTATTTTTATTTTTTTGCTGCATACCTCCGGACTCATTATTAGATGGTATGTTTCTGGTCATGCTCCATGGAGTGATGCTTACGAATCTATGATATATGTGGCTTGGGCGACTATGGCATTAGGATTGGCTTTTGGCAAAAAAAGTAACCTTTCTATGGCAGCTACAGCTTTTGTAGCTTGTATGATTTTATGGTTTGCTCATCAGAGTTGGACTGATCCAGCGATTGCTAACTTACAACCTGTACTAGATTCTTATTGGGTATTGATACATGTTTCAATAATTGTAGGGAGTTATGGACCATTTTTTATGGGAGCCATTTTAGGCGTAATTGCATTGATTCTCATGATTTTAACCACAGAATCTAATAAAAAGAAAATGGACCTTAATATAAAAGAAGTTACTATTATTAATGAGATGGCACTCACTATTGGCTTAGTAATGCTTACCATAGGTAATTTTCTTGGTGGGATGTGGGCTAATGAAAGTTGGGGACGTTATTGGGGTTGGGATCCAAAAGAGACTTGGGCATTAGTAAGTATTATGGTGTATGCTTTTGTAATTCATATGCGATTAGTTCCTGGATTGAGAAATAAATGGTTTTTTAATCTGATGTCTGTACTAGCTGTAGCATCTATATTAATGACATATTTTGGAGTAAATTTTTACCTAAAAGGCTTGCATTCTTATGCTAGTGGAGATCAAGTTGTAACACCATCTGCGGTGTATTATAGTTTATTACTATGGGCAATCTTGGGAGGATTTTCATATTGGAGATATACTGTACATTATAAAAAATAGATATAAAAAAATCGAAGTATCAAAAAAAACACACTTCGATTTCTATAGTGCTGATGCCAAAAAAATTATTTAGCTTTTTTTATAATATATTTTGCAAATTCCTTAGCCAATTTTGCATATCCTTCAGAAATTCTATATCCAGAATTATAATCATTACCGAACGCGCCACCACCTGGAACTTTAAGGTACTCTGTAGAAAACAATATGTTGTCTGGATCATCAGTTTTATAAACTGTGATAATCGCATTAAGTTTTGCAGGTTGTCTAGAAACTCCTACATTATACCCAGGGTAAATCCAAGTAGTCTTTATTTTCATTGTATGTGTAGCGCTAGATAAATCCTTTCCTACTTTTATAGTTCCATCTTCGAAGCGTTTATTGAAAGATTCAATAAATTTTGGTTCATATCTTTTTTCTCGATCTGCAAACCAGGATTTTTTAAATTTTTCTCCTCTACCTTCTCCAGGATTCTTTTTTTCTCGTTTCTCCATTTTGTCTTTAAGAAACTCCTCTTCTGTATCAAACTTATGAACTTTTATATTTTCATAATCAAAAATGAGGTTGTATGCTGTAATTCCTTTTAGGTCTTTAATACTTCCTTCTTGATCTTTTCTTTTTTGTGCAACAACAACAGTTGTTATCATGATAGTAATTACTACTAATAGTTTTCTCATATTTTAGTTTTTGATAAATAATTGTTAAAGATATTTGTTTTTTTAAAAAATATTTATGATTTAAAAAAATATTGTGAAGAATAATTAGTTATATATTTATATAAATATTTTTCTTAAAACCAACATGACTTCAATAATTTCTAATTTCTTGATATTATATAATTAATATTTAGTGTATTCTATAGTATTTATAAGCATAAATTTTATAAATACTTAAAACACTTATTTGTAGTAAGAAATTATTAAAAAAAATTCTCGATAAACAATAGTTCATTGTTTGGATTAAGAAAGTGCGTACTATCACTGTTTATAGCATATTACGGTTAATACTAGCTAATGATGCACAATAAACCATTTTGTAAAAAAGAAAATTATCACAAAAAAAATGGTTTTTTGTAGATGCTGTAGGTATAAAATAAAACACTACAAGTATAGATCGCTGCTAGGCATTACTCAAATATAAGATACTACTATATTTTATGAAATAATAAAGGATAGTATAAGTTATCACACCCTGATTTATCAAAAAAAGTAGTAAAAACACAAGTATTTGATATCAAAAAAGTAAAAAGTCATAATAAAAAAACGTAACTCACAATGAAACTTCATACTGACATTAAAATATCTATAGATGGAACCCAAATCAAGGCTTTAAAAGAGTTGAAATTACATCAAGAAATTGATGCTCACCATACAATCGAATTGATATGTAGAAGAGACGTTTTAGAAAAAAAATCGGATAAATACAATCGAGACAGTGAAGATATGTTGGGCCAGACATTATTATTAACAATATCCTTACTAGAAGAAGATAGTTCAGCTTCTATATATAGTAAAAACTTGAAGTTTAAAGGAATTGTTACTAATATAACGAATGAAAAAGGTTTTTATAAAGGAACAGGGGATTTGGTTATTATATCTGCTAAAAGTACGTCTATACTAACAGATGATGGTCCACATAATGCTTCTTATAGCGATATCGATCTAAATACGATGTTAAGAAAAGTATTCCAAAAATATGATAGATCTGCTTTACGTACAAGTATTAATGCACGAAGATCTGATATACTTCCTTATTGTGTGCAAAACGGAGAGAGTAGTTATCAATATGCTAGTAGATTAGCTGCGCAATATGGAGAATGGTTTTATTATGATGGAGAGAATTTAATTTTTGGAAAGCCTGATAGTACGGAAGAGGTCTATCTTTCTTATGGAGTAGACTTGCAAGAATTTTCCAGAAGCCTGCAGCCACTATCTAACAAGTATACTTATTTTACTGCAAATTATTTTGAAAACGAACAACAAGAATTAGCCACATCTGCTATCGGAGAATCACTTAACGGGCGTATTGGTACTACTACAAAAGTAAGTCAAGGATTATACCCTCATAATAAAAATGTACACATAATTAGTGTACAAAATGATCAGAAAATGGCCAAAAGCTTAGAAGCTATGGTTAGTGTACAGAAAAAAGCAGAAGAGCTTAGGCAGCTTAAAGTTACCGGAGTAAGTTATAACCCAGCCGTAAGTCTTGGTAAAACTATTAAAATAAGAGGAGAAGAAGGAAGTCAAGGTTCATTTAGAATAACTAAAGTGACACATCACGCAACAGAAACTGGTAATTATTATAACAATTTTGAAGGAGTTTCTACAGAAAAAGATGTATATCCTAAAACCAACATAACGATATATCCAGAAAGTAAAAATCAAGTAGCAATTGTAACGGATAATGTGGATCCAAATGGATTAAGCAGAGTTAAAGTACAATTTCATTGGCAAAAAGATATGGGCGAATTCACCCCATGGTTACGTGTTCTTACGCCTCATTCTGGAGGTGAAAAAGGATTTCATTTTATACCAGAAATAGGAGAAGAAGTACTCATAGGATTTGATGGTGGTAATGCAGAACGACCATTTGTGTTAGGATCATTTTATAATGGAAGAGCTAATGCAAAAAACTGGAACTCTGGTAAAAATGATATTAAAGCAATTCGCACAAGAAGTGGCCATACTATAGAATTAAATGATAAGGAAGGTAGCGAGTTTATAACGATTACTGATAAGAACAAGAATATCATCAATATCGATACGGCCAAGAATAATATTACCATTACTGCCTTAGAAAAAATGACATTAAACGCCAAGAATTTTGAGATGAATGTAACGGAAGATGCATTATTCAATATTGGTCAGAATACGCAACTTATTACCAAGAATAATTTAGATATCACAACATCTGGAAATACCACTAATACGGTAGAGAAAGACATGCATACTAATGTTATAGGTGCAATCACCCAACAATCACGAGGAGCAGATATTCATAGTAAAGAAGATATGAGATTATCTGGAGCAGGATTAGCCTCATTTCAAGGAGGTGGTGTCGTGAAAATAAGCAAAGGATAAATTATGGGAGTTAGAGAACTTTTTAACCTAAAAGTAGAAGAGTGGGATGAAACGTTTCCTATTGGTGAAAAATCATATTTATTGGAGAGTCTTGTAGATACATCTGTACTAAAACATTATAAGCAAACTAAAAAGCAAGTGAATATAACATCATCTCCATATCAAGAAGATCGATATTATAGATTGGTAAAAGTAAATACCCATAAATATGATTTGCAACTTCGAGGCCCTGCCAGATTTCATACTAATTTGTTACTCAAAATGGATGAGATATATAATAAACTAATATTAAAAGTAAAATATAATGGAATTATAGATGAGGTAGAAAATAGGAGAGAGATAGAAGAGAAATGGCAGGATATAAGAAAAGAAATCAATAAAAAATATATTGGCTATCAGGTAAACTATTTATGCAAAAGAATTGATAAGAAAGTAGCTTCATCAGAAATGTTGATTCAACATATTATCGATTACCATCAATATGGATTACTGCTTAATGATATTTATCAACCCTATGATAATTTTATTTTTAAAAATAGAGATAAAAATATAGTACAGCAAGGAGTAGATATAACGATAGATGAAGAAATAAGCTTAGAAAGGCAAGAAGACGAACACTCTGTAAGATTAAAAATAAGAGCATCTCTAATGAACAATCAATACCTTAAAAAGTATTCAGGATTTTATGAAATTGACGCGGATAATCAATGGATTAGAAACGCCAATTTAGAAATTAAATATAAGACTGATGATAGTCTAGTCAAATATAAAGTCACACAAATTTAAGTATACTATGGCAGGAGAATTTGTAATCAACGGAGCTAAATTAGAATGTTCCTTATGTTCTACAGAAGGAAAACTAACGGTGACCTCTACACCGGTTATGCTACAGGATAAAACCTGGGCGACAGAAGCAGATAATACAAAACAAAATCTAGTTTTTGAAGGCGTTTGTAAAAAATTTAAAAAAAATCCACCACCATGTAAAAGTGTTATTGCGCCCACCAGTTGGCAGAATAATGCTAATGGAGTGGAGATCGATGATCAGATCGCATTAGTAGAGGGATCTACGATCAAATGCAGTACGGGGAATGTAGATATTACTATCACAGATACCATGCAGAAGGACGAACCTACTGAATTACCAGATATTCCTGAAATACCTAAGATTATTAAATTAGAAGGACCTTTTGAAGTATAAATTATGGAAAATATAGCAGTTTTAGAACCAGAATTAGATATCCCTAATAATGGAGTAGATGATAATGTAACAGTAGTTGTTCCTGAAAAATGGTATAGATTTAGAGTTGAAATTGATGCCTGGTCGGAATTTAATGTATTATGGTACATCCGAGAAAATGGAGCCAAACCTTGTTATAAATTGGGAGAAAGTGGTAAAGAAGGAGATAAACATTTCTATATAGAACTCAAGTTTTGTAACATACACGTAGGAAATACATTTGACATAGTTCCCTATCTTGAGGGTATTAGCCCTGATACTACAATAAGATTTATAGTAACTGTAGTAAAACTACCTATGAACATCCAACTATCCAGAATTCCAGGGCTTAATGAAAATGCGACTGCAATAGCAAATGACCTTGCATTTGGGTTTGGAGTTAGATCTGGAGATGGTCAAGTTCCTCTTGGTAATGAGTATCAGCGTGTACAAGATTATAAAAGGGACTACATAGAATCGGGATTTAAGGAAGATAATCGCTTACATAGAGATTATGCCAATTTTGTGAGAAGAGGGTTTAGAAGTAAAGCAATATATACAATCAACGATATTAGAAATATGCCTACTATCATAGAATTGATGGACAAATCAGATGACTTCTTGTTCTGGAGTTTTAGGTTATTAGGTAACGACTTCTCCTTTTGGTCAAGTGTTTCAAGCTTTTTTTCAGGTAATGGAAATGGATTACAGGCGAATATACAATCTATGATCCAAAAATTTCAGAATAATGAAGGAGGGGTGTATACTAATGCAGCATTAACAGAAGCAGTAAGAACAAATTCATCGACAGAGGTTTTTTTGATAGCTATTGAAAATTGGGTCACCAGAGTATTACGAGAGAATGATGGAAATATTGCAAAATTAGTTGACAATACTATTCTTACCAAGCGATCACGATATAACCCCTCTTTTGGAAAAGAAGATTTAAATAATCTTTTTGGAGGTCTTACGATTGCTATTAATGATGTATGGTCCTATCAGGTAAGAATGATTGGGTTTTCAAAAGAAAATACTTTCCTGCCATCATACAAAATTGTTTGTGAAATTATACTATGGGATCATTTTGGGTTGGACTTTCCAGATATGGAGAAATTTTCTGACACCCATCAAGGGTTTGTAGCTTGGTTTATTCTGCAACATTTTAGAGGCTATAGACCCTTTATTACGAAGGTAAAATTTAATCATACATTCAACGTAACGATATATTAATATTAAAGTATAACATAAACAAAACTTTATAAAAAAGATCTTATATTAAAATATAATACTATGAGACAAGCGATAAATGGTGACCTTACTGAATTACCTTTACTTGAAGAATTACCTTTACTTGAAGAATTACCTTTACTTGAATTAGGTATAAATACTAATCTCACAACACTTACAGTTAATGAACAAGCATCTAATGCAAAAGTTACAGATGTGTATTTTGCAGAGAAAAAAATAACCTATAAGAGAACTACAAATGTTGTTGGAGTTAAAAACTACAGCTTCAAAAATAACAATACAATAACAGATAAGAATAATATTGCTAGAATTATTCAGACCAATACGGTAGAAGAATTAAAAAAGAAAAATCAATATACTACAGTAGCGGAAATAGAGAAAGGAATACTTAAAAATAAGTATGCAGCAGGAGAAACGATTGATTTTGATGTTTTCGAACTAGAAGAAGTACTATCATACCCCAGAATCAATGAAGTTGCTATAGAACAAGATGTTTATCTGGTGGTCAATACCTTAAACCTATCTGGCACTACAGTTCTTATAAAAATTTATGAAAAAGCTGATGAGTTGACCATTCTAACAGCGACAGATGAGATATTACCTGTATTAGTATATCCAACAGTAACACATACTGAAACGCAAACTGAAACGCAAACTGAAGCTACGCTTGGGATAGAAGTTCTTATTACAGATGAAGAGCAAGGAATTAAAAAAATTAAGTTTAGACCGAAAGCAGAAAACAAAACCACTACGACAGAACCAGCTGTTAGGAGTCTACAAGGATGGAAAGAAGCATTAGAGAATTCTGTAAAAAAATCTGCGTTTTATTGGTGGGAAATAACCTATAATGGGGAGGAAGGAGAAGAAAACATACAATACAAAGACAATTATCTAACACTAATTAATAGTCAAGAATTATGGTATCCATTACGAGTAATTCCTCAAAACCATCCTCAAAATTATAAAAATAATAATTATGTAGGGTACAATTATACAGCAGCAGCAGGATCAAATGTTACAACTTTTAGGGCATTTAGAAGCAATGGTACACGATTACATGCTGCAAGGGATCTTTATGTTCAGGCAGATGTAAACGTTCCGACTAATAATCCTTCGGTGCATGCGATTACTGATGGAACTGTACTAGGAATGTATCCGTTTTATCTTGATACTTGGGTAATCGATGTAGAACACGATTATGAATATGTAAAAGGACATAAAATGATGGTTCGATATGGAGAAGTGTGCAGCCCTGGACGATCAGGTATACAATTGCAAAAAGGACAAAGAGTAAAAAGAGGAGAAAAATTGGGATATGTAGGAATATTGATTAGTAGAGGGACACCCTTTAGACAACCTCGACCTGATGTTAGAGGAATGTTACACATAGAGTTTTATACTGGAGGTAATGAACCAATAGATGGTCGTTTTAGAAGAAATAATGGTTTGTTTGATGGATTAGAATTGTTAGAAAAAATGCTTGATACTTCTATAAAAAATGGGGATATCATTCAAAACCAATAAAATTCTCATCATATTGATACACAGTAAAATTCAATAATTAAAAAAACAGTTTAAAATGAGTAAGTATTATATAGAAAACATAGAAGATTTACCATTATTGCCTGATATAGAAAGAGAAAATGAAATACTTAGTTTTAAACCCATAACACCTACAGTTAATGAACCTGCACCTAGTATGGGAGTAGTCGATATTTATTTCGCAAAAAGGGAAGTTGTTTTTGAATGTACAGATATAACTGATGGTAAAACAACCTATACTTTCCCTGAAGATACCATTATAAAAGATAGTATTTCTAAAAACAACATAATCAGAATCATACAAGAATCTGTTTCGGATGATTTAAAAGCTAATAATCAATGTGCTACTGATATAAATATAGAAGAAGCGCTTACTAAAAATGCATATACAGCAGGAGAAACGATCAGTTTCGATGTAAAAAAAATGAAAAAAACTTTCTCATACCCTAAAATTACTTACGGATATATCACTCAAGAGGTATATCTAGTTGTAATAACATATAATCTAGCAGGGAGTGAAGTAACGATAGAAATTAAAGAAGAAACCCCTAAAATATTACTAGCTTCTGCAAGTGATAGTTTACCAGTTATAATACCCGAAACAGGTGAAGAAACGTTACAGGTTACAGTTCCTATAAATGAAGATGAAATTGGTGCTGTATTAATAGCATTAAGACCAAAGTGCTTTACTAAAAATGATTCGGAAGAAGAAAATTTATCATCTAGTATGGAAGGATGGTCTGAATGTTTAGAAAATCACGAACAACATACCTTACTATCTTTTAATGTAGTCGAAGAAGTTCGTAATATACGTCAATGGTTTATAAATAATGCTTTTAAATTAGTTTATACGGTTGTTGTTTTTATATATCCAGATGGAAGCTTATCTAAAATTGGACGCTTAAAATATAAAAAACAAATAATATACATGTATGTTGGATTAGATAAAGTGTTCTATCAAATATGTATTTGTGATTTGCAAACGGTTCCTAAAAGAAAAAATGGGGCTGAATCAAGTATCCAACCAGGATATACAAAAGAAGTTAAATATGAACATGCTAAAGGAAGAATAAAATACATATATCCTAATGGTGATGTTATCGTAAAAGAAGGAACAAAAATTTTAGCATATAAGATTGCTGGTGAAGAAGAGATCGAACTAGTAAAAGCTCCGGATAGCTTGCAGATAACATTGCCTGGAAAGGCATTGCTTTATGGACTTGATCAGTACACTACATTTAAATTCCAAAATACAGTAAGAACATACTGTGCTCCTTTACAATTTGCAGGTTTTATTGGAGCTTGGATTGAAGCAGGAATTGCAATTGTCTCAGAAGGCATGTGCGAAGGAGACGGATCTTCCTTCCCAAGTATAACTCATCCTAATGGCGAAAGTATAGATACTGGTTATATATATACTGCCAATGGACAATTAGATTTTAATAGGCAACAAAAATTTATTAATGCGATGCATAAATTTGGGTTTAAAGATCAATTAAAAGGAGAATCGTCTGTATTTAGAAACCTTACTAATGCCAGACCATATCCTTTTCATAACGATCATTTGCATTCTGGGGGTTTTGTGCCTAAATGGAAGAAAAATAATCAACAAGCAAGTGCTGTAGTATGAGATTGTATGTATGCATAATGATTGCCATTATCTTTTTGATTGGATGCAAACAACAACCAGAACAAAAAAATGATGTTTCCAAAGCAAACCATATAGCTTCTGTAGATTATAATGATCAATATTCAGAGAAGATAAAAGTACTAGTGGATCAAAAACTAGTCGGGCTTACATATAAAAAAAATAAAGAAAAGGAGTCCATAAACAATTATATAGTAGATTTTTCTGCAGCCTGTATGTGTGATACATCTGCTATGCTCATTAATAGTAAACTAAAAACATTGTACCTATTTAATTATTGTATTCAAGACATACCACCTAAGAGCAAAGATTTCTATCTCACCTATGCAATAGATACAATCAAAGAACAAAAAAATAAGATTGTTGTATACACGAAAGCTACAGAAGAACTGGATGCATTAGTGATTACTTTTATTAAAAAAGATACATTACCTATCTATACGACGACCCATACAGGTTCATACCCTAAAGAGTATATAGGATCTAAAATTACGCAGTATTATACCACGTATAAAAATTCTAGAAAAATAAAAATAGAAGATTGCGGAGATTTCGATGGATAAAGCAGATGTTATAAAATTTTGATAAAAACAAAAAAGATTCTGAAAAAACAGAATCTTTTTTTATGGGTGGAAGACGGGATTCGAACCCGCGACCCTTGGTACCACAAACCAATGCTCTAACCAACTGAGCTACAACCACCATTTAATTTCGGCTGCAAAAATAAAGTATTTTTATTTTTATACAAAAGAAAAAATGATATTATATTAAATCAAAAATAGAATCAACTGCAACATAGCGCTCTACAGTATACCCTTCGGCATATTCAGTATTTATAATTCTTCCAAAGTCTGCTGCTCTATATCGGATACTATCTCTAAAATTTTTACTGGATATAGGTGTTGAAGGAGCATCACTATTAGCGTCATAGAACTGAGATTTATACGCCATAACACTATCCATTTTTTTATCCATATACCCACTAATATCTACTACAAAATCAGGTTCTACAGGCATCCATTGTATGTAATGGTATACTTGTTTTGGTCTCCAGGCTTGTTGTTGTATATCACCATCATAGGTTTCTATTTTGCGCAAACCTGATAAAAAACAAGCATCACTAGTTAGTTTACTGCCTTTTCCGTGATCAATATGGCGATCTTTGATAGCATTACATAGTACGATCTCTGGTTGGTACTTTCTAATTACCTTTATGATGGCCAATTGATGTTCTTCATTGTTTGTAAAAAAACCATCTCTAAAACCCACATTTTCTCTTATAGACACGCCAAGTATAGCAGCAGCATTTTTAGCTTCTTGATCTCTTATTTCGGGAGTTCCTCTAGTGCCTAACTCTCCTCGGGTAAGGTCTAATATACCTACTTTTTTACCTTTGTCTACTTCTTTTGCAATCGTTCCAGAGCAATTTAATTCTACATCATCAGGATGCGCTCCAATAGCTAATATGTCTAATTTCATATTAATGTACTATCTAAGATTTTAATTTTTTGTAATGCTTGTTCTATATCATGGATTAGATCTTCTTTTTCTTCTATACCGATACTTAATCTTAGCAATCCATTTTTTATTCCTTGTTGTTTTCTTTCTTCTTCTGTGAGTAGTGAATGAGAAGTAAGTGTAGGGGAGAGGATAGTACTTTCTACTCCTGCAAGACTCATAGAACTTTTAATTAATTTCAATTCTTTTTGAAATATACTTATATCTAATCCTTCTTTTAGTTCAAATGATAACATGCCTCCATAGCCTTTCATTTGTTTTTTGGCAATTTTGTGATCGGGATGTGATGTAAGACCTGGATAATATACAGCAGCTATCTCAGGATGTGTCTCGAGCCATTCGGCTATTTTTTGTGCGTTTTTGTTCTGTTGTTGTACTCTTAACCCCAACGTTTTTATGCTTCGCTCTAACATCCAGACTGTAAAATCACTGAGGCTTCCTCCTAAGTTTATGGCTAATTGAAATATAATATCCATATTTTTTTTTGAAGAAATGACAGCTCCAGCAAGAATATCACTATGTCCTCCTAGATATTTGGTAGCAGAATGAATGACAATATCGATCCCTAATTCGATAGGATTCTGATTAACGGGAGAAGCAAATGTATTATCTATCATAGTGATAATGTCATTTTTTTTAGCTAATTCTACTACACCCATAATATCTGTGATGGATAATAGCGGATTAGAAGGAGTTTCTATGTATATTACTTTTGTGTTTTTCTTAATTTTTTCTTCAAACCCTTTTGTATTCTGAGAATCTACAAAAGAGAATTCTATTCCATATTTTTCAAACTCTTGTTTCACTAAATTAGCAGTGCCACCATATAAAGTACGTTGCAGGACAATATGATCTCCTTTTTGCAAAAAAGCTAATAGAGAGGTACTAATAGCTGCCATACCGCTTCCAAATATAAGTGAAGCTTCTCCTTTTTCTAACTTGGCAATTTTTTTGCATAGCGCTTCTTGATTGGGAGTATTAAAATAGCGAGGATACCTTTTTGTCTCTACATCTTCAAAAGCATAAGAGGTAGATAAATATATAGGCGATATAGCACCCTTAAATTGTTCGTCTATTATTTCTCCTTCGTGAGTACATATGGTATTAAAACCTTTTTGTGGTGACTTCATATACGTATAATCTATTATTATATGCTAAAATTAAGATATTAGAAAAGAAACTATATATGCTTTAACAGAATTACAATAAATAAAAAAGTATTTTGCGATGTTATATGTATTTCATCTTAGAAATATTTCTCATAATAGTTTGGAAAAATTGTTGGGTATCATAGGGTTTTATAATCACATCATTCATGCCAACGGAGAGCGCCTGATCCCTGATCTCACCTTCTTCTACTGCGGTTAATGCAATAATAGGGATATTAGTATTAAAGGTACGGATCACCTTAGTAGCTTCTAAGCCATTCATCTCTGGCATATTAATATCCATCAATACAAGATCATACGATTCTTTTTTTAACATATCTATAGAATCCATACCATTACTAGCTAGATCGCAGGTATATCCTTTTTTCTTTAATATGTTTTGAGTTACAATTTGATTTATTCTATTATCGTCTACAATAAGGATATTAAAATTAGTAGTACCAATACTTATATTTTCTTTTTGTGATTGTTCATCTATTTCTTTTACTGCTTTTTCATAATTTAATTCAAAAGAAAACTCTGATCCTACACCTTCTTCACTATTGATAAATATTTCACTTTTATGTAGGTGGATTAATTTTTTTACAATAGATAAGCCCAGCCCAGTACCTTCATATTCTTGATTTTGGTTTTTGACTTGAGCAAAACTCTCAAAGATTGTATCTTGCTTACTTTTAGGGATGCCAATCCCATCATCCTTTATAGAAAAATGTAGTTTGTAATTATCTTTTTGATAGTCTAAACATTTTACTTTAACCCAGATATTTCCATTTTTAGTAAACTTAAGAGAATTTCCTATTAAGTTTATCAGTATTTGTGATAATCGTACAGAATCACCTAATAAGGTAGTATTAATTTTTTTGTCAATATCGATATGGACATCATTATTATTATCTTTTTGTTTAGAATGTAGTGAATTAACGATACCTTCTATCAGAGATGTAAGATCAAAAGATACTTTTTCTAATTTAACTTCATTCGTTTCTATTTTACTAAGTTGCAGAACATCGTTTATCAGTGCAAGAAGATAATCCCCAGAGAACTTAAGAGATTCTAGATATTCGTCTTTTTTCTTTTCTTCAGGGTTTTGCATTAATAGCGATGTAAGTCCGATAACACCATAGAGAGGGGTTCTTAGTTCGTGGCTTACAGTAGATATGAATTGAGACTTTAGAGTAGATACTTGTTCTGCGGTCTCTTTTGCAGTAATTAATTCTTTATTTTTTTCTATAAGTACATTGTTTAAATTTTTCTTTTGGAGATTGTTTTTATAGGCACTTATCAGAAATGCTAATGAAATAAGGACAAGAACAACACCAAGAATAGTACTAATTTGCCATTTGATTTCTTCAGAGTCCATTTCTGCCATATTCTCTTCCGCTTCATTTGCAATATCTTTCATTTGATCAACTTCGAATTCTATCATGGCTCTTTGAACCTCAATCTCTTTGGTTAAGTTTATAGATTTCTGAAGACTAAGATGGTATTTTTCTTGAAATTTAAAAGCTAATTGAAAGTCTTTTTGACCATACAAAATATCTGATTTAATTTTATGAGTATATGCTTGTTCTCTATAATATGAAGAAACCAATCGATCACTGTTAAGTTTGTTATCGATTTCTTCTTGTACTTGTGATTCTGAATTAGTAATGTACTTATTAGCTTTTTCATAATTCCTTACCATAAGAAAATATCTTGCTAATAGATTATTTAACTTTATATTCTCTAAGCTTTCGAGATGTGTAGTGCCAATCTGTTTTATTTGATTTAAGTACTTACTATATGCCTTTTTATGGTCGTTATTGTCCATGTAATATTTAGCCTGGCTGATCAATGGACGGATCATTTTTGTGGTATCATTAATAATTTTTGCATTTTCATATGACATACGGTGATGATTAAACCCTAGGTCTATCGTGTCATTATTCTCACTATTTAGATAAATATCTCCTAAGCGATGACTTAATATAGCTTTCAGTTCATAGCTTTTGGAACTAGAAGCATATGTCAATGCATTTCGATAATTTTTTGTAGCCTTTTTTTTCTGCCCAGTGAATTCATATACTAATGCAAAAATTCGTAATATTTGTGCTACATTCTTATCGTTATTATCAAACTTAGCACTTTTATATGCAATTTGAGCATTTTCTAATGCCTCACTATAATTGTATTTTTCTAGATGAAGTTCAGCTTTATCAATATATGCCTGTATACTATCAGTTCCGAATGAAGACTGTGTATATGCGCTTATAGTAAAAAAAACTAAAAATAAAGCAGTTATATGCTTACTAAATTTTCCCAATTTCAGATAATAGTATTTACGATTTATAAACGAAAATACAAAAATTGGAGAGAATAGATGTAAATCATCGTTAAAAATAAGCAATTAATCTATATATTATGTAAGTATTGCTTATATTTTGTAAGATTTTTTAATAAAATGAGAGAATCTACTTTTAATAGTATCAGAAAAATCTATAGGTATATAAGAAATTCTAATGATTTGATAATTATAAAACGTATTGCAACTGTATATTTGCGGCTTAAAAAAAAGTAATTAATAAAAAAACAAAATTTAAGAAATGGCATTTGTAGGTAAAAAATTTCCTAATCTGAACATTGATGCAATGAATGATATGGGAGATACTTTTAAGCTTAATATATTAGAAGAAGCAAGGAATAAGAATAAGAAAGTGTTACTTTTTTGGTATCCAAAAGATTTTACATTTGTATGTCCAACTGAGTTACATGCTTTTCAAGAAGCAATAACAGAGTTTGAAAAGAGAGATACAATTGTTATAGGGGCATCTTGTGATACTCCAGAAGTTCATTTTGCGTGGTTAAATACCTCAAAAGATAACGGCGGTATAGAAGGGGTTACTTATCCAATATTGGCAGATTCTAATCGTAATTTATCTACTACACTTGGGATATTAGATATAACCAATGAGCAGTTTGATGAAGAAACAGGAAATATCATCGTAGAAGGAGATAATGTTACTTATAGAGCTACTTATCTTATCGATGAAGAAGGAATAGTTTTTCATGAAGGAATAAACCATATGCCAGTAGGGAGAAATGTCACAGAGTTTTTGAGATTGATTGATGCCTATACACATGTGCAAAAAAATGGAGAAGTATGTCCTGCAAACTGGGAAGAAGGAAAAGAAGCAATGTCTGCTAATAGAGATGGAGTAGCTTC
The DNA here is from genome assembly GCA_947493495.1 of uncultured Aquimarina sp. Lineage (GTDB taxonomy): Bacteria > Bacteroidota > Bacteroidia > Flavobacteriales > Flavobacteriaceae > Aquimarina. The sequence goes on from CANLRN010000007.1 coordinate 43,616, forward strand.
TTACTTAGCGACTCATTAATCTTTTTGCCTAAACTAATAATAAGTTCAATAACTTCTCTCAATTTATTTAGTTGAGAGAAGTTTCATTTATAGTATAAAAAATGATTCAAGAATTAACTACAGATACACTATCAGAGGTTATAAATAATCATACTACAGTAGTAGTTCAGTATTCTGCTACTTGGTGTGGTAATTGTCGTATTATGAAACCAAAATTTAAGAAACTGGCATCAGAAATCGATGATACAATTTTTATCATGATTGATGCAGAAAAAAACCCTGAATCAAGAAAAATGGCTACAGTAGACAACTTACCTACTTTTGCAACTTTTAAAAACGGGAATTTTGTCAATCAAGTACAGACAAACAAGTTTGATGTTTTAAAAAAATTAGTTGATGAAATTACCAGTAATTAAACACCTAACTAGCTTTATAACCACTAATGATGAGGATTTTGTTATAGAAACGATAGAAACCTTAGAGGCAATAACAGAGATCCAATCATTAAAAGACGTAGAATTAGATGTTATTGGAGAATTGATATCCAATATGTACGGAGCCTTAGAAGTTCATAAAATGATACAAGAAGGAATCCCTCAAAAAGAAGCATTAAATAACTTCATGCAACGCGTTTTAAGAGCAATTGATTCATAATTTTTTTATCAAGAAGATCAACATCGAGTAAATATATATATTATGACAACAAAGTTCTTCTTAAAAGTTTTAGAAAATACCATATAATCTTACTAATTTTAAGGCTATAAAATAACTCAAATAATTATGGCAACAATCACTCTAAAAGGAAACTCAATTCATACTAGCGGCAATCTACCAAAAGTGGGAGGTAAAGCACCAGATTTTGAATTGGTAAATACGGATTTATCGACTACAAAATTATCGGATTATAAAGGAACAAATTTGGTACTTAATATTTTCCCATCCATAGATACAGGTATATGCGCTGCTTCTGTACGAGAATTTAATAAAGAAGCAAATAATTTATCTAACACTAAAGTATTATGTATCTCTAAAGATTTACCTTTTGCCCAAGAAAGGTTTTGTGGTGCAGAAGGCTTAGAGAATGTAACAAATCATTCTGATTTTAGAGATGGAAAATTTGCCAAAGATTATGGATTAGAAATTACAGATGGACCATTACAGGGATTACACTCAAGAGCTGTTATTGTAGTTGATCAAGCAGGTACAGTGGTATACACGGAGCAGGTGCCAGAAATTGTTCAAGAGCCAAATTATACAGCTGCTCTAGCGACATTGGTATAATCAGAAATGAGTAAGCTCTCAGCATTTGTTTATGGTAGGCTAAAAGGTTGTAAATATGCAATCAAAGGAGCTTTATTGCTGTTAAAAACAGAACCGAGTATACAAGTACAGACTGTAATTGCTAGTATCATGACAGTTGTGGGGTATCGTATAGGTATTACAAAAACGGAATGGATACTTCAAGTTTTTGCAATTGGATTGGTGATGAGTATAGAAGGCTTAAATACTACTGCAGAAGCTATAGCAGATTTTATACATCCAGATTTTCATGATAAAATAGGGTTTATAAAAGATGTAGCAGCTGGAGCCGTATTCATAGCAGCAATCACAGCAGTGATTATAGGTTGTATTATTTATGTTCCATACTTGTAGAAGAAAATTTTTTAGCCATTTTCACGTTCCATTATAGATATTCGTATTTTTGCGACAATAGACCCAAAAAATGGTAAAAAAAAAAGCTACTACAAAAAAGAAAACCATAAAAAAAACTAAAATACCTTTAAAGCAAAGGTTTATGTTATCTAGACAACAAAAAGTTGTTCTTGGTAGTTTTTTATTTTTTTTAGGATTGGCATTATTCTTTGCATTTATTTCGTTCTTCTTCAACTGGAAAATTGATCAAAGTGAGATATCTCAATTTCCTAGTAGAACCACAAATGCTAAAAATTGGCTGAGTATCTATGGTGCCAAAATTAGTGATTTCTTTATTTTTAGAGGATTTGGGATTTCTGCGATTATTATCCCATCACTTATTTCTTTAACTGGTGTATATCTATTTTTTGACCTTAACAGAAAAAAAATGACCGGATTTTGGTTCTGGGGGACTTTAGTAATGCTATGGATATCAGTGGTTTTTGGTTTTGTTCAAAAAGGAAATGGACTATTAGCAGGAATAGTTGGTTTCGAATTAAATGATCTGCTACAAGATTATATTGGTTTTATAGGAACTGTTTTGTTATTAGCTTTTCTTGCAATTGTATATATTGTTATTCGACTTAAGTATACTCCAGAAAAAATATCAGCATCATTATCAAAAGCGCAAAAAGAAATTAATAAGGATTTTAGTCTTCGAAAAAAAGTAAAAAACGCTACAAATTCTTCAACTCCTGATCGAGTAGAAGATAAAGTTTTGTCCATAGAAAAGCCTGAAGAGGTGTTGACACATAACTTTTCTAAAACAACTAATGATGATACAGTTGTCACAAAAAAAGATGTAAATTCTAACAGTTCTATTACTTCTGTAAATGACTTTTATGGCAATCCAAAAAATAGATCGAACGATATACCAGAAAAACTAATCATAAAATCAGAAGATAATCCAGAAGATATTGCTATGGAAGTAGAAACCGTAGTAGAAGAACAAGTAGTAGAAAACCTGAGCGCAAAACTTGTAAAAGATTTTGGAGAATTTGATCCCAAACTTGAACTTGGAAATTTTAAGTTTCCTAGACTCGATTTATTAAAAGATTATGCGACACAGAATAGCAGTATTACTATTGATCAGGGAGAGCTTGAAGGAAACAAAAATCGTATTGTAGAGACATTACGAAATTATAAAATAGAAATTGCACAGATAAAAGCTACAGTTGGCCCTACAGTTACCTTATACGAAATAGTACCAGAAGCAGGTATTCGTATTTCTAAGATCAAAAACCTAGAGGATGATATAGCATTGTCACTAGCAGCTCTGGGAATCAGGATTATTGCACCTATTCCAGGAAAAGGTACAATAGGTATAGAAGTGCCTAATAAAAAGTCGACTATAGTTTCTATGAAATCAGCCATCGCTTCTCCAAAGTTTCAGACAGCAGAAATGGAGTTGCCTTTATCGCTCGGAAAAACCATATCCAATGAGACCTTTGTAGTCGATCTGGCAAAAATGCCACACTTATTGATGGCAGGAGCTACTGGACAGGGGAAATCGGTAGGACTTAATGCGATACTCACCTCACTATTATATAAAAAACATCCAGCAGAAGTAAAATTTGTATTAGTTGATCCCAAAAAAGTAGAATTAACTTTATTCAATAAAATCGAACGTCACTATCTTGCTAAATTGCCAGATACAGAAGAAGCAATCATTACAGATAATACTAAAGTAATCAATACATTAAACTCACTCTGTATAGAAATGGATGCACGTTATGATTTGCTTAAAAACGCAATGGTCCGTAATATAAAAGAGTATAATACAAAGTTTAAAACCAGAAAACTAAATCCAGAAAATGGACATCGTTTTTTACCATATATAGTTTTAGTAGTTGATGAGTTTGCAGATTTGATCATGACCGCGGGAAAAGAAGTAGAAACTCCCATTGCCAGATTAGCGCAATTGGCCAGAGCTATTGGGATCCATTTGATTATAGCTACGCAACGTCCATCTGTAAATGTAATTACAGGTATGATAAAAGCTAATTTCCCTGCAAGAATAGCATTTAGAGTTACTTCTAAGATCGATTCTCGGACGATATTAGATACTGGTGGAGCTGATCAATTAATAGGTCGTGGAGACATGTTGTTTACACAAGGAAATGATTTAGTAAGATTACAATGTGCGTTTGTAGATACTCCAGAAGTAGAGCGAATTACAGAATACATAGGAAGTCAAAAAGCATATCCAGATGCGCACTTATTACCAGAGTATATAGGAGAAGAAAGTGGCACAAGTCTTGATATAGATAAAAAAGATAGAGATAAACTTTTTAGAGAAGCTGCAGAAGTTATTGTCACAGCACAACAAGGTTCGGCGTCTTTACTACAGAGGAAACTAAAATTGGGATACAATAGAGCAGGAAGATTGATAGATCAATTAGAAGCTGCTGGCATTGTAGGACCATTCGAAGGGAGTAAGGCTAGACAAGTTTTGATTACAGATTTAGTAGCTTTGCAACAGCTATTAGACGCAGAATAATGAATAAAAGTAAGTTTAAATCTAGAGTTTAATTTTTAATAATTTACAGGTTTTAGAATGATACGAAGAATATTATTTTTTATGGTAACACTGATTGTAACCAATGCATATACACAAGATGCAAAACAATTATTAAATGAGGTTACTACTAAGGTAAAGAGTTATACTAATATTGTTATTGGCTTTAAATATGCGCTAAATAACCCAGCAGAAAATGTTTCGCAAGAAACAAGAGGAGATGTTACACTATCCGATGATAAATATGTACTTAATCTAATGGGGACTACACAATTATATGATGGTCAAAAACTCCATGTCATTGTCCCAGAAGATGAAGAAATAAGTATATCTTCAATAAGTGATGAGGATGAAAATAATGTAACTCCGGCTAAGATGCTTACATTCTATGAAGATGGATATACATACAAAATGGATATTGAACAGAATGTACAAGGTAGAAAAATTCAATTCGTTAAACTAATACCTATGGACTCTAATAGTGAGTTAAAAGAGGTGTTATTAGGGATAGATAAGCAAACAAAACATATCTATAAAATGATATTGATGCAAAATAATGAGACTAATATTACTATTACCGTTAATAGTTTCAAAACAAATCAACCCCTTTCTAAAACGCTATTTACTTTTGATGAGTCAAAATACAATGATTACTATATTAATCGTCTAGATTAGTAGTATATTTATTTTCTAAATTTATAAACTAAAAAATATCCCGGAAATTTTCGGGATTTATTTATGGACAACTGATTGAAAAATAACGTATAAACGAGTGAAAATACTTGACAGATATATCCTAACTACCTTTTTAAAGACATTTTTTCCGCTCTTTATTATCATCATGTTTATTCTTTTATTACAGACTATTTGGTTGTTTATATCAGAATTGGCTGGAAAAGATCTTGATTTTTCTGTGATCATGAAGTTTTTAACGTTTGCGATACCTAGATTAATACCCATGGTATTGCCGCTTACTATTTTACTTACTTCAATCATGACGTTTGGTAATTTTGCAGAAAACTATGAGTTTGCTGCGATGAAATCTTCGGGAATTTCACTACAAAGAGCTATGCGTACGCTATCTATATTTATATTTTTTGTGGGTATAGGTGCTTTTTTGTTTTCAAATACTGTTATACCAGAATCTGAAAAGCGATTCGTTAATTTGAGAAAAAACATAGTAAAAGTTAAACCAGCATCGGTAATTACACCTAATCAATTTACTGATTTAGGAGATATTAATATTAAAGTAGCAGAGAAACACGGAGATAATGATCAATATCTTAGAGATGTTATTATTCATAAAAAAGCGAATCGACCTGGTAATTTTACTGTGATTAAAGCTGTTGATGGAGAACTACAAGGAAGTATAGATTCTGATTTGATTACCTTGCTATTAAATGATGGAAATTATTATGATGATGTCCAACAAAGATCTCCCAAAGAAAGAAAAAAACACCCTTTTGCAAAGATGCATTTTAAGCAATATGTGCTTAATTTAGACTTGTCAGAATTAGATAATGTAGATATGGATGCGCAGCAATATAGCAAAGGGTTTAATATGCTTAATGTTAATCAGTTAAAGCATCAAATAGATACGATATCTATTCAAGTAAATAATGAAGTGCGCTCTACTCATGAAGAGATAAATAGGAGAGGAGGGTACATAGAGTTAAACAGAAATCTTAAAATTGATACCATCCAGAATACGACAAAAGACACATTAGATCTGATCAATGATAGATTTACTACAAGGCAGAAAAGTCAAATCTATAATTTGGCATATGCTAATACTGATGGAGTAATTAGAAAATTGAAATCGACTAAGAAGTCAATAGAAATAAAAAAAAGAGGATTGAATAAATACGAAATGTCATTGCATGATAAGTATGTATTGGGTATTGCTTGTATTGTATTGTTTTTTGTAGGAGCTCCATTAGGAGCGATTATTCGTAAAGGAGGCTTGGGATTACCCATTGTCATAGGAGTACTATTATTTCTTACATATCATTTTATAGGAATTTTTGCTAAAAATGGAGCAGAAGAAGGCGGTATACCACCATTTTTAGGCTCTTGGTTATCTACATTCATTATATTTCCGTTAAGTATCCTACTTACTTATAGAGCTACTACTGATAGAGGATTTTTTAGTTTAGATAATTTTGTAGATCCTATAAGAAATTTTTTCCAAAAAAGAACAATTTCTAATGATAATGGGGAAACTAGTAGCCTAATAACTAATATTCACACCATTGATATAGATGATATTACTAAAAGAAATTTAGAAAAAAATTATGCTCGTTTTATAGAAAACTCTCACTTAGTGATCGCATTATTTATTATTTTGATTGTAGTCAATGGAACCATATATGTTATTTCTAAAGAGTATTCTAGTACTAGTTCTATGGGACTATATATATGTAACGGATTAGGTTTATTTACGTATTTATATTTTTTCTTCACATCGTTCAAGAATTTTAATACATTCTATAGAGATTTATCTGGACTGATCAAAAAACCATCTACGCTATTATTTCTCAGTGTAGGGGTACCACTTTATATCTTAGCTTATCTCTACTATAAAAAAAGAATGACCACCACTATCGAAAGTGTTACATAAATAATACTAATACAATTCTATTTCAAGATTATATAAAGTACCTTTGTTTTCGGAAATTTAGAATCTAATCTTATGTCACAGGTCACAAAAACCAATAATACATTGCAACTAAACACTATAGAAGAAGCTATAGAAGATATCCGTCAAGGAAAGGTAATTATAGTTGTTGATGATGAAGACAGAGAAAATGAAGGAGATTTTATTGCAGCAGCAGAAAAAGTAACTCCAGAGATGATCAATTTCATGGCGACACATGGTAGAGGACTCATATGTGCACCACTAACTCAGGATAGGTGTGAAGAACTGAACCTAGATATGATGGTACAGAACAATACAGTATTACACGAGACTCAGTTTACGGTATCTGTAGATTTGATAGGACATGGATGTACTACTGGGATATCTGTTCATGATAGAGCGAAAACCATCAAAGCGCTTGTCAATGATGATACTAAGGGACATGATTTAGGTAGACCAGGACATATTTTTCCGTTAAGAGCAAAAAATGGAGGTGTACTCAGACGTACAGGACATACAGAAGCCTCTGTTGATTTAGCGAGATTAGCTGGATTGAAACCTGCAGGTATATTAGTAGAAATTCTGAATGATGATGGTACAATGGCGCGACTTCCGCAATTGGTAGACGTAGCAAAAAAGTTTGACCTTAAGCTAGTATCTATAGAAGATCTAGTGGCGTATCGTATGAAACACGATTCTTTGATAGAAAAAAAAGAAGATTTTGATGTAGTTACTAGGTTTGGAACCTATAGAATAAGAGCATATAACCAAACTACGAATAATCAAATACACATAGCTTTGACTAAGGGAAATTGGTCAAAAGACGAACCAGTACTTACCAGAATTAACTCCACTCTATTTAACAATGATATTTTAGGAACACTGACTAATAATGCAGATAAGACACTCGATGCAATGTTTCAGCTAATCAATACAGAAGGTAAGGGGGCTGTTATTTTTATTAATCAAGAGCGTCAGTCTTTTGACCTGCTTAGTCGCCTTAAAGCGCTAAAAGATGTACAGAATGGAGAAGAAGTAGTCAAAGCACCAAAAATTGTTATGGATACCAAAGATTTTGGGATAGGCGCTCAGATATTACATGATATCAATATTCATAAGCTTAAACTTGTGTCTAATAGTATACAACAAAAACGAGTGGGAATGATTGGGTATGGATTAGAAATTGTAGAGTACGTGAATTATTGATACTAAAAAATGTTATGTTTTGGCTTTAATATAATAGAGTAACAATCTCGAGGTTTCTTATATGAATATAATATTTAGTTGATACAGATCTTATATTGAAAAACAAAAGTCTTTATAGAATATTATCCATTTTAATTGCTAGCGTTTGGTTAGTTAATGGTTTGATTTGTAAAGTATTGAATATGGTTCCTCGGCATGAAGAAATAGTCGCGAAAATTTTGGGGAATGACTATTCAAGGCAATTGACAATTTTGATTGGTTTTTCAGAGATCGTAATGTGTATATGGATCTTAACTAAATTTAAATCAAAATTTAATGCAATTGCTCAGATTATAATAGTAATTACAATGAATGTTTTAGAATTTGTCTTAGTTCCTGATCTTTTACTTTGGGGCAGATTCAATTTCTTTTTTGCTTTATTATTTGTTGGACTTGTTTATTACAACGAATTTGTAATAAATTAAGAAGTAAAACCTACAATGAAATTTTTAAAAAACCACCCTTTTGCAGTAGAAGCATATTTTGAGAACTCAATAGTGCTTTCCTATGCGGTTGCCAAAAATGAATTGAAAGATTTAATTCCCGAATGTCTAGAATTAGATGTTTTTGATAATAAATGGGCTTTTGTAACTTTAGCAATGGTTAATTCTAAAGACTTACGCCCTAAAGGGTTTCCTAGTTTTTTAGGAAGTGACTTTTTTTTGATTGGTTATCGCATATTTGTTCGATATATTAACAAAAAAGGGAAGAGATTAAGAGGTTTATACATATTAAAATCAGAGACTAATAAAATGAAAATGTCATTTTTAGGCAACATCTTTACTCACTACAATTATACAACCACTGATATCAATTATTCTAAAAAAGATGATAACCTAAGTATCTGTTCAAAAAAATCTGATTTAGATATCTTAATAAATTCTTCAAAACTTGATGTAGAATTACCTCAAACGTCACCTTTCAATGACTGGAAAGAAGCTAGACGATTTGCTGGACCTTTACCGTTTACTTTTACCTATAATCAAGAAAAAAAAGAAGTTTTGATTATTGAAGGAGTCAGACAGAATTGGAAACCACAACCGATACAAGTTTTGAAAGTAGATGTAGGATTTGTTAACAACAAAAACTTTAATGAGATACATCTTGCAAATGCATTTATGGTTAGTAGTATTCCATATTATTGGAAAAAAGGAATAGTTGAACGATGGAAATAAAAAGGAAAAGATTTCAGGGAGTATTAAATATATTAAGCTTTAATAGACATTTTTATATTATAGGTTTAATTATTTGGGGAATACTTATTATAAGTTTGATTCAATTAGAGTTACCTATTCTGTGGCTTTATCTAATAACCGGTGCTTTTATTTATGGACTTATAATGCCATTACTAATTTCTGCATATGTCTATGATTTTTCGGGATATTATGATTTTAAATGGTTAAAGAATTTAGAGCTAAAAAATTCAAAACTAGATCAAATAGTCAATATTAATGCCGGTTTTGACGAGACAAGTTATATATTAAAAAATAATTTCCCTGAGGCAGACTTAAAAGTTTTTGATTTTTATGATGCAAAACGACATACTGAACCAGCAATAATTAGAGCAAGGAAAGTGAGTTTGGTTTATTCTAATACCCAACAAATTAGTCCCGATAAAATACCTTTAAGTGATAATTCAACTGATGTCATTTTTCTTCTTTCTGCAGTACACGAGATTAGATCTTATAGTGAGAAAGTAATATTCTTAAAAGAATGTAAAAGAATATGCAAATCTAATGGCAAAGTTATCACCGTAGAGCATTTAAGAGATATTCCTAATTTTTTTGCATTTTCAATCGGATTTACTCATTTTTTTTCAAGAATTACTTGGGAAAGAGCATTTAAAGAAGCAGGCTTTGATTCTTTTGAAGAAACTAAATTTACACTATTCATGTCGATTTTTAATTGCCATTTCTAAATTTATAATATGTATATCCATTTTAAAATAGTTGGCATTCTTTTGATGATTCTGGCTTTAATCCATATTTTTTTTCCAAAGTATTTTAATTGGAGCAAAGAGCTAAAATTATTAAGTTTAATAAACAGAGAAATGATGGTGATTCATACTTTTTTTATTGCTCTTGTTGTATTTTTAATGGGTTTACTTTGTTTTATTTCAACTAAAGATCTTATTGATACAGAACTTGGAAAGACGATTTCTCTTGGTTTTGGAATTTTCTGGATAATTCGACTTTTTATTCAATTTTTTGGTTATTCAGTACAGTTGTGGAAAGGAAAAATATTTGAAACTATAGTCCATATTTTATTAAGTGGATTTTGGGGATATATAAGCATTATATTTTGGATAAATTATTTAAAATGAATTCTTAGATTTGTTATATACTTCCTACAAAAACACTTTGCAAAGCTTCAGTCATTTTTAGAGCTCTTTCTTTTACTTCTTGCTCGGACCAGCTTACTTTGATAAGGCAAGATATAGTTCTACTCATCCATTGATCACTATCTTTAAATGAGCGGTTATTGATTAGTAAACCAGATTGTTGTTCTTGAGACAGTTTTCCTAATGATTTTTGTTCGAATAAATGTTCCCATTTTTTATAATAATGCCAATTATTAGTATACCAGTAAAAACAGGCATCAATTCCATGCGCCACTAATGCTTCGTGTCCTTTTTTGGCTAATTCTTCGGTGGGTAAAAATATCGATAAAAAAGCATAACTTTCTATGCCATTCTGAGGAACCTTTCTATAGCTTACCTCTTCAATAACACCCATAGCCTCTTTTATAATTGTATAATTCTTTTTTTGTAATGTAATTATTTGATCAAGTTTTCTTAATTGTGCAATACCGACAGCAGCACTGAGTTCAGATATTCTATAATTATATCCCAAAAAAGGGTGTGTTTCTGCTCCACGATCTGTACCAATATGATCATGTCCATGATCTTGGTATTTATGGGCTCTATCTGCAAATATCTCTGAATTAGTAATAATAGCTCCACCTTCTCCGCAGGTTACTGTCTTTACATAATCAAAAGAAAAACATCCCATATCCCCATAACTTCCTAGTGGTTTATTTTCATATGAACCACCAATAGCTTGACAGGCATCCTCAATGAGAATTAGGTTATGTGCATCACAGATTTTTTTTAATGAATTAAGATCTGCCATAGAACCGCACATATGTACGGGCATAATAGCCTTAGTTTTAGAGCTAATTGCTTTTTCTACTGCTTTTGGGGCTAAGGTTAGCGTATCATCAATATCACATAAAACCGGTATTGCACCTACAGACAAGATCGCTTCAAAACTAGCTACAAATGTAAATGTAGGCATAATAACCTCATCACCAGCTCCTATACCAGCACAGGCTAGAGCTACTGTAAGTGCTGCTGTACCACTAGATACTAATTGAGCATGTTTAACTTGCATTTTGGTAGCAAGATTCTTTTCTAGCTCTGATGTTTTATAGTGACCATTTCTTACTCCGTCAAAACCATAACGCATCAAAACACCGTTATCTAATACATCTTGGACTTCTTTTTTTTCTTCTTCTCCAAATAGTTCGAATCCTGGCATACCTATAGTATTAAATTTAAAAACTCTTTACAGCAAAAATACCGAAAAGAGTTTTTAAATTTAATACTTATACTATCTTTTTATAAGTGTTATTTGTATAGAGGATTGTTATACGCTACAAGATTTTTATTAGGTGCTGATGTTTGTTTTTTTAGCGATAATAATTATCAATAATCATGTTTGCAAAACTAAAATATCTAGAAGGATCTCTGAGTGATGCACTATAAGAGCTTTGATTACCCAGTATTTTACCATTATAATCTAATGCAACAATAGTAGGAAATCCTTTTTCTGGATTATACTTAGCAAGCAGTTTTTTATTAGCTTTGAGTTGATCTTCAGAGATAACATCCAATTTTCTAGGAATATCTACTTTTAAAATCACTAATTTTTCGGCTAATTTTTCAAATTTAGGCGTAGAAAAAAAATCTTCATTTAGTATGATACAGGGAGCACACCAATCACTACCTGTAAAATACATGAGAATTGGTTTTTCTGTGTCTTTAGAAATTTTTTTAGCCATTTCAAAATCAGTCAACCAATGCAATTTGCTTTCTTGCGCAGAAACAGAAATTGCAAATAAGATTGTAATGAGTAGAACGATATTTTTCATTTTTTTAAATTTGTCATAATATTACAAAAATATAATAATAAATCGTAATCAAATATCTTGCCAATATTTTCATTATAAAGTGATTACAGTATCACTGATTGGACGACGAACTTTTTTTAAATCAGAAAACATATCATCATCGGCTCTATACCCAATAGGTAAAACTAATACTGATGTTAGTCCTAAGAGATCTAATTGTAGTAATTCGTCATATTTTTCTGGTATAAAACCTTCCATTGGACATGCGTCAATTTTTTCTGTGGCACAGACAGTTAATAAATTGCCCATAGCCAAGTAAGCTTGTTTAGAAGCCCAATTTGCAATTTCCTCTTCAGGCTTATGCTTAAAGACTTCTAACAATTGTTCTTCGAATGGTTTTAGAATTTCTTCAGAAGTATTTCGTATTGATTTTATATTATCAAAATGCTTTGTAATATATTCATTATTGATATTTTTTTCTATACAAAGTACCAATACATGCGAAGCATCTGCTACCTGTTGTTGATCCCAGGAATGGGGAGTTAATTTTTTTTGTATTTTTTTATCATGTATAATCACCATTCGTAAGGGTTGTAAACCATATGAAGTAGCTGTTAGATTAAAAGCTTCTGTTAATACAGTAACTTTTTCCTGAGGTAGAACCTTTGTAGGATCAAATTTTTTTGTTGCGTATCGCCATTGAAGACTTTCAATAATTTTCATGATCAATTTTTATACAATTCGTTTAATGACTCTTAGTTTATGAGTGTATGTACGTTTTTTGGTATTAAAAATACCTGTATGGTCAATACGATCTATACGTACTTTACCGTGTGCATGGATAATATAGTTATCGTTCATTAGTATACCTACATGAATGATATTTCCTTCTTCATTATCAAAAAAAGCAAGATCACCAGACTCGCTTTCTTCAATGAAACTTAGTACTTCTCCTTGAGTTGCTTGTTGCGAAGCATCTCTAAGTAATTTGTACCCATTTAATTTATATACCATTTGGGTAAAACCGCTACAATCTATCCCAAAATTTGTTCTACCACCCCATAAATAAGGTGCATTAAGAAAAAGGAGAGCTGTTTCGGTTAATTTTTCTTTTGCTTGTTTACCGATAATTTTAGTCCCATCATACTGGTGTTTAAAAAAATCCAATGCCAGTAAAGATGCTCCGAGTGGAATGTACATGAGTTGGTTGTTTTCGCAGTTTACATACTCAATTAAATCGGCAGCTAATTGTTGTTCTTGAATACTGAAAAAAGCATACTCTTTTTCTGTGATTTCTAGATATTGTTTATTATCTATCCAACCCTCGTATCCATCATATGCGAGACGAATACGACTCCATTTTTTTTGTTTTTCTAGGATTTTAAAGTGTTCGCCATATAAGACCTGAGAGACTAATTCGCTAGGATCACTAGGATCAAAACGCAAAGGAACAATACTCAGATTACATATACCATATAGCATAATTTATAGTTTATATTCTTTCAATGATCATCGCAGAAGCTCCACCTCCACCGTTACATATAGCAGCAGCTCCGGTTTTGGCATTGTTTTGTTTTAAAACGTTCATCAGTGTAATAAGAATTCGAACACCAGAACACCCTAATGGATGACCTAGTGACACAGCTCCACCATTAACGTTAGTATTAGAATCATTTAATCCTAGTATTTTCATATTAGCCAAACCAACTACTGCAAATGCTTCATTAAATTCAAAAAAATCTACATCTTCTAAGGTAATACCAGCTTTTTCAATCGCTTTTGGTAATGCTTTAGCAGGGGCAGTAGTAAACCATTTAGGTTCCTGGGCAGCATCAGCATAGCTTTTTATTTTTACTAATGGTTTGAGACCTAATTCAGCTGCTTTTGTAGCACTCATTACTACTACAGCACCAGCTCCATCATTTATAGTAGATGCATTAGCAGCAGTTACTGTACCTTCTTTGGTAAATGCAGGTCGTAGAACAGGAATTTTTTCGATTTTCACATTTTTGTATTCTTCATCTTCTGTAACGAGTATAGGCTCTCCTCTTCGTTGAGGAACTGGAACAGGAACTACCTCATTGGAAAATTTACCTTCTTTCCAAGCATTTGTAGAACGCTTGTATGATTGTATGGCATATGCGTCTTGTTCTTCTCTACTAAAATCGTGTTCTGTAGCACACATATCTGCACAAACTCCCATTGCATTTTGATCATATGCATCTACCAATCCATCTCGCTGCATACCATCTTCGAGTGTTTGCGGGCCAAATTTATGACCAGCTCTTACTCTCACATAATGTGGGATAAGACTCATATTTTCCATACCACCTGCTACAATAATATCTGCATCTCCTAATGTAATTGCCTGTGCTGCTTGCATGACAGCTTTCATACCACTGGCGCATACTTTATTTACTGTAGTACAGGGAACAGTATCACTAATTCCTGCACCTAATGCAGCTTGTCTTGCAGGCGCTTGTCCATTACCTGCTTGTACTACATTACCCATAAAAACTTCTTGTACCAAAGATGGACTCAGATTAATTTTATCCAAAGCTCCTTTGATAGCTATTGATCCCAATTGTGTAGCAGGGACAGTGGATAAACTTCCTAAAAAACTACCAATAGGGGTACGTGCTGCAGAAACTATTACTACTTCTTTATTCATTAGTGTCTTGTATTAATGTATAACTCCGTTTTATTTATTCAGCATTAATTAAAATTTAAAGCGGGCATATTTATTTTATGCGAATTTAATGATTTTTGGAACATATGCATAAGGAACTTTATCTGATGATTAATATTGTTTTGCGATATTGTGGTTCCAATTTTGAGACTTCTTATAGGTGACTTATTTTTTAGTACTTTTGATATAGAGTATTCAAATTTTTTATGTGAAAAATTATTTAAACGACTTTTATAAAAATCAATCATATTTTTACAAAGGATTTCTTCTTATTTCTACAATCATATTGATTGTATACTTATTTCCAAAAGGAGGAGTATTTAAATATGAGTTTATCAAAGGAAAACCCTGGCAGTACGAAAACTTATATGCACCGTTTGATTTTGCTATAGCAAAAACCGATGACGAAATCGAAGTAGAAAGAAAACGTATTACAGACAATATAATTCCTTACTTTCAATATGATACTATAGTATCTAATACTGCAAAAGAGAAATATAATGATGCTTTTAATAACTATTTAGGAGTACTAAATAAGAGTAGTTCTGCTCCGAAAGCAAAACTTTTTGGTAGAATCTTACTTAATGATATCTATCGATATGGGATACTAAAAGAGGTGTATTCTTATAAAAAGGAAAGACAAATATTTCTTAATAAAGGAAATAAAGCTGAAGCTATTACCTACGGTCAAATTATGACACCCAATGAGGTGGTAGAGTTGATCAATTACAAAATAGAAAAAAGTGAATATGCAAAATACAAGAGTGGATTTGTAGCTTTATTTTATGATCTAATTATACCTAATGTATCGATAAATAATAAATTGACAGAAAATACATTAGAGAACGAGTTGGCTAAACTATTAACTACTAGAGGAAGTGTGTCTAAAGGGAGTAGGATTATTGCTAAAGGTGAAGTAGTGGAAGGAGACCGATTCCAGATATTGAATTCTCTTAAAGCAGAGTACCAATCTCAGGTTTGGAGTGATAAAAATTTTTATTGGATAGTTTTTGGGTACAGTATATTGGTTTCATTAGCCTTATTGATGTTATTACTTTTTATACGAAAATATAGACCTGATATTTTTCTCAATAATACACAGATTACATTTATAGCTTTTAATATTTTGATAATGGTTACTATAACAACATTGATTGTTAGGTATAAACCAGATTTTATTTATATTATGCCGATATGTATTCTGCCTTTAATTTTAAAAACTTTTTTTGATTCTAGATTAGGATTGTTTACCCATGTGATAACCATCTTAATTTTAGGTTTTATTGTGCCTAACAGTTATGAGTATACTTTTTTACAGATTATTGCAGGGATTGTTACTATACTAACAATATCAGAATCATATAAAAGAGCAAATTTATTTATTTCTGTCGGCCAGATTACTTTGGTCTATATCATTGCATATATAGCCTTTCATATCATCCACGAAGGAAATATAAGTGATATCAATTGGGTTACAGTAGGATTGTTTGTAATTAGTGGATTCGCTACATTAATTGTACACCCACTCATCTATGCTTATGAAAAAATATTTGGATTAATTTCTGATGTATCATTATTAGAATTAAGTGACACAAATTCTACACTATTAAAAGAATTATCAGACAAAGCGCCAGGAACTTTTCATCATTCTCTTAATGTTGCTAATATTGCAGAGGCAGCTGCAAATGAGATAGGAGCCAATGCAATGTTGGTTAGGGTAGGTGCATTGTATCACGATATAGGAAAAATGCTAAACCCTACTTATTATACAGAAAATCAATCTGCCTCAGGTAATGCTCACGATATACTATCACCAAAAGAAAGCGCAAAAATTATTATAGGACATGTTATCAGAGGAATAGAAATTGCAAAAAAACATAAACTTCCGGATCGGGTAATTGATTTTATTAGAACACATCACGGAACCAGTACGGTATATTATTTTTATAAGAAAGAATTGGAGCAGAATGAGCATGCAGATATAAAAAAATTTCAATATCCAGGCCCAACACCTTTTTCTAAAGAAACTGCTATTCTGATGATGAGTGATAGTGTAGAAGCTGCATCAAAAAGCTTGAAAGATCCTACGAGTAGTTTAATTGATTCTTTTGTAGAAAAAATAATAGACAAACAGATGGAAGAAGGTCAGTTTTTAAATACGAATATTACTTTTAAAGAAATCCAACAGGTCAAAAAAGTGTTTAAGCGAAAATTGACTAATATCTACCATCTTAGGATAGAATATCCTGAGTAGATGAAGATCAGTAAATAAGTGTTTTAACCCCTTTCATTCATTAGCAAATCTATTCCATCTTTCAACCCAGTATATGTGTAGAAATATACACTTTGTGTAGATATTTTTCACGATTTATTGCTTAGTTAATTATATATATATCTGATATTCAAAACATTATATATTGGTATTACTATTGACTATTCCTTTTAAAATTTAAGGAAATACATATGAGTCGATTAATTTCTTCTGAATCTTCAGGAAGCTTTACTGCAACAAATAAAAATCACAGTCTTTTTAAAAAATATATTTCAAGTTCACTATCTTATTTTATTTTGATAGGAACTTTTCTGTTGTTGTTAGGAGCAACATCTTTATTCTATTTTTTACAACCTTATTTCGAAGAAATATATCTAGAAAGAATGGGTACAGTATCAGGAATCTCTCTTATGATAGTTGGTACCTTATTACTTGTATTTAAAGTTAGTTTTTTAATATACCTTTTATTTTTATATCTACGCTATAAGCCCATTAAGTCATTATTGTCTAATGAACAATTGCCTTTATGTACAGTCATTGTACCTGCTTATAATGAAGGAGAATTGGTATATAAGACGTTGATGAGCCTAGCAAAAAGCGATTATCCACCAGAGAAATTACAGATTATTTCTATTGATGATGGGAGTAAAGATAATACCTGGGAGTTTATGAAAAAGGCAAAATCAATTTTGGGGAACCGCGTTTCTATCTATCAACAACCAAAAAATATGGGAAAAAGGCACGCCTTATATCGTGCATTTAAATTGGCCATGGGTGATGTTTTTGTGACCGTGGATAGTGATTCGATAGTAAAAGAAGATACGCTACGTAATATGGTGAGCCCATTTATGGTCGATGATACTTGTGGAGCAGTAGCAGGTAATGTACGTGTATTGAATAGAAAAAAAGCATTCATACCACGTATGCTACATGTAAACTTTGCTTTTAGTTTTGAATTTATACGTTCTGCGCAGAGTGCTTTAGGGTCTGTATTATGTACACCAGGGGCTTTATCAGCTTATCGACGAGAAGCTGTTTTTAATTGTTTAGAAGATTGGATTCATCAAACGTTTATGGGACAAGTCTCTAAAATTGGAGAAGATCGAGCAATGACCAACATGATTTTAAAACAGGGCTATAAAGTACTTTTTCAACGTAATGCATATGTTTACACTAATATTCCAGAACAGTATAAAAATTTATCTAAAATGTTTATACGATGGGAGCGAAGTAATGTACGTGAGAATATAGCAATGAGTAAATTTGCGTTTAAAAACTTTAGAAAAGAGAACAAAGTGGGGGCTAGGATATTATTATTGAATCAATGGCTTAAACTTGTTATGGCATACCCAGCAATAGTATTGATGCTATTTTTTATTTTCACTTATCCTGTATTATTCTTTAGCTCTACATTGGTAGGTATATTGATCTTTTCAAGTTTGCATGCGATATTTTATGCAAAAAAACACAATGTATCCGAGGCGTTCTGGGCATATCCATATAGTGTTTTTTATGCTTTTACTCTTTTTTGGATTACACCTTATGCGATTATAACTGCTGGTAGAAGTGGTTGGTTAACACGTGATTTACCTATGAAAGAAACTAAAAAGCAACAACAAGTTATTGCTGTATCAACTTGATGATTGATCGGTATAGTAAATCTATTACTATTACTAACTAGCTAATTTTTTGACAAGTACTTTTTATCCATCCAAAAAGTTCCGAATGGAATAACAGAACACGCTAATACAATTAGTAAAGTTTTGATATTCCATTTTTTTTCTGATTTCACCAAAAAAGCAAATACAATGTACAATAAGAATAAGATCCCATGTGCCATTCCGATTACTTTATTGGGCTCTGGAGATTCGAATACATATTTTAAAGGCATAGTTACAAATAGAATAAGTAAATATGAAATACCTTCGAGATAGCTTATTATTCTAAAAAAAGAGATCATAAATAGTGATTATGTGAAAATAATTGCAAATGTAAACCAGAAAATGTATTCTAGTGCAATTTGTATACTGAAATATATAGAGTAGATAGAAATTTTATTTCCTATCATATCATATGTAATTTCATTTGAGAAAAGAGATAAAGTAAAGTAGGAGTTGAACTCGTTTATTGGTCTCAGGAATAGTTAAAACTATGTGCTTTTAGCTTCTGAAAATTGTTGAATATATGAGTATTTAGTTTTTATTTAAAAGATATATAGCTTCAGCAAATTTTTCACCTAGATCAATATATCCATGACTATCATAATGATATGGGTCAGAATACTTATAATATCTAGTACTCCTTACCATAACAGCATTTTTATCAGTTAATGTAAATTTTTCTTGCGCATATTGAACTAATTCGCCGTACGTCCATACTTTTTTTTCTTTGTTATCCCAGGAATCTGATATTTTTCCTATAGCGATGGGTAAATCACCTGATCGTAAAGTAGCTCTAATTAAACCCATAAGGCGTTTTAAGTTGTCATAATATCTAAGAGCGATTTGTTCGTTAAAAGCATCACTCTCTCCTTGCATCCATAGAATCCCACTCGGTATTAATTTATCAATTTTCCCATTTTTATCAATGTCCCTTGTTTCTGAAGCATTTGCTATCGTTTTTAAAAAGTGGTCATATTGATTAATTCCAGTTTTCCCTCTATAATCGGGTTCCCATGATCCAAAATGACGGGCAGCTAAGCTGTCAATAGATGTGCCGCCTCTTGAGTATTTAATAATCGCAATTTTTTCATTAGGGTATAATTGTTGTATTTTCTTTGCAAAAGAAAGTTCTAATCCGAATCGGTTAGAAAGATTGTTTTGTTGATCATCAGATGAAAAACCTGTGCCGTGTCCAGGCTTCAATATTTCCCATATCCCTTTTCCGCCATTTTCTTTATCGTCAGCTACAGGGTTTCCATGAAAAATCCATACATTTTTGAAATCGGACTCTAAAGACTCTGGTAAATCCGAATTATAACCATGCCCATCCATATTAGATTGACCTCCAAGAAAAAAAAGTCTAAAAGTATCTTGTTCTGTTTGTTGAGAGATTACGGTATAAGGAAAAATACTTAGAATTGCTATTATAAATAGGTTCTGTTTCATTATTATTTTATTTACTCAGCTTTTCCAACATTTTTTTTGCCCGACTAGAAACGGACTTCCTCTCATCTGCTGTTAACCTTTCTAGATGTGGTTTAATCCATTTACTTAATTCCATATCTTTTTTTGACCATTTTGTTAAAGTATTCATTGTCTGGTTTAACACGATCCAGTCATTATGATTAGCAAGATTATTTTTCATAATGTTCTTCGCTTGTCCAATTTGATTTTCATTCATCTCCTTTTCCAACATTTCGAACAATTGTGATAAAGTCCATTGGACTGATGCTTGGTCTATTTTAGCAATCTCTATTAAAAATCGGTCAATATATGGAATTAAAATAGACTTTTTTGCCTTACAAATCCGTTTGATTGCGTTTGAAGTTCGCAATCGAACAACTTCATCATTACTAAAATAGCAATTAAATAAATTAATAAAACGTTTGTTTTCTTGCAATACTTCTTCCACAATTTCAACTGTGTTTCCCAAAGAATTTGAATGTCCACCTTTCAGTCTTTCTTCAAAATTATTCATGATGTAATCAAGATGTTTTTACCTTGGATTTAAAACTACAAATGGTATGATCATTTCTTCTAATGAAACACCGCCATGTTGATAGGTATTTCTATAATAACCTACATAGTGATTATAATTATTGGGATATGCAAAAAAGTAATCTCCTTTGGCAAAAATAAAAGAACTACTCATATTAATAGATGGTAAATGAATTGCTTTTGGATCTGTAGCCGCTAGTACTTCCTTGTCTTCATAAGTAAGGCTCTTTCCTGTTTTATATCTTAAATTTAGGCTTGTATTTTTATCTCCTATTACTTTTGATGGATTCTTTACATTAATAGTTCCATGATCTGTAGTAATAATTAACTTAAATCCCATTTGTTGAGCTTGTTGGATCATATCAAGTAAAGGAGAGTTCTTAAACCAACTTAGTGTTAATGAGCGATATGACTTATCATTAGAAGCAAGTTCTTTAATAACTTCCATTTCTGTTTTGCTATGTGATAACATATCTACAAAATTATATACTACAACAGTTAGGTCATTATCTTTTAGTCCCTTAAAATTGGTAGCCAGTGTTTTACCAGATCTTTCATTGGTAATTTTATAATATTCGTGTTTGATATCTAAACCTAATCGCTGTAATTGCAATGTAAGAAACTCATTCTCATTCATGTTTTTCCCCCCTTCATCAGTATCATCTAACCAGAGATTAGGGTGTCTTTTTTTCATTTCTGAAGGCATTAAACCAGAAAAAATAGAATTTCTGGCATATTGAGTTGCTGTTGGTAGAATACTACAGTATGAGAACTCTTCTTCTTTTTTGTAATAATTATTTACAACAGGTTCAAAGGCTTTCCACTGATCATATCTTAGATTATCAATGACTATAAAGAGCGTAGGTTGTTCTTTACTGATTTCGGGAACGACTTTCTCTTTAAACAACGTATGCGACATAATAGGCGCCTGACCATTGCCACTAAACCAATTTGGATAATTTTTATCAACATATTTAAAGAACTGAGAATTGGCTTCTGTTTTTTGTGATTCTAGGATTTCGAACATCCCAGTATCTTCTATATCTTCTAATTGTATTTCCCAATACACTAGTTTTTGATATAGTTCTACCCATTCTTCATAAGAATTTACCATTGCCATGTCCATAGCAATTTTCCTGAATTCTTGCTGATAGTTAGAAGTTGTTTTTTCTGAAACTAGTCTAGAGTTATCAAGATTTTTTTTAAGACTAAGAAGTATCTGGTTTGGATTTACAGGCTTAATGAGATAATCGGCAATTTTACTGCCAATAGCTTCTTCCATAATATATTCTTCCTCACTTTTGGTAATCATAACCACAGGGAGGCTATCGTTTTTTTCTTTAATCTCTGATAAGGTTTCAATTCCAGAAAGCCCAGGCATATTTTCATCTAAAAAAACAATATCAAAATTGTCTTCCTCCAATATATCAATTGCTTCAGTTCCACTTTGACATTTAGTAACATCATAATTTTTCTTTTCAAGGAAAAGAATGTGCGGTTTTAATAAATCAATCTCATCATCAACCCATAAAATTTTTATACTGCTCATCTATTTTGTGTTTTTTTATTTGTAGGATAAAGAATAATTTTTCCTTCTTATCAACCATATATTATTTTACAATACATGAATCATTATTTAGTTTAAGTTATGAATACATATATTTGTTTTGTAAAAGCAGTGTAAACTTGAAAAAAAGAAATAAACTTAAAATATTAAACGATCCAATTTACGGATTTATTACTATACCAAATGAACTAATTTTTGACCTGTTAGAACATTCTTATTTTCAGCGTTTAAGAAGAATTTCTCAAATGGGGCTCTCATATTTGGTTTATCCGGGCGCTAATCACACTAGATTTCATCATGCTTTAGGTTGTATGCATTTGATGCAGAATGCTGTCAGAGTCCTTCGCTTTAAGGGAGTTACTGTTTCTGAAGCAGAAGAAGAAGCTCTGTATGTTGCTATAGTATTGCATGATATTGGGCATGGACCATTTTCTCATGCAATGGAACATAGTATTGTCAATGAGATCACACATGAGGAAATTTCTTTACTGTTTATGGAGAAAATGAATAAAGAATTTAACGGGAGTTTAACGTTGGCGATTCAAATTTTTAAAGGAGAATATCACCGTGTATTTTTACATCAGTTAATTTCTGGGCAATTAGATATGGATCGATTGGACTATTTAAAAAGAGATAGTTTTTATACAGGTGTAGCAGAAGGGAATATAAATAGTGAACGTTTGATAACCATGTTATCAGTTGTAGACGATAAGCTGGTAGTAGAAGAAAAAGGAATATATTCTGTAGAAAAGTTTTTATTAGCCAGACGTTTGATGTATTGGCAGGTATATCTTCATAAAACTAGTTTAGTTGCAGAAAATCTATTGATTAGAGTACTTAAAAGAGCTAAGGAATTAGTACAAAATGGCCATACATTAGATTGTAGCTCACCACTGTTATTTTTTTTGAAACATAAAATCACTGCTACTAATTTTACAGATAGTGTATTAGATACTTTTTCAGGATTAGATGATTATGATATCATAGCTGCTATGAAAGCGTGGAGATATGCTGATGATTTTGTCCTTAAAAGTTTGTGTAGAATGATAATTGATCGAGATCTTTTAAAAATAAAAATAAAGAAAAAACCTTTTAAGCAAGCTACAGTAGAGAAACATGTTCAGAATTTCGTGGATACTCACCATATAACTAATGAAGAAGCTAAATATTTTGTTTTTACAGGAATGATATCTAATCAAGCATATCATCAAAATAAACAAAATATAAACATTGTTTATAAATCAAACAAGATAGTAGATATTGTAAGTGCTACCGATCAATTTAATTTAAAAGCACTATCAAAACCAGTAACGAAATATTTTATATGTTACCCAAAACCTAAAGATTAATACATTTTTTATATTTTTGTAGCTAATGATTTTTACAGCCACACAAATTGCAGGTATTCTTAATGGAGAAATCGAAGGCGATGAAACCGTAGAAGTATCTAAACTAGCAAAAATAGAAGAAGGGGAACAGGGTTCGCTCACATTCTTGTCTAATCCCAAATACACACCATATATTTATTCTACACAAGCATCAATTACTATTGTTAATAAGACATTTGAGTTAGAATCTGCGATCAAAACAACTTTGATTAGAGTTGATGATGCCTATAAAGCATTTTCGCAATTATTAGATTATTACAATATGGTAGAAATGAACAAAACAGGGATAGAACAACCTAGTTTTGTATCAGAAACTGTAGTATATGGGGATAATATATATTTAGGAGCTTTTTCCTATCTGGGAGATAATGTGGTAATAGGTGGTAATGTAAAAATTTTTCCTAATGTGTATATAGGTGATAATGTAACTATAGGAAATAATGTAGTTGTTTTTGCTGGAGCAAAAATATATTCAGAAACCATAATAGGAGATAATTGTGTCATCCATAGTGGAGTGATAGTTGGAGCAGATGGATTTGGTTTTACACCAAATGAACAAGGAGAATATAGTAAAGTACCACAAACAGGTAATGTCATTATCGAAGATAATGTAGATGTAGGAGCAGGAACCACAATAGACAGGGCCACATTGGGCTCTACAATTATTCGTAGTGGAGTAAAGTTAGATAATCAAATCCAGATAGCGCATAATGTAGAAATCGGAGAACATACAGCTATTGCTGCGCAGACTGGTATTGCTGGGTCTACCAAAATTGGAAAGTATTGTCTAATTGGAGGACAAGTGGGTATTGCAGGACATCTGGTTATTGGAAATAAAGTTAAAATTCAAGCACAATCCGGAATAGGAAGAAACATCAAGGATGGAGAAGCTATTCAAGGATCTCCTGCTCTAGGATATTCAGATTATAATAAATCGTATGTCCACTTTAAAAATTTACCTAAAATCGTAGATAAAGTATACAAACTAGAGAAAAAGATAAAAGATAATGAATAATGTTGTTGTAAGTAAACAAAGAACTATTCAAAAAGAAATTGAACTTAAGGGAGTTGGTTTGCATACAGGAAAGGAAGTTATACTAACTTTTAAACCTGCGCCAGTTAATCATGGATATGCATTCTGCCGAGTAGATCTAGAAGGTAATCCTACCATAGAAGCAGATTCCAACTATGTAGTCAATACACAACGAGGAACAAATTTAGAGAAAAATGGAGTTAGTATTCAAACTTCAGAACATGTGTTAGCAGCTTGTGTAGGATTAGGAATAGATAACTTATTAATTGAATTAAATGCATCAGAACCACCTATAATGGATGGTTCTAGCAAGTATTTTGTCGAAGCACTTGAAAAAGCAGGAATTGTAGAACAGGATAAAGATAGAGATGAATACATCGTAAAAGAAGTCATCTCATATGTAGATGAAGAATCTGGAAGCGAAATCATTCTAATGCCATCTGATGAATATCAGATAACTACGATGGTTGATTTTGGTACTAAAGTATTGGGGACGCAAAATGCTTCATTAAAGCATATTTCTGATTTTAAAGAAGAAATAGCAGATGCTAGGACATTTAGCTTTCTTCACGAATTAGAGATGTTGTTAGAACATGGATTGATCAAAGGAGGAGACCTTAATAATGCAATAGTGTATGTCGATAAGAAGATAAGTAACGAAACGATGGAGAAGTTGAAAGTTGCTTTTGGAAAAGAATCTATAGCCATTAAGCCTAATGGAATATTAGACAATCTCACGTTGCATTATCCTAATGAAGCAGCAAGACATAAATTACTAGATGTTATTGGAGACTTGGCTCTTATCGGAACAAGAATACGAGGAAAAGTAATAGCGAATAAACCTGGACATTATATCAATACTCAATTTGCTAAAAAATTAGCTAAGATTATTAAAATAGAGAAGAGGAATAAAGTTCCCAAATTTGATCTTAATCAAACGCCTCTAATGGATATTAATAAAATCATGTCAATGTTACCGCACAGACCTCCTTTTTTATTAATAGATCGTATATTAGAGCTGTCTGATACTTATGTAGTAGGGATGAAGAATGTAACTATGAATGAACCTTTTTTTGTAGGACATTTTCCAGGAGCACCAGTAATGCCGGGAGTAATGCAAATAGAAGCAATGGCACAAACAGGTGGAATTCTAGCATTGAGTACAGTACCTGACCCAGAGAATTATCTTACCTATTTTATGAAAATAGATAAGGTAAAATTTAAACAACAAGTTATACCTGGAGATACATTGATATTTAAATTAGAACTGCTAACCCCTATACGCAGAGGGATCTGTCACATGCAGGCATTTGCCTATGCCAATGATAAATTGGTAACAGAAGCAGAATTGATGGCGCAGATTGTAAAATCCAAATAGCTCATATAATTAGAGTAATATCTAAACGATCAAAAAAAATAAATATATTCATGAATCAACCATTAGCATATGTACATCCAGGAGCTAAAATTGCAAAAAATGTAGTTATCGAACCATTTACTACAATTCATAATAATGTGGTAATTGGAGACGGAACTTGGATAGGTTCTAATGTCACTATTATGGAAGGAGCCCGTATAGGTAAAAACTGTAGTATTTTCCCTGGAGCAGTAATATCAGCAGTTCCCCAAGATAAAAAGTTTAATGATGAAGATACAACCACAGAGATTGGCGATAATACCACCATTCGAGAATGTGTAACAATTAATAGAGGTACTACCGATAGAATGAAAACTAAAATTGGTAGTAACTGTTGGATTATGGCATATTGCCATATTGCACACGATTGTATCGTAGGCGATAATTGTATTTTTTCTAATAATAGTACATTAGCAGGCCATATTAATGTAGGTAATTATGTAGTATTAGCAGGAATGGCAGCAGTACAGCAATTTTGTAGTATAGGTAATCACGCATTTGTAACCGGAGGTTCTTTGGTTCGCAAAGATGTACCTCCTTATGTAAAAGCTGCTAGAGAACCCTTATCTTACGTAGGAATTAACTCTATAGGATTAAGAAGAAGAGGTTTTACTACTGAAAAAATTAGAGAGGTTCAAAACATATATAGGATTTTGTATCAAAGGAATTATAATAATTCTCAGGCAGTTGCAATCATAGAAGCTGAAATGGAAGCCACACCAGAGCGTGATGAAGTTTTAGAATTTATTAAAAATTCTCAAAGAGGAATTATGAAAGGATATTTTTCGAATTAACTTCAGAAAAATAATTAATAAGAAATTAAAAAATAGAATATGGCAAATACCAGTGATATCAGAAATGGATTATGTATTCGATATAATCATGACATCTTTAAAATAATAGAGTTTTTACACGTTAAACCAGGAAAAGGACCTGCTTTTGTACGTACAAAATTAAAAAGTGTTACTTCAGGGAAAGTAATTGATAATACTTTTTCTGCAGGACATAAGATTGATGAAGTAAGAGTAGAAACTCATAAATTTCAATACTTATACGCCGAAGGAGATACGTATCATTTCATGAATACAGAAGACTATAATCAGATAACATTAGAAAAATCTTCATTGGATGCACCAGGCTTATTAAAAGAAGGAGCAGTAGTAACTGTCATTATTAATTCAGAAGATCAAATGCCTTTATCGGTAGAAATGCCAGCTAGTGTTATCCTAGAAGTTACATCCACTGAGCCCGGAGTAAAAGGAAATACGGCCACAAATGCAACAAAACCAGCTAAGGTAGAAACTGGAGCAGAAGTAATGGTGCCTCTTTTTATCAACGAAGGCGATAAAATAAAGATCGAAACAGAAAAAGGGACTTACAAAGAACGTATCAAAGAATAATGTGTAAGCACTAATCCTAAACATGAAATTTCCAGTACCACATACATTAAAACAGATTGCTACTATTATATCTTCAGAATATGTAGGAGCAGCAGATTTTCCGGTATTAGGAATGAATGAAATTCATGTAGTTACACCTGGTGATATTGTTTTTGTAGATCACCCTAAGTATTATGATAAAGCTCTAGAAAGTGCAGCGACAGTAATTCTTATTAATAAAAAAGTAACTTGCCCAGATGGGAAAGCATTGTTACTATCTGATGATCCTTTCAGAGATTTTAATACGCTAACTACTTATTTCAACCCTTTTCAGAAAGCTAAAAACCTAGTATCTGATACCGCCGTTATAGGGGAAAATACTATAATACAACCTGGAACTTTTATAGGCAATCAGGTAGTGATTGGTGATCATTGTCATATCCATGGTAATGTAAGTATATATGATGGAACCAGTATTGGTAATAATGTTACTATACATGCAGGCACCGTTTTAGGTGGGGATGCGTTCTATTATAAGAAAAGACCAGAAGGCTATGATAAACTAATTTCTGGGGGTAATATTATTATTGAAGACCATGTAGATTTAGGATCTTTATGCACTATCGATAGAGGTGTCACAGGAAATACAACCATAAAAGAAGGAACTAAAATAGACAATCAAGTACATATTGGCCACGATACAGTAATAGGAAAAAAATGTCTTATAGCTTCGCAAGTAGGTATAGCAGGTTGTGTAATCATTGAGGATGAGGTAACCATATGGGGGCAAGTAGGTGTTACAAGCGGAATTACAATAGGTACTAAAGCTATCATATCAGCTCAATCTGGTATTAGTAAATCTCTAGAAGGTAATAAGAGTTATTTTGGAACCCCAGCAGATGATTTTAGAAAGAAATATAAAGAAATAGCTGCGATTAGACAGATCCCCAAATTAATCGAAAAATTAAAGGATAATGAATAAATCAACTAGAGAATAATATATCAGATTAAATAATAAGATTTGATTAGTAAATGTTTCTACAAATTAATTCATAATATTTTTTGTTTTTTCATTTCAACTATGTGTTCAAAAGTGTACTTTTGAGACAGATATAAAATATAAAAAATCATAACGCAATGAGTGTTTTAGTAAATAAAAATTCTAAGATTATAGTTCAGGGATTTACTGGTAGTGAAGGTACTTTTCATGCTGGTCAAATGATTGAATATGGTACAAATATCGTAGGAGGGGTAACCCCAGGAAAAGGTGGTCAGACGCATCTGGATAAACCTGTATTTAATACTGTAGAAGAAGCTGTAGAAAAAGTAGGTGCAGATACAACTATTATTTTTGTTCCACCAGCGTTTGCCGCTGATGCTATTATGGAAGCTGCTGATGCTGGAATCCAAGTGATTATTACAATTACAGAAGGGATACCTGTTGCCGATATGATTAAAGCATCTAATTATATTAAAGATAAAGGTTGTCGCTTAATTGGTCCTAATTGCCCAGGTGTTATAACCCCAGAAGAAGCTAAAGTTGGTATTATGCCAGGTTTTGTGTTTAAAAAAGGAAATGTAGGTATCGTTTCTAAATCTGGGACATTAACCTATGAAGCAGCAGATCAAGTAGTAAAACAAGGTTTAGGAATTACCACTGCGATTGGTATTGGAGGAGATCCTATCATCGGAACCACTACAAAAGAAGCTGTAGAATTATTGATCAATGACCCAGATACTAGTTGTGTAGTGATGATTGGAGAAATAGGAGGACAGCTAGAAGCAGATGCTGCTAGATGGGTTAAAGAAAGTGGAACCTCTAAACCTGTAGTAGGTTTTATTGCAGGAGAAACTGCACCAGCTGGCCGTACTATGGGGCATGCTGGAGCTATAGTGGGCGGTAGTGAAGATACTGCTGCTGCAAAAAAAGCAATTATGAGAGAATGTGGGATTTATGTAGTAGATTCGCCAGCTGAGATAGGCAAAAAAGTTGCCGAAGTATTAGGTTAAAACTTTATAGTATTTCTCTTTAAAGAATACGAACTTTATAAATCAAAAATCCATTCAACCTAACGAATGGATTTTTTAGTTTATAATTTATCTAAAAGCTCTGATGCTTCTTTAGCTTTATAATTGCTTTGTACTTGTGCTATATTAGACAGAAGTTCTTTCGCTCTTTTTATTTTAGATATAGATATATAGTTAGAATTATAAGCATTTTTGCTATCATCTCGAAAAAAGCTCCCCTAGCAGTTTCCCTTTTAGGAGAATTAAAAACTTAACAATAATATTTTATAATCTCATATTTCTTGTCTATTTAAGACATTAAGACTAATAATCTATTTTGGCCTGTCTGTAGAGAAGCCTAAACTTTTAGGAATAAACAAATTATCTGTTGAAAGAGAAGCAACTTATTTTGATTTATATCAATTAGGCAATTACATTGATAATTTAGAGTATATATCTAAAAAATATAACGTAGACATAACTGGAATTAATTTCGTTTATGGAGTAGATTCTATTTCTAAAAGAACGGTGTTTTTAACACCGAGTATGTATAATAGTGACCTAGATTATAATGAATCTTTTACTATCGAGGGTAATACGTTTTTTTTGAAGATGTTTGTGTTTTAGTCGTTTTTACTTTAATTGCATTCATTGTTTAAGAGTATTCTTGTTAAAATATTCATAATTATGATAGTAGGTATCAGGTTTTTATGCGTTCTTGAAATCTATTCAACAATTAAAAAATCTATTCAATGAAATCATTAAAATTTCTCTTACTATTAACTCTAGTAGTACTACTTAGTAATTGTAAGAACTCATCAAATCAAGAAACAACAACCAATACACAATTAGTAGTAGAAACTCATACTGACACGGCAGGCTTTTCTTATGAGACTGTAACCAATGATCCTACAGGTTTACGATTATATACCTTAGACAATGGACTAAAAGTATATCTGGGAAAAAATCAGGAAGAACCAAAAATTCAAACATTAATTGCTGTACGGGCAGGATCTAAATACGATCCGGCAGATAATACTGGTTTAGCTCATTATTTAGAGCATATGGTATTTAAAGGTACTGATAAAATTGGAACCCAAGATTTCGAAAAAGAAAATGTTTTTCTAAAACAGCTCTCTGTTTTATACGAAACTCACAAATCAGAAACAGATTCTGTTAAGAAAAGAGAAATTTATAAGAAAATAGATGAAGTTTCTTTGGAAGCTTCTAAAATTTCTATTGCTAATGAATATGATAAAATGGTAAATTCATTAGGTGCAGAAGGGACAAATGCTTTTACCTCTAATGAACAAACGGTATACGTTAATAAAATACCGGCTAATGAACTTGATAAATGGCTAACGGTAGAAAGTGAACGTTTTAGTAAATTAGTATTACGTTTATTTCATACGGAATTAGAAGCGGTATATGAAGAGTTTAATAGAGGGCAAGATAATGATAGATGGAAGCAATATGATGCAGTTTTACAAGGATTGTATCCTACTCATCCTTATGGGACACAATCCACAATAGGAGTGTCAGAGCATCTTAAAAACCCTTCTATGGAGGCAATTCATGCATATTTTGATAAATATTATGTGCCTAATAACATGGCAGTAATATTGGTGGGTGATCTTGATTTTGATGCTACAATTAAGAAGGTGAACGCTTCTTTTGGAGGATATGAAAAGAAAGAGGTTACTCATCCTACTTTCGAAAAATTAAAACCACTAGCAGCTCCTATAAAAAAAGAAGTATATGGACCTACATCAGAATCAATTTATGTCGCTTTTAGAACAGAAGGAAAAGGAACAGAACAGGAGGTAATAGTTACTCTAATTGATTATATGCTTGCAAATTCTCAAGCAGGATTAATTGATTTAAATCTTAATCAAAAACAATTGATACAGAATGCTTCATCATTTACAAATTTTGATAATGACTATGGATTCCATCTATTGTATGGAACACCAAAAGAAGATCAAACACTTGATGAAGTTAGAGAGCTATTGTTGGCTCAAATAGAGAAAATCAAAAAAGGAGAATTCGAAGAATGGCTTTTAGACGCAGTGGTTAATGATTTACGTTTATCTAAAATTAGAGAATATGAAAACGGATCTTCTACGGCATATGCATATTTAGATGCTTTTATAGGTTTTCAAGATTGGAAAAACCGTTTGGAAATGTTGGATAAGATGAAAGAAATTACCAAACAACAGGTTGTAGCATTTGCTAACAAATTATATGGTAATAATTATGTAGAAGTTCATAAAATTAAAGGCGAAGATAAGAGTATTGTGAAGGTTCAAAATCCTGGAATCACTCCAATTGAACTAAATAGAGATAAAGAATCTACTTTTCTTCAAGAATTTAATAAACTAAAAACACCAACATTGACACCTCAGTTTGTTGACTATAAGTCGGCTATTAAGCAAAGCAAAACAAATAATGGTTTAGAGGTTTCTTATGTTAATAATCCTAATAATGATCTTTTTGATCTTAATATCATTTTTGATATGGGGAGTGATAATGATCGTAAAATATCACTGGCATCTGGATATTTAGATTATTTAGGAACTGATACATATACACCTGATCAATTAAAACAGGAATTTTATAAAATAGGAGTAAGTTATAATGTTTTTGCTACAGATAATAAAACATATATTCGTTTATCTGGTTTAAAAGAAAATTTGGATGCTGGATTAGTCTTATTAGAACACTTATGGGATAATGCAGTACCAGATCAAAATACGTATACAAAATATGTAGATAACATATTAAAAGGACGTAAAGACAATAAAACTCAGAAAGGTAACATCTTTTGGAATGGACTTATGAGCTATGGTAAGTACGGAGAGAACTCACGTTTACGTAATATTTATACAGTATCGGAATTGCAAGCGATGAATCCACAAGAATTAGTAAATAAAGTAAAAGAGTTGCGTAATTTCAAACAACGTATTTTTTATTATGGCAATGATGTTAATGGAGCAATTGCCTCTTTGGATAAAAATCATATCATAAAAACCGAATTACTAAATTATCCTGAGAAAACTATATATCTAGAAAAAGAAACAGGCGGTAATGTGTACTTCGTAGATTATGATATGGTACAGAGCGAGATGCTTTTGCTTGCTAAAGGATCAGAGTTTGATCCAAAGAAAATGGCAGCTTCTAGATTATTTAATACTTATTTTGGTAGCGGTTTATCATCAATTGTATTTCAAGAAATAAGAGAATCAAAATCATTAGCTTATTCTGCGTTTTCAAGTTATAGTCAGGGTAGAGAAAAAGGCGAATCAGATTATGTTATGGCTTATGTTGGTACACAAGCTAATAAAATGCCTCAAGCAGTTGATGCCATGATGGAGTTAATGACGGATATGCCAGAGGCTGAAGAACAATTTAATCAGGCCAAAGAAGCTACGCTGAAAAAGATCGCAGCACAGCGTATTACCAAATCCAATATTTTTTGGTCCTATGAAAGGTTAAAAAGAAGAGGAATTGACAACGACAATCGAGAAGAAATGTACAACACCATCAAGAATATGACACTTGCTGATCTCAAAAGATTTTTTGACAATAATATAAAAGGGGAAAATTATAATGTTCTAGTGATAGGTAATAAAAAGGATGTGGATATGAAAGCACTAGGCAAATTAGGTGTCATTAAAGAATTGGATATTGACTATCTTTTTAACTACGAAAAAAACAAAGAAGATTTGAAATTATAGCCTATCCAAAATAAAAAATACTTTTTAAAAAATATACCCTGTGAGAAATCACAGGGTTTATGTGTTGTTGGGCTAGTAGTATTTCTTTTTTAAGCTTAACTAAACAGAATTCTTCTATAAAAAAGATTATTCAGCTTTCATGAACTCTTTTTTTAATACAATACATTTTAAAAACTAATTGCAAAGTCTTAATGTATAATGCTATAGGCTACTTATGATTTTGTTATGTATTCTAATAAATGCATCATAGGTATAGATATCTAGCTGAAATTTTCTTAAAAAACGGGTATAGAAATATTTTGAGCTAAATATTTTAAGGGATATAATATTTCGGACTAATCGAGCCAACTTCTCGATATAAATCGATACTAATGTTATAGTATCTACTACTATTATGCGTATACGAGTCAGTAGTATTTATTCCCAAACAGTTTAATTAACCTAACTTTTTAAAACGTATTATTTATGAAACTAATTACTCAAAAATTATGTTGGATACTACTATTTTATTGTAGTTTTTTAAGTGCTCAAAAGCATACGGATGAAATCAATAAAATTAATCGTACTACCATACCAATCCTGAATACGGGATGTACCAATATGGATTTTAAAGAAGGTACTGCTGGATGGACCTATCATTGGTCTAACTCATCATATGGAACAAAACCCTCACAAGATGCTGATGCCAGTTCACAATATGGTAATGCATCACGGTTTATTATTGATCCTGTAACCAATGAAACTCGATTTGAGGTATTGCCTGCTAACAGTTTTGATATAAGATTAGGACAAGTTATTAAACCTAACGCTGCTGTAGGAGAAAAAGTGCTTCTTATGGGGCGACGAGAAGAAGTTCCATCAGGGGGCGGTAATCATGGTGAACCCGCAAGCATTGGACAAGAAGAAGTGTCAAAAAAGTTTACGGTTACTGCACAAAAATCTGCGTTACAATATGGATATGCAATTGTATTTGAACAGCCAGACCACGAAAACCCAAACTCTTTTAGTATTAGTTTAGATGTAAATAACGCTACAGTAACAGGGTGTTCAGAGACCAGTTTCACGGTAGATATGGCTACATTAAATAATGGTTTTATGGATTCAGCCGTTAACCCAATCGATAAGGTACGCTCCTGGGCTATTAATACTATAGATCTTTTGTCTATACCAGGTGTTCGGATAGGTTCGGAAGTTACGATCACTTTTAGAAATAGAGATTGTAGTTTAGGGAGCCATGGTTCTTATGCATATATATCAGCACGTTGTCTACCCCCAACTGAAGTGATATCCGCAACGAATTCAGCAGGTATATGTACAGGGCAATACATTACTTTTGATGCTAATGTAGATGTGTTTCCAGGAGCAACTACCAAATGGGAAATTTTATCTGGAACAACCGTTATTCACAGATCATATAACAGGACAAGAATTTTCTATAGGTTTGCTCAAGATGGAACATATACAGTTAGATTTACTATGGACTCTCCAATGGGAGGCTGTTCGTTAACTAATTCTACTATATTTAAAATGACAAAATGTTGTAAGGACTGTAAGAGCTCTAACGAAGATATTTTTAATTCTATAAAAGAAACAAATACTTGTGGCAAATATCAAATAACAGTACCTGAAGAAATTCCAAATTGCTATAAAATTATTTTAAACAGAGAACCAGAGCTACCAATCGAAGTTACTGCAGACATGTTGAATAACGGAGTGTTTACGTTTGATTTTCCTGTAAACGGAGTATATGACATTAGCATAGAGTTAATAGATCTTAAAACGGGGAAAGTATGTTATAGTAAAAAGAAAAAAATAACAGTATCATGTTGTGAAAGTTGCAATACATTGGGGACTACTATTTTTAATTCTTTAGAATATAGTAGGGTATGTGGAGCATATTATGTAAAAATACCCGAAGTTACTTTCGAGTGTTATAATGTAGAGATAACAACTGGATTAGATACTACTCTTATTACAGAAGTTCCATATCCTAATGGAATGTTTGTTTTTGATTTTGATCAGAATGGATGGCATGCATTTTCTATCAAGTTGTATGACAAACAAACTGGGACTTTGTGTTATAGTAAAGACGATGGTGTGATAGTATATTGTTTACCTCCACCAGTTTGCAAATGGCCAAAAACTATAGGAACTTATAATCCTAACGATCCAGAGAATTATGCATCTGAATATGTAAGCGATCTAGCAGAAGATAGTAATGGTAATATTGTTGTCCTAGGAAGATCTCGAATATATGCCAATATTGAAGGAGTTCCTGTCACAGACGAATCTTATCTGGCAAAGTACACCCCTGAGGGATGTCTTGATGAATTGATAACGATGCCTAACCTTAGGTATCCTGTACAGATGGAATTACAGGATGATAATAGTATGATTATATTATCAAGACAAACTAACCCATTTGGTGCAGTAGCCAGAAATTTTTATTTGGAGAAGTATACTGATACTGGGCTTCTGATTTGGAGTGTTAGAATAAATTTAGAATTACATATTAATTATGAGGTTATTAAATTTGTTTTACGACCGCAAAATGGAGATATCTTTTTAAATCTTACTAATTTGAGAGGAGATGCTCCTAACACTGTTTATGATTCTTCTGGAAGCATAAAAAAGTTTAACCAGTCGGCTGTTTTGAGATTTACTAAGACGGGAAGACTTACTTGGTCAGAAGAATTTAATGTACTATCTGGTCCTTTTGGAACACTTGTTACTGATCCTAGAACAATTGATATTGATTTTGATGAAGCGACTAATGAACTTTGGGTACTATTATATGGAAACGATAGAACTAAATATGAACTCGTAAATCAAGGTATAAATCTTAAGTTTGCTGGTACAACTAATCACCTAAGTAAACTTAGATCTGCAGCAATAGGTTTTAGAGTAAATGATGCTTTAAATACAATCTCATATACATCTAGTTTTAATCTGGAGATGGGAGGAAGTCCAACACATAGAATTGCTGTACAAGCTAATAATGTATATGTTGCAGCAAGAAGGTTTTTAAACCCATTCCAAAGAAATTATATCAATATCTATAATAGACAAGGAACTCTCTTAGAAGAAAAATTTATTCCTCATAGAGTGGACGAGATGGAAAGCATGGAGAATACTACAGATATTTTAGTTCATGGAGATACAAATAATAGTAATGGATATGGGATTACTAAACTAGCAGGACTTAATCAAGTTTGGAGTCATCATCAACAAACTCATCTTAATAATGTAAATACAAGAGATCTATTAGAACATTCTGATGGAAAGATTTATCTAGCTGGTAATTTTAATAGAGAAGTTGGCCCTTTTGCTCCACTTGTAGGAGGGTATGACGGATTTATTACCCGTTTCAGTAATATTAATGGAACAATTACAACAGGTTTTTTTGCTACTAGAAGCTTAGATGTGAATCAGGTAAAACTTAGTAATTCTAAAATTTCAGAGGTAGCAGCAACACCAAACCCATTTGTAGACCAATTTGTGGTTTCCAATAATAGTGATAGTGCTGTTAAGTATATTGAAGTTTATAATATGAGAGGAACTATGCTTCGTAAACAAGCTGTAACTAATTCAGAGAGCGTTATGATGTCTGAAGTACCTTCTGGAATCTATTTTGTAAAAGTATATTTTGAAAATGGAAGTAGAGATACAATCAAAGTAGTTAAAAAATAATAGACTATAGATTAGTATAGAATGTAAGTCAAAAACAGTCATGTCCATAAAAAGGATATGGCTGTTTTTGTTATTATAAATTTTATAGTTTTTAATAGTTAATAACCCTCTGAGAAATCACAAGGTTTATTGTTGTTGAGCTAGTAGTAATTCTTATATTTGAATTCGAAAAAAAAATCGAGCATATTTTCGTTTAGAACAATATGCATAAAATATATCAAAGTAAATGAATCTCTTACAAGGTAAAACTGCTATTATTACAGGCGCTACACGTGGTATTGGAAAAGGAATAGCACAAGTTTTTGCAAAACAAGGTTGCAATGTTGCATTTACATACAGTGCATCAGTAGAAGCGGCTTCAGCATTAGAAAAAGAATTAAATGATATTGGGATCAAGGCAAAAGCATATCAAAGTAATGCAGCGAGTTATGAACAAGCACAAGAACTCATTAAAGATGTACTAGAAACCTTTGGAGGCATAGATGTTTTAGTTAATAATGCAGGAATTACAAAAGATAATCTGCTTATGAGAATGGGCGAAGAAGATTTTGATACAGTAATAGAAGTAAACCTTAAAAGTGTTTTTAATATGACTAAGGCTGTACAACGAACCATGCTAAAACAACGCAAAGGCAGCATTATTAATATGAGCTCTGTTGTTGGGGTTAAAGGAAATGCAGGTCAAGCTAATTATGCAGCTTCTAAAGCTGGTATTATAGGTTTTTCTAAATCTGTGGCCTTAGAACTAGGATCAAGAAATATACGAAGTAATGTTATCGCTCCTGGTTTTATAGAAACAGAAATGACAGGTAAATTAGATGAAAAAGTAGTAGACCAATGGCGAAACGCAATTCCGTTAAAACGTGGTGGATCTCCAGAAGATATTGCTAATGCTTGCTTATTCCTAGCAAGTGATCTTAGTGCTTATATTACGGGTCAAGTGCTTCCTGTAGATGGAGGAATGTTAACCTAACCAAATAGAGAAATTATTTTTTTGTATCATTTTATAAATACTTTATTATTTTTTAATATAAAAGTCATTACATTTTAGACTTAGAATGTTATACTTCTAAAAATTATATGTCGTAATATACAATAATGCCAACACAAGATATAGTACTCATAGTAGCTTCAGCGATTATTGCATTATTGATTGCATTATTTCAGTATATATATAAAGTAAAGAATAGAACTAAAAAGAATGGAATTTTTGCATTTTTACGTTTTCTAACAGTTTTTACGCTCTTATTACTTTTAATAAACCCTACTTTTAGAAAAAAAAATTACTATACAGAGAAGCCTAAGTTAGTAGTTGCTGTAGATAATTCTTCATCCATAAAACATCTTAGTCAAAGCCAAGCCGTTACAGGGTTTGTAAATCAATTGACAACTTCTAAAGAATTAAATGATCGGTTTGATATTGTATATTACTCTTTTGCAGATAAATTATCAGATTCTCTAAGTGTTACTTTTGATCAGAAACAAACAAATATTGCTAATGTTCTAGAAAGCCTAGATCAAGTATATAAAAACTCCAATGCGCCAACGATTCTTATCACAGATGGTAATCAAACTTATGGAAAAGATTATAGCTATAGGAGTATCAGATATAAACAACAAATTTTTCCAGTTATTGTTGGTGATACAGCTAAGGTAATTGACACTAAAATTGAGCAATTAAACGTGAATAGATACGCATATCTAAAAAATAAATTTCCAGTAGAAGTAATACTAACCTATTCAGGTTCTACTGATATTACAACAAAATTTCTTATCAAGTCTAATGGCAATACTGTTTTTTCTAAACCTGTCACTTTTTCTGAAGATAATAACTCTACAATACTAAATGTTACGTTACCAGCTAATACTGTAGGAGTGGTGAGATACACTTCACATCTAGTCCCTATAGAAAATGAAAAAAATAGTATAAATAACAAGAAAGATTTTGCAGTAGAAGTCATCGATCAGAAAACAAACGTACTGCTGATTAGTGATATTACTCATCCTGATCTTGGCGCAATCAAAAAGAGTATAGAAAGCAATGAGAGAAGGAGTGTAACCATACAAAAGCCATCTGCAGTTAATGATATAGATTCCTATCAACTCATCATAATGTATCAACCCAACTCGAGATATAGTGGAGTTTATGAAAAACTAAAAAAATCAAGAAAAAACTACTTCACCATTACAGGATCCAAAACCGATTGGATGTTTCTCAATAAGATTCAGAATAATTATACTCAAGAAATACATCAGCAAACAGAATATTATCTTCCCAGATTTAATATAAATTATAACACGTTCTTATTTGATGATATTGGTTTTAATGCATATCCGCCACTTATAGGTGCATTCGGAGAGATTAATATTACGGCTTCTAATGATATATTATTATATAGAAATATTAATGATATTGTTACAGATGCTCCATTGCTAGCAACCATAGAGAAAGAAGGAATTAGAGAAGGCGTTTTGTTTGGAGAAGGAATTTGGAGGTGGAGAGCCCAGAATTATTTAGATGCTAAGAGTTTTGAAAACTTTGATGAGTTTTTCGGTAAAATTGTACAATATCTCTCATCTAAGAAACAAAAAAGTAGGTTAAATACAATTGCAGAATCTTTTTACTACGGGAATGCTAGCATCAAGATTAAAGCAGAATACTTTACAAAAAATTATGAATTTGATAGGAGAGGGAATTTACAAATTTCAGTAAAAAATGCAGATACAGAAGCATCACAAAATATACCGATGCTCTTAAAAAATAATTCGTATGAAGCAGATTTAAGTAGTCTACCTTCAGGGAACTACGAATATACAGTTTCTGTGATAGGAGAAAATATATCAAAATCTGGTGCTTTTTCGATATTAGATTATGATGTAGAACAACAATTACTTAGTGCTGATGTAACAAAATTGCAAAAAGTAGCGACTAATACGAATGGAAAAACATATTTTGTAAACCAAAATAGTCGTATAGTAGATGATTTGATTAAAGATCAAAGGTATCAACCAATCCAAAAGAGCAAGGAAAAAGTTGTATCTTTAATTGACTGGAAATATCTTTTGGCAATCATTATCATTCTATTAACAATAGAATGGTTTATGAGAAAATATAATGGGCTTATTTAAAATTTAAAAACTAAATACATATCATGGAAAAATTACCTAAAATAGGATTACCTATTCTTATTGCTATTGTACTAGCAATTGTTTTTATTTCTAAATCAACAGAAACTATTAATTCTGGAGAAGCAGGAGTTTTATATAAAACATTTGGAGGCGGAGTTGTAACAGATCAGCCACCACTTGGAGAAGGGTTTCATATAGTAGCGCCTTGGAATAAAGTCATTGTATATGAAGTAAGACAGCAAGAAGTTTTTGAAAAAATGCAAGTTCTTTCTTCTAATGGATTAGAAATAAAATTAGATGCCTCTGCATGGTTTCAACCAGATTACTCTAAGTTGGGATTATTGCATCAACAAAAAGGAGAGAATTATGTGCAACGAGTTTTGTTACCTACCATTAGATCTGCTGCGCGGAGTGTAGTAGGTAGATATACACCAGAACAATTATACTCAAGTAAAAGAGATGCAATACAGAAAGAAATTTTTGAAGAAACAAAAAAGATTGTAGGCAACCAATATATCCAATTAAATGAAGTGCTAGTACGTGATGTTACATTGCCTCCCACAATTAAAGAAGCTATCGAACGTAAGCTAAAACAAGAACAAGAAGCCTTGGAGTATGAGTTTAGACTAGAAAAAGCTAAGAAAGAAGCTGAAAGACAAAAAATTGACGCAGAAGGTAAAGCAATTGCTAATCAGATATTAAGTGCTTCGCTAACAGATAAAATACTCAAAGAAAAAGGAATCGAAGCTACGCTAGAGTTGTCTAAATCACCTAATGCAAAGGTAGTGGTTGTCGGTTCAGGAAAAGATGGTATGCCACTAATTCTTGGTAATCAGTAATTGTATTTACTGGTCTAAGGAATACTAAAAATTATGCACTTTAGTGCATTTCGCTTTCGTCTCTATAAGTTGTTGAGTGTATATAAGTTTTTAGTCATTAGCTTTTAGTTTTTTGACAATCACTAATGGCTAACTGCTAAAAGCTGATATCCGTGTAACTGACTTTAGTTAGATTTAACCTGAATTATGGCATTGGAAAATCTATTACAGCTTCCAACCACTGCAAAATATAGCGTTTTACTATGTTTTTGTATACCCATAGCGATGCTATGCTAAAACTTATAAAACATCATATTTTATGGCGGTTGAAACCTTCATAATGATGTTCCAATGCATAATTCAGATTTAAAAAACATAGAATTTTAGTATACAAAAAAAGGATATGTAAATATAATGTTCACATATCCTTTTTATCAAC
This sequence comes from uncultured Aquimarina sp., assembly GCA_947493495.1. Lineage (GTDB taxonomy): Bacteria > Bacteroidota > Bacteroidia > Flavobacteriales > Flavobacteriaceae > Aquimarina. The sequence goes on from CANLRN010000007.1 coordinate 85,064, forward strand.
TAGGAGTATAGTTACTATTTGTTTTTTAGGGTATTAGCCTGATCTTTCCAGTTATCTCTTTCAATTCTTCCTGGGAAGAACTGTATCAGTTCTGTAACAGTATCAATATCTTCTTTGGTAAATTTACTTATTTGTTCAAAGGTATATATTCCGATACTATTTAATTTCTTTTCGATAAAAGGACCAACACCACTAATCAGTTTTAAATCATCTTTCTGCGATGCATCAGCAACACCAAAACTATCAAAATTCAATTTAGGTTTGTCAGTTTCTGTAGCTACTTTTTCGATTTTTGGAGGTGGTGTAGCCTCTACAGGTATTGTAGCCACTGGTTTAGGAGTACTAAAAGTAGTATTCGCTTTTTTATAATCAGCATTTACCTTTTTTAATTTCTCCTTTTCATTTATACATTCGTCTAATGCTGCTTTATATTTATTTTTTAGTGCCCATCTTGATAACAGCCATCCTAATAAAAATGCGAGGAATAACAATAGTAGTAAGCACCACCAATTTGCTTCGTTTAAAAAATCTAACATAGTTATGGTTATTTATTTAATTTACAATGATTTCTATTCTTCTGTTCTTTGCTCTATTTTCTTTGGTGTCATTGGGTACAGCAGGCGCTGATTCTCCCTTAGAAAGTGCTTTGAGTTTTTCTGCAGTAATTCCTTTAGAAACTAGATAATTACGAACATTATTGGCTCTCATCAATCCAAAAATTTGATTCTGTTGATTGGTTCCAATATTATCTGTATGTCCAGTAATAGTAACTTTTTTACCTGGATATTTGTTTAAATAGTTTTTAAGTTCTAAAGCGTAATTAGCTAATGTAGCATCTGGTTTAAATTCTTTTGCACCAAAATTAGAATACAAGGTCTTATTTGCGATTCCTTCTTCAATTTCGACCAGTCTGGATGCATCTATTTCATGAAAATTAAGGAGTATTCCACCATTATAAATACCATCAGTATTATATGCGTAATCATATAATTTGGCTTTGGGTACAATGCGATCTCCATTTACACCAGCATTCATCAAAACATTTTTGATATACTTAGCTCTCGATAGGCCAAGACTATCACCAGTATCTCTTTCTGCAGATGTTTCATAGCCAGATACAATAATTTCTTGATCTTGATTTTTGCCAAGATAATCGGCTACTTTATCAGCAAAATTATTTATACCAGAGGGGATATATACATCTCCATTGGTATTGTTTATCCTTAGGTTTTCGGGATACCTAAAAACATCAGTATCTAATTTGTCTTTTGCAAATAAGCCGTGTGCTAACGCAATGCTATCTTCGTATGCTTTTTTAGCGATAGCTTCCGCTTCGGGATCAATTTTTTCTTCTGTAACAATGGCATTATCACTACCACCTAAACACCATTCGCAGCTGTAGTACCACCACATTGCTAATAATGCAAACAGAAAAAAAAGTAAGAACGAAATAAAACTTTTCATATGTTGTTGATTAGTATTAGTCTCTTAAAGTTATAAAAATGTTTTAATTAAATAACCACATTTCAATGATTTATATAAAAAAAGTGATGAATTACAAAAAATTAAGCTGAAATACATCACTAAAAAAAATATTTTTTATACATTCGCAGCGTATTAAAAAAACAATGAAAACTATACTTTTACATCATCATCATTCTTACATTTTCGCTCAAGCGTGGTAAGTACATATGTGTAAAAGTTAATCATATATAAGAACCCGTTTGAGTATTCAAGCGGGTTTTTTATTTTTTATAAACTAACTTGAATTGACTAAACACAATAACTAAGTACAATGTCAAAAATTAAAATTGCTATTCAAAAAAGTGGAAGACTAAATCAAGATTCTGTTCAGATTCTTAAGGACTGTGGGATTTCTATAGATAATGGGAAAGATCAACTAAAAGCGGTGACCAGAAATTTTCCTATGGAGGTAATGTTTTTGCGTAATGGCGATATACCGCAATACCTTAGAGATGGAGTAGTAGATATTGCTATCATTGGAGAAAATGTATTGGTAGAAAAAGGAACTGATATAAAGATAGCAGAACGATTGAATTTTTCTAAGTGTAAAGTATCTCTAGCTGTACCCAAAGATTTTGAATATAATTCGATACAAGATCTAAATGGTAAAAGAATAGCTACATCATATCCCAATACAGTAAATGGCTACCTAAAAGAGAAAGGAATCACTGCAGAATTACATCAGATATCTGGTTCTGTAGAAATAGCTCCTAATATTGGATTAGCAGATGCTATATGTGATATCGTTTCTAGTGGCAGCACTTTATTTAAAAATAATCTAAAGGAGGTAGAAGTGATGCTTACCTCTGAAGCGGTATTAGCAGTTTCGCCCAAAATATCAGATCCCCATAAAAAATTATTAGAAAAACTACAATTCAGAATCCAAGCTGTTCTAAAAGCCAGAGCTTCTAAATATGTATTGCTCAATGCTCCTAATGATAAAATAGACAATATTGTCAGTATACTACCAGGAATGCGTAGCCCTACAGTATTACCACTAGCAGAAAAAGGATGGAGTTCAATTCATACTGTGGTCGAGAAGAACAAGTTTTGGGATATTCTAGATCAATTAAAAGCTGAAGGCGCTGAAGGTATTTTAGTGTGTCCAATCGAAAAAATGGTATTATAAGAAAGGTGTTATGTTTACAATACAATTGATACCCGAAGAAAAATTAGACTGTATTTTACCAGTTTTGCAACGGTTAAATTCAAAAATACCAGTAGAAGTTCTCAAAATGCGTTTAGTAGATATGATTAACTCTGGTTACGAATGTGTAGGAGTGTATGACCAAGATACTTTAATAGGGATTTCGGGAATGTGGTTTTTGACAAAGTATTATGTTGGGAAACATGTAGAACCCGACAACGTTTATATCCTACCCGAATATCAGGGAAAGGGAATTGGTAAACTTTTGATATGTTGGATTTTTGATTATGCAAGATCAAAAGAATGTGTTGCTTCAGAATTGAATTGCTACCTTGAGAATACAGAAGGACAGAAGTTTTGGGAAAATCAAGGGTACGAACGTATTGCGTATCATTATACAAAGAAACTATGAACAAAATATATAATCCAGATAAAAAAGAGTGGTCAATACTATTACAACGACCTACGCAAACCGTTGAAGATATTGAATCTACTGTGCTCGAAATATTTGATGAAGTGAAATCTCTGGGAGATACAGCGATAACCAGATATACCGAAAAATTTGATAAGGTACATGTTGAAGATCTTATGGTATCTACCGAAGAAATAGAAGAAAGTACAAACGTAATTTCTACCAAGCTTAAAGAAGCTATTCAATTGGCTAAATCTAATATTGAAAAGTTTCATAAGGCACAAAAAACTAAAAAAATACAAGTAGAAACGGTTGAAGGAGTATCTTGCTGGCAAGAAAAAAGACCAATTCAAAAAGTTGGGTTATATATCCCAGGAGGAACTGCTCCTTTATTTTCGACAATCTTAATGCTGGCTGTTCCTGCCAATATTGCGGGTTGCAAAGAAATTGTATTGTGCTCACCTCCCAATAAAGAAGGAAAGATACATCCAGCTATTTTATATGCTGCAGATCTTTGTGGAGTTACCAAAATATGTAAAGTTGGAGGTATTCAAGCCATTGCTGCACTGACTTTTGGGACAGAAACTATACCACAGGTATATAAAATCTTTGGTCCAGGCAATCAGTTTGTAACTGTAGCTAAACAATTAGCAACCAAGTTTGGAGTAGCAATCGATATGCCAGCAGGACCAAGTGAATTGCTTGTTGTGGCAGATGATACAGCAAATCCCGCTTTTGTAGCTTCAGATTTATTAAGTCAGGCAGAGCATGGTAAAGATAGCCAGGTGATATTGGTGTCTACTTCTAAAGAGATGATTCATCAAGTCGAAAAAGAAATTGAAAAACAACTCGATGTACTTCCTAGAAAGGAAATTGCAGAGACTGCAATATCAAATTCAAAAATGATATATGTAGAAAATGATACTATTGCTTTAGACTTAATTAATGAATATGGACCAGAGCATTTTATTGTTTGCGTAAAAAATGAAGAGTTTTATGTAGATACGATTCTAAATGCGGGTTCTGTATTTATAGGTAATTATACCCCAGAAAGCGCAGGAGATTATGCTTCTGGTACCAATCATACTCTACCAACTAATGGATATGCAAAACAGTATAGTGGTGTAAATCTGGACAGTTTTATGAAATCCATGACATTTCAGAAAATATCAAAAGATGGAATTATAAATATAGGAAACGCAATTGAGCTTATGGCAGAAGCAGAAGGATTACAAGCGCATAAAAATGCAGTAACATTACGATTAGAAAGTTTGAAATAAAAACATGAATGCAGCACAATTTGACATAAATAACTTAACACGTGAAAACGTAAAAAGCTTAAAACCTTATTCCTCTGCACGTGATGAATATGTTTCTGATGGGTCTGAAATGATATTTCTTGATGCTAATGAAAATCCATATGAAAATGGCGTGAATAGATATCCAGATCCACAACAACGAACTCTTAAGAAAGTTTTAGCGGATCAAAAAGAAGTTACTGTTGATAATGTTTTATTGGGTAACGGAAGTGACGAGGTTTTAGATTTGATTTTTAGAGCTTTTTGTGAACCTAAATTAGATAATATCATTACGTTACCGCCAACATATGGTATGTATAAAGTATTAGCAAACATTAATAATATTGCAGAACGAGAAGTATTACTTACTAAAACTTTTGAACCAAATGTTCCTGAAATACTGGATAAAGTAGATGAGCAAACAAAAATTATCTTTTTGTGTTCCCCCAATAATCCAACAGGGAATTCATTTTCTGAGGAAAATGTCATTCAGATCATAGAAAGCTTTAAAGGCTTAGTTGTGATTGATGAAGCTTATATTGATTTTTCTAATCACCCGAGTTGGATTCTTAAATTAGAGGAATATCCTAATTTGATAGTTACTCAAACATTGTCTAAAGCCTATGGAATGGCAGGAATTCGATTAGGACTGTGTTATGCCTCTAAAGAAATTATTGAAATACTCAATAAGATCAAACCACCCTATAATGTAAATGAACTCACACAACAGAAAGCTCTTCATAGGGTCTTAGATGTTACGGCAATAACGTCAGAGGTTCAACATATTTTAGATGAAAGAAAAAAAATAATAGCTTCTTTAAAAGAAGTGTCATTTATCCAAGAAATCTATCATACAGATGCTAATTTTGTGTTGGTTAAGGTAGATGATGCAAATAAACGATATGAGCAGTTGTTACAAAAAGGTATTGTAGTACGTAATCGTAACACACAACCTCTTTGCGAGAATACACTGCGATTTACTGTAGGAACATCAATCGAAAATGAGAAATTAATGAAAGTTTTAAAACAATTATAAAAAATCCTTAGTATACTTTCCTTTTAGGAGAGGGCTATGGTAAGGGCGTATGAAAAAGAAAGTACTATTTATTGATCGTGATGGAACGATCATCAAAGAAACCGTAGATGAACAGATTGATGCATTTGAAAAAATGATTTTCTATCCTAAAGCATTTACATATTTAGGTAAAATAGCTCAGGAATTAGATTATGAACTAGTAATGATTACCAATCAAGATGGATTGGGGACAGATGTATTTCCTGAAGATACGTTTTGGCCTGTACATAATTTTATTTTGAAATCTTTTGAAAATGAAGGAGTCGTATTTGATAAAGTTTTTCTGGATAGGACTTTTCCGCATGAAAATGCAAACACTCGTAAACCAGGTACAGGACTATTGACGGAGTATTTCTCAGAAGAGTATGATTTAGAAAACTCCTTTGTTATTGGAGATCGGTTAACTGATATGGAATTGGCAAAAAACCTTGGCGCAAAGGGTTTTTTTATAAATGATAACACCAATTTAGGAACAGGAGAAATTACTGTTAAAAGAGATGAGTTGGATGCATATATCGCTTTAGAGTCAAATGATTGGGAAAAAATATATGAGTTTCTTAAACTAAAAGAAAGAGTAGCAGAAATTACAAGAAAAACAAACGAAACTGATATTTATATCAAATTAAATCTTGATGGTACTGGTAAGAGTACTATTAGTACAGGATTAGACTTTTTTGATCATATGTTGGATCAAATAGCACGTCATGGACAGATGGATTTGGACATCCAGGTCAAAGGAGATCTAGAAGTAGATGAGCATCATACAATAGAAGATACCGCAATTGCATTGGGAGAAGTATTCAGTACTGCTTTGGGAAATAAATTGGGTATAGAACGCTATGGATTCTGTTTGCCTATGGATGATTGTTTAGCACAGGTTGCGATAGATTTTGGAGGTAGAAATTGGCTAGTCTGGGAAGCAGATTTTAAACGAGAAATGATCGGTAAAATGCCTACAGAGATGTTTTATCATTTCTTTAAGTCGTTTACGGACGGAGCAAAGGCAAATCTCAATATAAAAGCCGAAGGAACAAATGAACATCATAAGATTGAAGCCATTTTTAAAGCATTTGCAAAAGCTATAAAAGTAGCTATTAAGAGAGATCCAGAAAAAATGATTTTACCAAGTACTAAAGGAGTGTTATAGTACATAGTATAGAGTAGTCAGTATTGAGTACAGAGTTTTTTGTAAACAAAAACAGATACTTAATATTTTGTACTAATCACTTAATACTAAATAATAAAATGAAAATAGTAATCATAAATTACGGAGCAGGAAATATACAATCGATTAAGTTTGCTATACATCGATTAGGATACGAAGCTGTCTTGAGTGATAACCCCGAAGAGATAAAAAATGCTGATAAAGTTATTTTTCCTGGAGTTGGAGAAGCCAGTAGTGCTATGCGTAAATTAAAAACTTCTGGATTAGATACATTAATTCCTCAGTTAAGACAACCTGTATTGGGAATCTGTTTAGGCATGCAATTAATGTGTAACTATACAGAAGAAGGTGATACCAATGGATTAGGTATTTTTGATGTAAATGTGGTTCGATTTAATTCCCAAGTAAAAGTACCGCAGATTGGATGGAATCAAATAAATAACCTGAAGTCGACTTTGTTTGCTGGCATCAATGAAGGTGAATATATCTATTTAGTTCATAGTTATTATGCTCCAATAATTCAAGATACCATTGCTCAGACAGATTATGGTCAATTATATTCTACAGCTTTACAAAAAGATAATTTTTATGGAACCCAATTTCATCCTGAAAAAAGCAGTACTGTAGGAGAGAAGATTTTAAATAATTTTTTTAGTATTAAGTAATGAGTACAAAGTATACAGCGTATCAGTGCCCTTAAGAATTAATAGAATGAATAAATATAGAGAGTTAAAAATATGGAATAAAGCAATGGATTTTGTAGGACAAGTCTACTCGATAATGAAGTTATTACCGGAAGACGAAAAATTTGGCTTGGTATCTCAGATAAAAAGATGTAGTATTTCAATAGCATCGAATATTGCAGAAGGAGCGAGAAGAAATTCAAATAAAGAGTTTGTTCGTTTTTTGAGTAGTGCTAATGGCTCTACTACAGAATTAGAAACTCAATTACTATTAATTGTAAGATTAAAATTTGTTCTAAAAGAAAAGATTAATGTATTATTGAAATTATGCGAAGAAATTAAAAAAATGAATTACTCACTTCAAAGGAGTGTTGAGAAATCTAAACTAATATCTTAATACTTTGTACTTATTACTAGAAAAAAATGAGAATAATACCAGCAATAGATATCATAGACGGAAAATGTGTCCGCCTTTCTAAAGGGGATTACAATACCAAAAAAATATATAATGAAAATCCATTAGAAGTTGCTAAGGAGTTCGAAGCTCATGGGATCCAGTATTTACATTTAGTAGATTTAGATGGAGCCAAGTCTAAACATATTGTAAATCACAGAATATTAGAACAGATTGCATCTAAAACGAATCTAAAAATTGATTTTGGCGGAGGGTTAAAAACCAATGATGATTTGCGCATAGCTTTTGATAGTGGAGCCAATCAGATCACAGGAGGAAGTATTGCGGTTAAAAATCCTGATATATTTAAATCTTGGGTGAATAAGTTTGGGAATGATAAAATTATTTTAGGAGCAGATGCACATAACGAAAAAATTGCAGTAAGTGGTTGGTTAGAAGAAAGTGATCAAGAGTTAATTCCTTTTATAAAAACATATCAGAAAGAAGGTGTTTCGTATGTAATATGTACGGATATCAGTAAAGACGGAATGTTAGAAGGGCCTTCTTTTGAGTTGTACAAAAAAATAATAAATGAATGTCAATCTGAGCCTGTCGAAGACAATGTAGCTATAAAATTAATAGCATCAGGAGGGATTTCAACATTTGAAGAATTACCAAAACTAGCAGAATTGGGATGTGAAGGAACGATTATCGGTAAAGGTATTTATGAAAACAGAATTAGTCTGAAACAGTTAGAAAACTATATTCTTCAAGGAACTTGATACCTTAAAAGGAGGTAGGTCTAGAATAATACAAACTTTACGAAGAGAGTTTCCTTTAGATAGTATCAGTTTTATTGAAATACAAGACAGTAAGAAAGTTTACAAATATCAAAATAAAAAATAGTTTTAAATATCATATAAAGATTAAAGTAGTGACTGAAGAATTTAAAGAACAGATCATATATAGACTAGATGAAAGTATCAGAATGGTGACTATTAGTTTTGACGAGCTTTCTGAAGAAGATATATGGAAACGGTCTAATGAATCCTCTAATTGCATTGGTAATTTGATATTGCATTTATGCGGAAATGTAACTCAATATATACTAGCTTCTTTAGGAAATAAAGAAGATAAAAGAGATCGGGATTCTGAGTTTGAAATCAAAGAAAAAGAAGGCTATACTAAAAAAGTGATGCTATTAGAGCTTAAAAATACTGTTGAAAAAGCAAAACAAGTCATATCAGCTTGTACGGTTTCAGAATTAATGAGAAAAAGAGAAGTACAAGGTTTTCTACTTTCAGGAATTGGAATAGCGATTCACGTAGTAGAACATTTGTCATACCATACAGGGCAAATTGCATTTTGGACCAAACAACTAAAAAATAAAGACTTAGATTTTTATGAGGGTATGAATCTAAATGCTAAGAATAAGTAAACATGCAATTTAGTATAACTAAATCATCAAAAATGAATACTGCGGTTCGTCTTGCACTACAAAATACTTTGAGTTTTTCAAAGTATTTTGTCTCACCTCTTTTATATATAACTTTGTACTTAAGACTTAGTACTGTTAATCTAAAATTATGCTAACAAAAAGAATAGTTCCTTGTTTGGATATAAAAAACGGACGCACCGTAAAAGGAGTAAATTTTGTCGATTTACGTGATGCTGGTGATCCTGTAGAATTGGCTCAGATATATTCTGAAGCAGGAGCTGATGAATTGGTTTTTTTAGATATATCAGCAACAGAAGAAAGAAGAAAAACATTGGCAAAGCTAGTATTGAGAGTTGCAGAGAAGGTAAATATACCTTTTACTGTTGGAGGAGGGATTGCTTCTGTAGAAGATGTAGATATTTTGTTGCAAAATGGAGCCGATAAGGTATCCGTAAATTCATCAGCTGTACGAAACCCAAATTTGATTAATGAGCTTTCTGCTAAGTTCGGTAGTCAATGCATTACGGTAGCTATTGATGCAAAACAAATAGACGGCGAATGGATTGTACATTTGGTAGGGGGTAAGGTACCTACAGAATTGAATTTATTTGCTTGGGCAAAAGAAGTAGAACAACGAGGAGCTGGCGAAATTTTATTTACATCGATGGATAATGATGGCACCAAAGATGGTTTTGCCAATGAAGCATTAGCTCGATTATCTAGGGAACTAAATATTCCTATTATTGCTTCTGGTGGCGCAGGTAATGTACAACATTTTGTAGATAGTTTTATAGATGGAAAAGCAGATGCAGCATTGGCTGCAAGTGTTTTTCATTTTAAAGAAATAGAAATTAAAGATTTAAAAGAGGAATTGAAGAAAAACAAAATTCCTGTAAGATTATAAATTAAGTAGTTAGATATTAGTAGTAAGTAAAATAGAATTCACTTAAAGTATACCGATATCTCAATGCTCATACCTCATACTAAATATGAAAATAGATTTTAATAAAAATAACAACGGCCTAGTACCTGCTATCATTCAGGATGTTACTACAAAAAATGTATTGATGCTAGGGTATATGAACGAAGAGGCTTATCAAAAAACGGTAGATACCAAAAAAGTTACTTTCTTTAGCAGAACAAAAAATAGGTTGTGGACCAAGGGAGAAGAGAGTGGAAATTTTTTGAACTTGGTTGATATTAAAAATGATTGTGATAAAGACACCTTATTAGTTTTTGTAAATCCAGTAGGTCCTACTTGTCATACAGGATCGGATACTTGTTGGAATGGTGATAATACACAAACCTTTGGTTTTTTAACTACTTTAGAAAATACGATACAAAGCAGAAAAGAAAATCAAGAAGATGAAAAATCCTATGTAGCATCACTTTTTAGAAAAGGAATTAATAAAGTAGCTCAAAAAGTAGGAGAAGAAGCTGTAGAAGTTGTTATCGAAGCCAAGGATGACAATGATCAATTGTTTTTAGACGAAAGTGCAGATTTGCTTTTTCACTATTTGATTTTATTACAAGCTAAAGGATATAAACTTAAAGATATTGTTCAGGTTTTAAAATCCAGATCTTAGTTTTTAGTTCTTAATGGAATATAGTTAGTTTTTATACTATTTATGTATAAAGAGAATAAATGATTTTGTTAAATTGTTAATATCTTTATTGTTATTAACAAAAAATATTCTTCTTGTATTTTAATCGGTAATTTCTCTTTAATTACTGATTGTCAATTTACTATAACCAATCACTTCAACAATCGATAAAATACAAAATTCTTCGACGAAAATTGTTTTATTAACATTTTTTTTTATATTTGTCACTTAAAACTTAAAAATTTGATGTATACAAAAAAACTACTTTTTTTCTTTTTTCATACATTTTTAGTTATACAGATAGTACATTCACAATGTAATAATGTACAGACTATCTCTGTATGTGATATGGAGAATATAGATTTTGACAATGATGGTAATCCCGATGGAATTATCAATTTGTACACTGAAACAGGCACCACTCCAGCAGATGGTACCTGGACTGTAAACCCACAATTTTCTGTTACTCTGGATACAACTACAGGAGATGTTCGTACTTGGGAGTTTTTTGATGCGACTCAATCAAATACACTAGAAGAGTACCGTTTTGAATTATTTAATGCGACTTGTGGAACAGATCCATTTTTAACTACAGATCTAATTCTGGGTCCTTTTTCTGGAGTTGCACTACCACCAGGAATTAATAATGATGCTAATATTGAGATTTGTAGTTCTTCTACAGTTGATTTATTCGAAGCACTAACTTCTGATGTGATAACACCTTCTCCTCATCTTAATGGAACTTGGCAATATGTAGGGAATAGTTCTGGAGCTGCATTTACAGGTTCATTTACGTTGGCGGGTTCTTCGTTTTCGGCAGTGATACCCTATGAGCCAGGACCACCAACGGTAGATAACGAAGTATTTGAATTAAAATACGTCGTAGAAGGTGTGCTGCCTTGTAACTTAATGCAAGAAACTACTGTAAAAGTATCTGTAGTAAGACAAGTAGATCCTGGAATTCCTGTAGCTACACCTATTTGCGAAACCGAAATTTTAGCAGGGAATTGGGATACAGATATTGACTTAAGTGATGATGCATACTTATCGGGAGAAGATATTGAAGGAGTATGGTCATCTATCAATGATCCTACTGGACAAATAGAAAATGCCCAAGATTCGTTTATAAATATAAGAGCGATTTATGACGATCTGATAGATAATGGAAATAATCTGCGATTTGGTTGTCAAACTTATGGGTTTACCTATACTGTACCACAGAGATCAGCTGTTTGTGTTGATCAAGCAGCGATTATTAATTTTACATTATACGAGGAGTTACGTCCTTTTAATCAAACTAATGACATCCCAGTGTTGTGTGCTAATAGAATGCCATCAACTTTTGATTTATTTGATCTACTAGAGTTTACGAATATCAATGGGAATGATTTTATTTATAATGATGATACTTATGTGAATTGGCGATTGGTATCGGGACCATCATCATTAGGTTTGCTCCCGCAACCAGATGTGATAAGTGACTTTGACCCATCTATAGATTACCACTTAGGTACTGTAACTATTAATGGTGCTCAACCAGGAACCTATGTTTTTGAGTATGGAGTGACTCCGGATATTAATTGTCCTACTGCAGGAGCTTTGTATGATCCATTTGTGACAAATCCTACAGATGCTACTTTTTCTAATAATCCTTGTGAGGTGCTAACAACCCTTGTTACTATAGAAATAGTACCTTTTGATTATGCTGGAGAAGATACGAGTGGATTGACTTTTTGTGAGACGGTTGGTTCTATAGACCTAAGAAGTCAGTTGCAAACTAATGGAAATACAATAGCTACTACTGGAGTCTGGACAGATAGTGATGGAGATGTAATAAACAATACATTTGATTTTCCACCGATTACAAACACACAGCTTTTTACATTTACATATACAACAACAACAAGTGATGGATGTGAAGCAGCAGCAGAGCTTTCGTTTTCTATTTTTAAAGAAGCTAATGCAGGATCTGGAACGAGTACCACTTTATGTTCTGATAGTCTTACCATTACTTTATTTGACCTATTAGAAGGTGATCCTGATACCACAGGAATCTGGACAGGACCTTTTGGGTACAGTTCACCAGATCATTTAGGTGTTTTTGATACTAATGATGCAATGTTACCAATTTTAGGACCAGGAGATTATGTCTATACTGTAGCAGGCAATACAGGATGTACCTCGCAAGATCAAGCTACTGTAAGTATCGCCATAGTAGAACCTGTAGAAATAGGGAATGATAGGTTTGATACTTTTTGTAAAATTGATGGTAGCGTAAATCTATTTTCGATATTGGATAACGATACTCCTAGAAATGGGCAGTTCGAAGATACAGACGCTACAGGCGCACTATCTGCTGATGGAATGGTGGCATTCGAAACCTTAACGAATGGAACTTTTGATTTTAGATATACCATTCCTAATGCAGCTCCCTGTGATGAGTCTTCATTGATTGTATCCATACAGATAGTTGATTTACCAGAACCAGATGTTCCTGATCAAGAGTTTTGTATTTTGGATGCTACACGTCTGGATGCTATAGAAGTAGATGTATTGAATTTTAATTGGTATCCAACATTAGAAAGTGATATGCCTATTATAGACAATCCAATACTCTTTGATAATCAAATATATTATATAGCTACCGTAGATGCTAATAATTGTGAATCCGAACGAGTAGCTGTGACGATGAATATTCTAAATATAGGGGAGAGGTTTACAGATGGGAGTATCTGTACTCTAGATTTCCAAGATGGGGTATCACCAGATGGTAATAATCAGAATGATACATTTGACCTTTTGATAGAAGGCGTATATAATATTCCTGAAGCATTCCCTGATTTTACAATCGATATTTTTAATAGATATGGAAATAAAGTGTATCAAGGAAACGTCAATACACAAGAATTTAATGGAGAAAGTAATACTTCTATTCGATTAGGAGACGACTTACCATCGGGAACATACTTCTATATTTTTACACCTAACTTTGAAAACAACCTTCCAATTCAAGGGAGTTTTTACCTAAGCAGATAATAATGAGATCAATATTTATTTTTAGTATACTACTTGTTTTCTGCTCAGTAATACGTGCGCAGCAGGAACCACAATATTCACAATATATGTATAATATGAGTACCGTAAATCCGGCATATGTTACCAATCAACCTAGTTTGGTATCTTCGGGATTATTGTACAGAAGACAATGGACAGGTATTGCAGGAGCTCCACAAACAGCAAATGTTTTTGGAAATATCCCACTAAGCGAAAAAATAGAACTAAGCGTTAATTATATAAACGATAGAATAGGAGATGCTATTAGCGTTAATAACAATTTTTTTAATATAGATTTTGCTTATATCACTAGAGTCTCTGATCGTTTTAAGCTTTCTTATGGTTTAAAAGCTGGAGTGAATAGCTTTACATTTAATGCTTTAGGATCTGATGTAGCAGATGATCCTGCCTTTAGCGCTAACAATTCTGAGCTACAATTAGGATTAGGAGCCGGATTATTTCTATTTTCTAATAATTTTTACGCAGGAATATCTTCTCCAAATTTGTTGCCTAATGATGTTAGTTTAGGAGAGTTTGGAGTGTCGCAATCAAAAACACATTTATATGCAGTCTCTGGTTATATTTTTGATCTTGTAGACGCTGTAAAATTGAAACCATCTCTTGTGATAAAACAGGTGTTGGATGCTCCAATGTCATTTGATATCTCTTTAAATTCATTGATTTACGATAAATTCGAATTAGGAATGTCCTATAGATATGAAGATGCGTTCATTGCACTTGCAGGCTTTAATATTAACCAAAACCTTAAAATAGGATACTCATATGATTTTAGTACAAGCGAATTGAGTGGATATAATAACGGAAGTCACGAGGTTATCCTTTTGTACAGCTTTGATTTTCTTAACTTGAGTAAGACCTATACTTCTCCAAGATTTTTCTAATTATGAAAACTATACGACTAATCATATTACTTGTGTTGATAGTAAACACTATCACTATTAATGCTCAGAGAAAGAGTAGAGCTGATCGTTTTTTCGAAAAAGGCGATTACATCAATGCTGCATTGTTCTATGAAGAAGACCTGAATAACGAAGGGTATTCTAAGCATGTTTTAAAAAACATCTCCACATCTTATTATAATACATTTCAGTTTAAGAAAGCATATAGATATTTATCCATATTAACATTAGGGAAGTATTATGAAAAGGATAAAACATACGATAATGCATTTAATTTTATGATGTATCAGACACTTTCTTCTTTAGGGAAGTATGAAAGTGCAGTGAGTTATCTAGCACTATATAAAAAAAATAAAGATGCAATAGAAATTAATAAGAGTGATGCTATTGAAGAGATAGAAGCTTTTAAACTAAAAGATGATGACTATACCATTGATTTTTTAGAATTTAACTCAGATGCATCAGAATTTGGTGCTATAAAACGAGATAGTATTATCTATTATACATCTGATAGAAGTATAAATACAATCAATGGTTTATTGGATAAAAACTATAAATGGACTCACAGACCATTTTTAGATATTTACAAAGTAACTGTTGATGAAAACAACAAATCTCAAGGTGAAATTGAAGATATTTCTAAAGAAATTAATTCAAAACTTCATGAAGGTAATTTTTGTTTCTCATCAGATGGGAATACAATTTATTTTTCAAAAAGTAATTCTGAAAAAGGAAAAAAGAAATTTGATAGTATACAAAACAATGCTATCCATCTTTACAAATCAATACAACAAGACGGTCAGTGGCAAACACCAGAGAAATTACCATTCAATAACATCTCATATTCTATAGAACATCCTACTCTGAGTGCAGATAATACAACATTATATATTGCATCGAATAAACCGGGAGGCCATGGTGATTTTGATATTTATAGCATTGCTATAGCGTCTGATGGAACATATGGAGACCTTATTAATCTGGGGCCAGTAATTAATACCGAAAATAGAGAACAGTTCCCTTTTATAACTGATGCGGGACATTTATTTTTTTCATCTAATGGCCACTTGGGTATGGGGATGATGGATATTTTTGTTTCAGAAAATAAAAACGGAAGTTTATCCAAACCTATAAACTTAGGAGCTCCTATAAATTCTGGATACGATGATTTTTCTATACATTATTATAATAAAACAGATGGCTTTTTTGCTTCCAACAGAAAAAACAAAGCAGATGATGATATCTATTCTTTTTCTCAAATAGGAGAGATATTCCCAAAAGAATACATAGCACTATTCGAAGTTAAAGATTTCTCTACAGAAGACCATATCCCTAATGCCAATGTGGTATTGTTTGATAAAGATAAAAATCAAATGTATCAAGGGGTTACTGCTACTTTCGAACTAAGTATATTGGCTGGAAAATATAGTTTTGAAGCCTCTGCTAATGGCTATGAATCTATTATAAAACCAATTTTGGTTAAAGAAAAGACAAATGAAAAATATGTCATTTACCTTACTAAAAAGAAAGAAGAAATAGTTAATAGTCCAACTGAAGATAACAAAACAGGAACGAATAGTCCACTAGCAAATACGCCAGACACAAAACAAAATACTGACATAAACGCTCCTGCAGATTCTATTTCTATGAATAGTGATGGAGTAAAACCACCATCCAAGGAAGATATTAAAAAAACACTCTTGTCAGATACAGAAGGCCCAGCAGTAATCGAAAAAAATGGAAAGTTATATTTCGAGCTACCACCTATCTATTTTGATTATAATAAATGGAATATCCGGGAAGATTCTAAAAAAGTTTTGGATGAACTTGCGCTAAAACTAGAAAAGTATAAAACTGTGTATATAACGATTAGCTCGCATACAGATAGCAGAGGTACGGAGTCATATAATCAAATTCTATCTGAGAAAAGAGCAGAATCCACACGTAATTATTTAGCACTTGTTGGATATGTAAATGCCAGAAGAATGAAGTTCATAGGTTTTGGAGAATTTAAACCGCTCATACAATGTATTGATGATGGATCTTGTTCGGAAGAACAACACCAAACCAACCGTAGAAGTGAGTTTGAGATTGTAAAATATTGATTCAGGCAAAATAGGAGCGTACTCTGTGTTTAAATTATTGTTTTCT
Organism: uncultured Aquimarina sp.; assembly: GCA_947493495.1. Taxonomy (GTDB): domain Bacteria; phylum Bacteroidota; class Bacteroidia; order Flavobacteriales; family Flavobacteriaceae; genus Aquimarina. The sequence goes on from CANLRN010000007.1 coordinate 101,929, forward strand.
AATAAATTAAATTGTATTTTTGCAGCCCTTTTGAACGAATAAGAGAATGTAAAAGGGGTTATAAAATTTAATTTAACGCTTCTGTGTTAGTTTTCGTTTTGATTCTCAAATAGATACAGAATACAAATTTTATCTTCAATGTCTGAAGAAACAAAAAACACAGACGTTCAGGAAGTAGAGGCTCCACAAGAAGCAGCTACAGTAGCTCCGCAACAAGAAAACCCTGAACAATTTTTAAAAGATTTTAACTGGCACAATTACGAAGAAGGTATAGATCCAATATCGGATTCTAAACTAGAAGAGTTTGAAAAGCTAGTAGCAGAAAATTTTGTAGACACCCTAAATGATGAGGTAGTAAAAGGAACAGTAATCAATATTACTGATCGCGATGCTATCATTGATATCAATGCAAAAAGTGAAGGTGTTATCTCATTAAATGAATTTCGTTACAACCCAGACCTTAAAGTAGGTGATAAGGTAGAAGTTTTAATTGATGTGCGTGAAGACGCAACAGGTCAATTGATACTATCTCACCGTAAGGCTCGTGTAATTATGGCTTGGGATAGAGTAAATAATGCTCACGATACTGGTGAAATCGTTAATGGTTTTGTAAAATGTAGAACTAAAGGTGGGATGATCGTTGATGTATTTGGTATAGAAGCCTTCTTGCCAGGTTCTCAGATTGATGTAAAACCAATTCGAGATTACGATGCATATGTTGGAAAAACAATGGAATTCAAAGTGGTGAAAATCAATCACGAATTCAAAAACGTTGTAGTTTCTCATAAAGCATTGATCGAAGCAGACATCGAAGAACAGAAAAAAGAAATTATTGGTCAATTAGAAAAAGGTCAAGTATTAGAAGGTACTGTTAAGAATGTTACTTCTTATGGTGTATTTGTTGATCTTGGAGGAGTTGATGGACTTGTTCATATTACAGATCTTTCTTGGTCTAGAATCAATCATCCAAATGAGATTGTAGAACTAGATCAAAAGCTGAATGTAGTGATCTTAGACTTTGATGAGGCTAAGACTCGTATTCAATTAGGTCTTAAGCAATTAAAAGCACATCCTTGGGAAGCACTAAATAGTGAGCTTAAGGTTGGTGATAAAGTAAAAGGTAAAGTTGTAGTAATCGCTGATTACGGTGCATTTATCGAAGTAGAAGAAGGTGTAGAAGGATTAATTCATGTATCAGAAATGTCTTGGTCTACGCACCTGAGATCTGCTCAGGACTTTGTAAAAGTTGGAGACGAGGTAGAGGCAATAGTTCTTACACTTGATAGAGAAGAACGTAAAATGTCTCTTGGTGTGAAGCAATTAACTCCAGACCCTTGGACAGATATTACTACGAAGTATCCAGTTGGATCTAGACATACAGGTATCGTTCGTAACTTTACTAATTTTGGAGTATTCGTAGAATTAGAAGAAGGTATCGACGGATTGATTTATATCTCAGATCTTTCGTGGACTAAAAAGGTGAAGCATCCTTCTGATTTCACTAATGTTAGTGATAACCTAGATGTTATTGTTCTTGAGCTAGATGTAGAAGGCCGTAAATTAAGCCTTGGTCATAAGCAAACAGAAGATAACCCTTGGGATAAATATGAAACAGAGTTTGCTGTAGGTACTAAACATACTGCTGCACTTACTGAAATAGTAGATAAAGGAGCGACTATTGATTTTAATGAGGATATTGTTGCTTTTGTACCTTCTCGTCACTTAGAAAAAGAAGACGGTAAGAAAATAGCCAAAGGTGAAGAAGCAGAATTCCAAATCATTGAGTTCAATAAAGAATTTAAGAGAGTGGTAGCTTCTCATACGGCTCTGTTTAAAGCCGAAGAAGCTAAAATAGTAAAACAAGCTGCTAAAAAAGCTGCCTCAAATAATTCTGAGAAAACAACTCTAGGAGATATTGATGCATTAGCAGATCTTAAAGCTAAAATGGAAAAAGGAGAGTAACTAATATTTCTCAATTTCGACATATTTAAAAAACCGCTCAATTGAGCGGTTTTTTTGTTATAAATTTTATATACTGAAAAGAAGGTGTAAAATTATGATCAAATGAGATTTCTATATATTATACGATTTACGAATAAAAATTTCGCATCTAATGACATTCTTTTTCTACTATATTTTCTTCATAAAATGAAACAATAGCTATGGCTATTCTTTAATTTGATTCATCAATCTAGCGAAAAATCCTTGCCATTATTTTTACGAAATTCTCATCCGTAAATCGTATTAATCATAAACTACTTATTTGCGTATTCATTAAATAGTCAGATTATGCATAATGAACAAGAATTGGAAGAATTAAGAGAAGTTGTAAATCAAACAATTAAATTAGGCAAAAGAGTAATTGTTAATGTAGCTTTAAAAGATGTAAGTATCCATCCAGAATCAATTATTAATGATGATAAAATAACTATTTCTGTTTGGTATAATGATATTCAGGTTAAGGTAGAATTTAACGAACGTTCACCCATAAGATATTTTCCTATCGGTTCTCAATACTTTTTAAAAAAAACAGTATATGTGTCTTTAGACAAAGTTTCTGGTTCAGGAGGTGAAGTTATGTATAATAATGAAAATGAAGGACTAGCTATAGGGTTTAATAAAGCATATTTATACCAGACAACTGAGCAAAAACAAAAAACTATTGATTTGATTTTTGAGCTAAATAATAGAAATGACCCGAAATATCATAAAGATCAAGCCATCCAACAATATATAAATATTAGAGAACGAGAAGCGTATTACGAAATGCAAATAGGTGATGAATTTCCTAGTACATATAAAATAAGTAAAAAGTCTGGAGAAATTTATGATTACAAAGATCCATATAGAAATTTTTACCCTTCACCAGATTCTGCTCCTATAGGACCTCCGCCAGTTGGTGGTCCATGGATAGAGCTAAAGGAATAGGTATATTAATAGACAATACTATTAATGGGTAGTATCAAAGAATAGTTCCTTTTGTTTTTTGATATGGGAAGATTGATTAGTTCTAAATTTTGATTACTTTTGTACTCCAGATATCCATTTGGAGCTTATGAGTCAAAAACTACTACTTAGTGCAAAAGAGGTGAATATTATCCTGCACCGTTTGGCTTGTCAATTAATAGAAAATCACACCCATTTCAAAGATACTGTGCTTATAGGTGTTCAACCTAGAGGTATTTTTTTGGCAGATAGAATGAAAAATATATTAGAACAAGAATACAAAGTATCTGATATCAGATTAGGATACTTAGATATTACATTTTATCGAGACGATTTTAGAAGAGGAGAAAAACCATTAGAAGCCAATACTACCGCCATAGATTTTGTAGTAGAAGATAAGCGAGTAGTGTTTATCGATGATGTGTTGTATACAGGGAGGAGTATAAGATCAGCTTTGACCGCAATTCAATCGTTTGGTAGACCATCATCAATAGAGTTACTTACACTTATAGATAGACGTTTTAGTAGACATTTACCGATACAACCTAATTATAGAGGTAGACAGGTAGATGCAATAAATATGGAAAAAGTGAAAGTGCATTGGACAGAAAATGAAGGAGAAGATGCCGTATATCTAATAGCTGATTAATAATTTTGATGTAAGCAATAGTTGCTTATATACTGAGGTATAAAACTAAGAATCATAATTAAGAACAACAAAGTACATATACAATGAGTGAATTAAGTGTAAATCACTTACTGGGGATAAAATATATTACCGAAGATGATATCAATCTCATCTTTGAAACGGCAGATCATTTTAAAGAAATAATCAATCGACCCATAAAAAAAGTTCCATCACTCAGAGATATTACAATTGCTAATCTTTTTTTTGAAAATAGTACCAGAACTAGATTATCATTTGAGCTTGCAGAAAAACGACTCTCTGCAGATGTAATTAATTTTTCTGCTGCTTCATCTTCTGTAAAAAAAGGAGAAACGCTTATAGACACAGTAAATAATATCCTTTCGATGAAAGTAGATATGGTCGTGATGAGACATCCTAACCCTGGAGCAAGTGTGTTTTTATCTAAACATGTAAATGCACATATTATCAATGCAGGAGATGGCCCCCATGAGCATCCTACGCAGGCATTATTGGACTCTTATTCTATACGTGAAAAATTGGGATCAGTTGCAGGAAAAAAAGTGGTAATCGTTGGAGATATTTTACACTCTAGAGTTGCGTTATCTAATATTTTTGCCTTAAAGCTTCAAGGAGCAGAAGTCAAAGTGTGTGGTCCTAAAACACTATTGCCTAAGTATATCGAGAGCTTAGGTGTAACTGTAGAAACAAATCTAATCAAAGCATTAGAATGGTGTGATGTAGCAAATATGCTGCGCATACAGAATGAACGAATGGAAATCAGTTATTATCCATCCACAAGAGAATATACGCAGCAGTTTGGCGTAAATAAACAGATACTAGATACTCTTTCTAAAGAAATTATAATTATGCATCCAGGACCCATCAATCGTGGTGTAGAAATCACGAGTGATGTTGCTGATTCTAAACAGGCCATTATTTTGGATCAGGTACAAAATGGAGTAGCAGTGAGAATGGCAGTAATTTATCTCTTAGCTTCTAAAATAAAACAATAAGTTATGTACCATGATATTTAATAAAGAAGGCTCTACGACCATTATTACTCAAGAAAAAACTACTATTATAGATTTTGTAAAGGGAATTGAAGATAGATATGAATCTATGAAAAATGATAATATTATCGCTAATCTATTTTCATTAAAAAATATTACAGTAAACGATATAAACGAATTCCTTAGAATTTCGAGTACTCATAAGGCAGCAAAACGATCGTTTGTTATCGTTACTGATCGAGTATCATATGATGAAGCTCCAGAAGAAATCACAATAGTACCCACTCTGATAGAAGCATTAGACCTTATAGAGATGGAAGAAATCGAAAGAGATCTAGGGATGTAGTGAATCCTGTATAGCAGTAGAATGAACTTTAATCTAAGATTTTATAATTAAACCCGCATTCATAGACATTGTTTCACTGTAACATAAAATTTCTAACTGGTAAGCAGCTTCTACGTTTCAAATTGTCCTATTGAAATTTTATCGTTAAAAATGAAATAAACGGAGC
>CANLRN010000008.1 GCA_947493495.1 uncultured Aquimarina sp.
AAAATCACTCAATTTTCATTCTTTTTTTGTTGACGTTAGCAAAAGAAATTAATAGATTTTCTTTATGTGGGGAATTACCCACAACGCTAAGTATAAGAAATCGTAGGGCAGTTGATAAGCACTATCGTTTCGGTTTATTACTTAGCTAAATATAAATATTTTGCTTTTATCTTTTGTCTAGTAAACGTCAAATCTTATAATTTTCGATTTTGTAAATAATCGTAGAACTTTCGGTCACGTATAAAACCCTATGTTCTCTTACATATTATTAGCATTTGTTTTATTCGCCATATGCGGCATGGAAAAATTTTGTTATTCTACTCTTTTCATATGAAATATCAAACCTTAATATTTCTCCATTCTCTAAAGGTGCCATTGGTTCAAATTCTCCATTTTTAATACTATTTAAAAAATTTGTCGAAAACATTTTTTGCATATCGATAGAATCAATATCCTTAGCCTGCCGCTTCCAAACATTGTATTTTACTTTATACCAGCTTAAATTAGGACTGTGTGTATAAAATTTATTTTTGTGCAATTTCCCATTGAGATATATTTCAGGAGTATTCGCAGGCACATTTTGGGTGGTTAAAACGGCAATAAATAAATCAGTAGCGGGATTCCATTCAGCACCATTTGGGCCACCTCCATTCCTGTAAAAGATATTTTGTATAGAATCCTTTTTTAAGATTATGTGAGACTTTTTTTTTAACCAATTAACAATTATAAGGCTATCCTTTTCTGTTGAATATTTATCATCTAGTTTATAAAAACAATAAGAATTTATCTTTTCTACATTATTTTCTGAATCGACGATTTCTTTTTCGATAGTGAAACTTTCTTTTCTAGTCTCTTTACAAGAAATAAGTACAATGAATGTTAAAAAGATTAGTATGACTAATTTCATTTTTTTAATTAATGTTAGCGTTTAGCTATGCGTAGTGTGGGAACAGAAAATAACTGGATTTCGAACTAACACTTAGCCAAAGTTATATTTTGTTTTTATTTTTTAACATCTACCGAAGGACTACAACTTCCAAAATATAAAATAAAAATCACAGTTGTAAATCAAAAGATTTGGCGGACTTAGTTTGAAAGCACTAAACTTTTCGGATTAAGTACCAAAACCCGTATTCGTTATAGCCATTGTTGGCATTTCGTTATTTTTTTAAGGTTCATAATCATACATCTCAGTAAACCATTCTGCATTTTGTCTCCAATTCCAATATTTTTCACAATTTACAGAGTCAGTTTCAATTAGGTTTATCAATTCTACGAAATCGTCATCTTGTCTTTCAAATTTTCTAATTACTAATTCGTTTTGATAGCGGATTAAATTATTTGCGGAAGAATGTAAACCGATACTTTTTAAATATTCGTGATAATCAATCAGTTTCTTTTTTGATGTTAAGGAATCACTTTCTTTAAGAACTATTTCAAATTCAAGAAGTCCCTTAATAGTAGAGTCTGAATTCCAATTCAATTTTTCAGAATTTGTATAAGGTTCATAGGTGTTTTTGATATCAGTAAATATCTGTAAAACTATGGATTCGTTATTGTCTGCTTTTCTGCGATTCCAAAACTTTACGTAGTATTTGTCAATTCCAGTAGTATCTGAATAGGATTTTATAAGGGTATTTGTGATTTGATTTAGAGACGTATTTGCCCAAGCTGTTTCAGTCCAATGGTCAGTAAATAATGGTTTATTAAATTCTTCTCTAGAAATGAACCTTTTAAGTCCGATTTGTTTTAATGAAGCATAAACTTTTTTTAAATTTTCTGGTTGTCTAAGCCAATGATTTTTTGAATAAGCTCCATACTGTCTGAAGTCTACAATTGCTTCCAAGTAATTAAAGTTTGCTTGTCTTTTTATGTCAGTCAGAAAATCGTAGTGCTTTTCAGGCAGCCCTCTTTTGCAGGTTTCTTTTTCTGATTCACAGCCGAATAAAAATCCAATTATTATGATTGCAAAAAGTTTCTTCATATTACTGCTAGCGGCTCTTGTATGGTACTCTTGTATCCCTTAGGGCACATATTGCATTATACAAATCTTTGTGGTGAGTAATTTTTATTTCTTACAGCTATTAGTTTAACAGCTAAAATAAAAATAAATAAATAATTAGCTCCGAAACCAATTCTTTGTAATATACCAGGCATGTTTTTCGAAACAAAGCTCATTCCAAATACCATTATAAAGGGAATTAAGAAAGTTGAAATAGCTATTTTTTTCCAAGCTTTATTTTTTTTCAGTTGCCACCATAACGTTAAAGCACAAAATAACCAGAAAACACCACCACCAATCGATCCAACGGAATGTACTATAGTGCTTATCGATTGTCTATTTTCCATATTGGCAGGAAAAAAACCAGCAAGAGACATAAATACCCCAGAAAGAACAAGAAAATAAAAAGGATATGGCTTTACGGAATATAAACGGAATTCTTTCAGAAGATTTAAACTGAAAATTGAAATTAAGACTCCAGGGATTATGTAGCCAAGAATATTGAACATCCACTTATTTGGAGCATCTATTGAACCTAACTCACTTACAGCTTTATGAAAATGATTGTAGTCATCTGTTCTTAATTCTGCCATTATAATAATTGTCAATATACTTACTATAACAGCAGTGATTCCGATTAATCCATTTGTCTTACTATTCATATTTCTTTCATTTTTTCAAAAATCGGGGTTCTCTAACTGAAATCCTTTGATATAGATCAAAAAATTAAAGTTCTTTTCGGACTCTACTCAAGGTTTCTTGAGTTATTCCAATGTAGGAAGCGACCATCCCTAATGGTAATCTATGTAAAATAGAATTATAAACTTTGCAGAAATGAGCGTATTTATCTTTAGCTGTAGTGAATTGATAAGATTCTAGTTTTTCAGACAATTGGATATAATAAATAGACATAGAAATTCTACCAAATTTTTCCATTTCGTGAAAATTTTCAAAGAGGAACATTAAATCATCAATAGATAACGCATAAGCTTTAGATTTTTCGATTGCTTGAAGGTAGTATTGATCAGGTTCATTTTTCATAAAACTCTGCGTAGATGTTATCCATTCACCTTCAGAAGCGAATACATCCGTAATTTCGTTTCCACCCTTCAAATAATAAGTCCTTAGTAATCCAGTTTTTATCCAATATGTTTTTTTACAAATAGAATCTGCTTTGTGTAAGAATTCTCCTTTATCAACCACAATTGAAACTACTCTTGATAATAATTCCTTTTCAAGTTTTTCGGAAACCTGTGTTAGGCGTTTAAAATGTTCTATAAATTCTTTCATTAGCTTAATCTCGACTAACGCTAAATTTTGTTATTGATATTCAGGTGATTATGTTTTTGTCAAATTTATCAATTTCCACCAACATTTAGATTAATTTTTCGCTTTGTTAACTCGAGGAATTAATCGAGTTCTGATAAGGGGGAATAGTTGGTAACGTCAGTTTGTCTAAAAACTTTTTTGTAAACATACTATTGATTCCGTAATTTCATGGGATGAAATTTATCCAAGGCAGTAACCGAAGTCAAATAAGTGTCTGCATATGTCAGCTACGGCTTATAATCTAAAGAAACTACTAAAATACATCACCAACTTTGGCAAAAGTGGAGCAGCAATGGTGGGACATTCTTTTAACTCGATTATTGGCTTGCTAGGACTTAAAATAAATTGATATAAGCCCGTATAAAATCATACTGATACACATAGATTTCAAGGGAGCACTCCTTAAAAAGCCTTAAAATGGGTCATTTTTTATCAGAAATAGGAGTTGTGCAACAGCTACTAGTGTTGTGCGTTCGTTTTTTGTCAGTCCGATGAATTGCTTTATTCTTTTAATTACGTAGTAACCTTCCACATAATGCCAAATTTGTCAATGCAATTACCATAATAAGATTCCCAGAATGTAACGTGCATAGGCAATGTTTTTTGTCCACCTTTGGAAAGTTCGTTATATAACCTGTCAGCTTCATCTTTACCATCTGTATGAATTATTAGACCAAAGTTGCTATATCCCTTTGATTCTTCATATCCTTCAGTATAGTCAGCTCCATTCAAACTTGTTTCTTCACTAATATCTAAAGTAACGTGCATTATTTTATTTTCGTCAGTTTCTTGGAAAATGTGTCTATTTTGTTTTGGAACATCTTTATAGCGTCCAATGTATGAGATCTTTTTTCCAAAAACTCCTTCATAAAAATTGAAGGCTTCTTCACAATTACCATTAAAATAAAGGTATGGATTCATTCTTGCCATAGAGCTTATTTTAGATTATTATTCTTTTTTTTGTTCCATAGTTGTCGTGTTTTCTAAGGCATAATAATTTGATTTTCATCTCTCATTATTCTCTTTCTGATTTAAATATGGTCTGAGTAAATTGATATTCCCACATTTACTTCTGAATCATCAATTTCAATGTAATTATCATCAAACCACTTTACGAACACTTTTTCAACTACGTCGTTAACATAAAAATCGATAGAGAAAGGATCGACCATTGGAAAATCTGGTTCAAAACCGTTAACTCCGTGTTTTATATCAAGAATATTTGTCCAGTCCTCAACTTTCTTATTTAATACATATAAATCTGGGCCATTTAATCCTCCGTGTATGCAAAAATCTCCTTCACCATCTTGGCTTGAAGAAATGATAATATTTACTCTCACAGCTTCTGGCGGAATTTTTTGAAGAAATGAATTAATATTCGATAGGATTGAAGTTTTTTCTCTATCCAATGATTCTAATAATTTCTTTTTGTATTCCTGTTCAGTCATTTTGCTTGTGCCTAACGTTTAGCTATGCGTAGTGCGGGAGCAAGAAATCACTGGTTTTCGAGTTAGCACTTAACCAAAGTTTATGTTTTGTTTTTATATTTTCTAAAATACTAAATTTAAATCTTTGGTGACAAACCAAATAGACAATAACTTTTCGATTAAAACAGAAAGGCTACATCAGTTTAGAGGAATACTACCATAAAATAAGCATCATTAACGAACCGCCAATTACGCGAACCGTACGCTTGGTGGTGTGAGAGGCGCACTCTCCTCATTTATGGGGAGAGCTGTCTACTCGATTGGCAAATGTTTACTTTGGTTGCCGTAAATTATTATAAGGATATGTTTCAATAAAGGCATACCTTTTAGTTTTTTAATAATCATTTTTAGTCAATCGTATTACATCCAAAAAATACAATTTTATCTTCAAGCTTTAAAGCTTTTTTATATTATTATTTGTAACAACTATATCTAATTTATTAGTCCAATGTTTAGGAATGAGTATATAAATAATAGTAATCAAAAATACAATAGAGGCAAAAGTAATAGGGTATGCGCTCAACAATGTTCCCTTTTTAATAATCACTTCAGAGGTATCTCCATATTGTAACCATTTCCCAGGAAAGTCAACTATTGCATGACAAATAATTAATAAAAATAAGGGAAATCCAGATATTCTAACCAACCCAAATATAAGTCCACCAATAGTAGCTGATATTACACCAATTAGTCCTTGTTCAATGTGTATTAAGCCAAATAGAGTTGCACTTATTAATAAATATATTGGAAATTTTGTTTTTTGAAATATGCGAAAAAAAAATCCTCGAAATATAATTTCTTCATTAATTCCTATAGCAAAACATATTCCCAATGAATACAAAAAAGAATTTAATTCAAATCTGGGAAAAGGAGGGAGAGATATTATAAAAGCAACGAAAATTGCTAAAAAGGGTAATACCCATAGAATCTTTCGAGGTATTTTAGTAGATTGAAAAATTAACGGATTATTTCGGTTATTGTAGGCATATATAGCAAATAATATTAATGGTGCTATGACATTTAATGATCTATAAATTAATCCATCTTCTGGAACATTTTGAGTTATTAGCAGAGGTTGAATAAAAAAAGCATATAAAATAAATAAAAATTGTAGGTAGAATTAATTTAATAGGGAGTATTAATTTAGAGCGTAGCATTTTTATTATAGGACTTATTTTTGCTAGCGTCTTGTTAAAATGTAATATGAAAATTCCATTGAGGATTATGTTAATTATAATTAGTATTAATGCTATCCCTTTTAATTTAGGAAACAAAAACATTAACAGACTCAATAGGACTGTTGGAAATACAAGACCAATAATTTTATGCCAATTTTTATTGAATTTAGGTATAAGAAAATAGAATGAGTAAACTACAGTAACGATTAGTAGCCAAATCCCTAAAATGATTAAAGCTTTTCGGTATTCACCGTTAATCTTTTCTGAAGAAATCGCTACAATAAATGGTGTTAGATTTAAAAGAAGTGCTATTATGTAATAGTTTCGAACTTGTTTTATTTGTTCTTTTGGCATTAATTTTTATTTTTTTTCTCATTTAATGTTTTGACTACTTATAAAGTTTGTAAAGTGTTTCGGGTATTGGCTGTAACGTTTAATATATGTGTCTTAGCAGGGCAAAATGTTACCACGCCATCGACATTATCTGCGCATTGGTTGCTAACTTTTTCTTTTTGCAAGCATTGCGTCTTACCAAAAATACAATAACCATTCGATTGATCACTTAGCTGCTATGATCACATATATCTTGTTGTGCGGTCGTTTTTTCCTTTTCTATTATTGAGTCAATAAAATCATTAACGCGCAATTCTTTCAATTCTGCGTATAGTTTTTTGTCCTGATTTGCCTTTTCTGCCAAATCATATTTCATTTTCTGATATTTTAATCGAGCCCAATCATTTTTTCTTAAAAAATTTCGAGATAGGATATGTCTTTCCAACGCTTTGCTGTCAATTGGGCAAGCATAAAGATGATGTACTATTTTATCTAAAACTTCGTTTGTCAGTTGTCCTGTCCGTTTAAAAACTTCACGATGTTCAATTCCTTGATTTCCGTTATGGTAATACCCAATTTTATTTAGTCCAGCTTTTATTTTTTCAAATTCTGATTCTTGTCCATAAATGATATCAATGTCAATTATCTCTTTCGAATCTAACTCTGGAACTGATGTACTGCCCACATGTTCAATTCCATATTCAAGTCCATTTAAACCTTTTTCAATTTCGCTTTTTAAATACGCAAAATTTGTAATCCAGTCAGAAGTATATTTTTTAATCAACATATTTTTGGAATGACGCACAACACTAATATAACCGTACTTGTGTGTGTATATCTATTTTATTCTTATTTCTTAAACTGATAGTATATCGGATATACGAAGTAATTCTTTATTAATACTATGATCTCCTTCTAAACCTTTTTCAAAATTAGTTGCTACTATCTTATTATTCAATAAGCCTACCATAATATCAGCTTCTCCGTCTAATAATAGCTCTACAGCTTTTACGCAAAGTCTGCTGGCTAATGTCCTATCAAAACAGGTGGGTGATCCTCCTCGCTGCATATGCCCCAACACCGTCACTCTTACATCATAATCAGGTAGATTATCAGTTACATAATCTGCTAATTGATATACATTTTTTCCAATTTTATCTCCTTCGCTAACCACTACAATACTCGAAGATTTTCCAGATCTTTTACTTCTTTTTAAGGATTCTAATAATCTATCTAATCCTAGATCTTCTTCTGGTATCAATATCTCTTCTGCTCCAGCTCCTACACCACTATTCAATGCAATAAATCCTGCATCTCTTCCCATTACTTCTACAAAAAATAGTCGATCGTGTGAGCTTGCGGTATCTCTAATTTTATCGATTGCCTCTACTACAGTATTCAAAGCTGTATCATAGCCAATCGTATAATTAGTTCCAGCAATATCATTATCAATAGTTCCTGGTACTCCTATAACCGGAATATCATATTCCTGGCTAAAAACTTGTCCTCCTCTAAATGTGCCATCTCCTCCGATGAGCACCATAGCATCTACTCCTATGGCTTTTAGGTTATCAGCTGCTTTTTTTCTTCCTTCAGGGGTCCTAAACTCTTTGGAACGAGCAGATTTTAGAATCGTACCTCCAGCACTGATAATATTGCGAACACTCCTAGCAGTCATCTCGCAATAATCATTATCTATCATTCCTTGATATCCTCTGTAAAAACCTATGCATTTTACATTATAATAAGAGCATGCTCTTGCAACTGCTCGTATAGCAGCATTCATTCCTGGAGAATCCCCTCCAGACGTCATTACTCCAATAGTTTTAATCTGTCTAGCCATTTTGAATTTTGTGTAAAAACTAAAATATCTAATTCTATGTAGTACTTATTTATTCTTTTCTGTAAAATTAATGAATCCGGGGGAGTTTATTTTTGTAGAATCTACTCTTTTTAATGGAATAGAATCCACTTCTTTTTTATTCTTAAATATTTTCTTCCACAATTCGTTAAAATTATTAAAATCTACCGAGTATGAAAGTCCTACACCTTGCTTATATCCTTGCGCTTCTCCAATATATTGGATTTCATTCTGTCTATTAAAAATCTTTCCTTTTAATGTTCCTTCGTCATTAAATAAGTATTCTATCTCTACATCTCCTGTAACTATTGATTCACTTACTCCTCCGATAGGAACTCCTACTCTACCATTAATTAAAATTCGATTATTAATTTGTGTAGAAACTGTAACCCCAAACTGATCTGAAGCTTGCTGATCTACATTTCTATTTCCTTGGACATAATTTAATCCTACCTTAAATTTATCATCTTCACCTGAGAAAATTCCATTCACTAAACCAGCAGCACGTTCTACCAAATTACCTGTTATAAATGTTGGATCTAAGCTACCACTATAAAATTGTCCTTGAGTCACTAGAGATAATGCCTGGAGCTCTTTTGTTGTTTGATCTTCTAATTGGTATTCTAATTCACTTTTGGCTACAGAACTAAGGTTAGGAAGTTCTATATCAAAATTAAGATCGGGCTGGATGAGTTCTCCATTAAGATCTACCACTACCTCTACAGGAATTTTACGATTAATGGTTGTGTTTTCTAATAAAGCTGCAGGATTAGCTTCAGTTTTGTATACTGCACTAAGATCCAATACAGCTCTAGTAGGGCTTCCATCCCAGTTAATACTTCCTCCTGATCTTACTGTAAAATCTTTTCCTACTAATCCTCCGTATCTAAAATTGTAAATCCCTTCATATACTGTAAAGTCACCCCACATATTAAATTTTCCATTGGTATTAATCTCAATACGTAATATACCTGCTCCTCTACCTCGTAATGCATTTCCTGATTTTTTTTCTACGATAACTTCTACTTCTGCATTATTATCAACATCTAGATCAAAATTTAGTGTAAGTCCTTTGAGATCATCAAGAATAATTTCTTTCCCTTCTAATCTAGCTTTCTTTTCTTCGGGGCTTAAAAAATGTATGTATGAGTTATCACCTATAGACTCTGAGTCATTTAATGGTATCTTAAAAACTGTTCCTTTTTCTGTTGTTGCATTTACATCGATAATGAGTTCATCTGTTGGGCCAGAAATGGTCGCATCACCACTAATAAAACCTGTACCATAGTATAGTGATTCTTCATCTTCTTCTGTATCTAAAACTAATAATCTTTCGTCTGCTTTCAATGCTAATCCTAATTCCCAATTAGAGAAACGTTGATGGGCTATATATCCTTCTAGAACTCCTTTGGTATTGTATTTTGTGTCTGTAATATTAACTTTATCAAAATCAAATTGTTGTTTGTTTAATAGTACTGTAGATTGATCTTCAATATCTAGATCTACATTAAGATATGGTATTTTTACTCCTGCTTTGTCTAAAGTTAACACACCATCAATTGATGGATTCTTATAACTGCCTGTAATCTTTGATTGTCCAGATACAAATCCTCTGATATCTGAGAGTACAATCCCCCCTAGATCTGTAAAACCATCTAATGCTAATTGATCTAATTCTACATCGATATCCATGTTAGGGTTAGTTCCCGATACATCAATAGATCCGAGTGCTGATAATGTTTTTAGATCTTCATTATTAACTAATCTAGTATTTACCCTATACTGTGTTAGAGATTCATTCCCTGCTAAATTTATGCGTAACTCGCCAAGCTTCGATTGGTTGATCGCCAGATTATTAATTATCACTGTAGAGCTAGGAAAATAAATTTTATCATCCTGAAGTAATGTAACATCTCCATCTACTACTCCTGAAAGCTTTAGGTTTTCGATAGATGGTGTAATTTTATTAAGGTCTACATCCCTAAAAGCAGCCCTTATATTTTTATCATATTTTCCTTCTACTGCTCCAGAAACTCTGATTTCCTCATCTTTATGATTTAGAATAATAGATTGTATCGCTATATTTTTAAAATCATTATCAAAAACTACTTTGTTATTATCTTTATGTTTATCAGGATTAATATTCCAGGTATACCCTTTAAAGGTAAAATCAGATTTTTTGAACCCTAAAACAGAATTATTATCCTTATTAATAGTATGATACAAGTCTAGATTATAGGTGTCTACATTATTTCTACCTCCTTTAAATTCAGTTCTCATAAATAATGTATCCTTTAGTGTTACATTAATCAAACTAAATTTTGAGACATCGTAATACTTAGAATCTATACTATCTATGGCAATGTATGTATTAAATAATGGATTCTTATTATCAACTCGTATGTCCACCTTCTGCATCATATTATCAAATGCTTTAATCTCTGGAGACTTGAATGTAAGTTTGAATTCAGAATCATTACTTTCTACCCTTCCTTTAATAAATGTATTAGGAGCAAATTCAATTTCGGGAAAAAACACATCCACGATCTTGTTATAGATCTTAAAATTAAACTCCATAAAATTATTATCTGTAATCTCTGTTGCTTCAAAATTAGTATATAAACTACCTATGGAGTTACGGAACAAATCATATACGTTTTCGAACTTAAAAATACCTCTAACATTACCTTCGATAATATCGGGACTATTCATAGTAATTGTTCTAACATCATTGGTATCAAAACTAGAAGTAATTTCAAAATCATCAAAATAGTAGCTTGCCGCTTGATTCTTATATAGTGTTCTTGCAAAAGATATGGTACCTACTGCATCATTTATACCTTTTCCTTTCATTTTCATATACACATCTCCATTAAAGACTGCGGTACTGTCTCTGGTAAATATGTTTATTTTTTTTAAGTCTAAATGATCTACTGCTGCTGTAAAATCATAGTTGTTAATCTCTTCTGATATATCTGCAATCCCATTAAAATCAAATTGTATATTAGGATCATCAGAAATTAATCTCCCATTAAAAATTGGATCTTTTAGATTACCGATAGCTGTAAGATTTGTATAGGTATATCCATTAAATTCTAATTTACTAATGGTTCCTTCTATTTTTGTATTTAATTCTTTGAGGGTAAATCCACTACCGTCTACATCTATATTAAATGCAGCTTTTCCAAGTGATTTTCTATCTAATAATTGACCTATATTTAGATCATTAGAAATGATATTTCCATTATATGTAGGTTGTTTTTCATCATTGAGTTTTCCTAATAAAGCAAAGGCTTTCACTCTTCCTAACTGAGAAAATAAATCTAAATCAATATCTACTGTATTAAGTGTTACAATTCCATTACCAATTGCTTTTACATTTCCGAACTGATATAGTTGTTTAGGGAGTGTTTTTCCTAAAACTCTAGGTAATAAATTAATCAAATCGTAATAATTAGTAGTAAGATTGGTAAAATCGCCTTCTAATCTAAACTTAGAGATATTAGTGACTGCATTTTGTATTCTTATATCTCCTCTAATGACTGATCTGTCTAATCCGTATATATTGGCATTAAAAACTTTAAAATCATTAAGCGTACCTGATACAACAGTATTTCTAAATTTCAAATCTTTGTTACGACCAAACTCTTTGTAAAAATGTATTAAATCATTAGTGGAGACCGTTCCTTTTTTAAGATCTGCGGTAATATGTACTTTGTTTATAAAATCAACCATCTCCCCTCTTTTATAATCAAATACAACTTCTCCTTGCACATTAGAACTTGGAGTTTCTATCTCCAATTCTAAGAAACGCATTTCTGTAGGTGTTATAGAGAAACAAGATTTTAGATTAGTGACCTCTAGCTCTCTTGTGGTGTCATTAAATGATAGCGCATCTGTATTTATATAAAAGTCCTCTCCATCAACCATAATACGCTCTGCTTCTAACATAATGTCTGTAATAATAACCACATTAGGAGTACTCATGTTCTGATTTATATAGCTAAAATTACCCTTATCAATAGTTACCTGACCGCTGGTTAATAAGAATTTTATGTCTGATTTTTTCTTTTTGGCATTAAATTTTCTGATAAATGTCATAAGATTATCACTCTGCTCATCTTTATATGTCTTCATTAAAAATGATAAATCCTTGATAGCTACATCTCCCAACTCAGGTTGACCTTTAGAAATTTCTCTGAGATTGAGGATAGAAGTAGCGATACTACCAGCATATAATAAAGTATCTTGGTGATGGTCTTTTACTAAAATTTCTTTTAGATCTACATCTCCTTTATACGTCAAACCAATCTTTCCTATCTCTATGTCTACATCATATCGTTTATTAAGAAAATCTGTGGTTTTGCTAGCCAAAAAAGTCTGAACTACGGGTATAGAAAATAAGATTACTAATACTACAAATAGTGTCAGCAGTGAAAAGAATATTCTTCTCAATATTTTCCCGAATTTTTTGATACGTTTTATTGTTTTAACTTTGCTAACAATATTAACAATTTCTATGCCCTTTTCCTCATAATGAGTCCACAAAATGTATATATACTAGGTATTGAGTCTTCATGTGATGATACATCTGCTTCTGTACTATGCAACGACAAAGTATTATCTAATGTTGTAGCATCACAAGAAATACATCAAAAATATGGTGGTGTCGTACCTGAGCTAGCCTCTAGAGCGCATCAACAAAACATTGTTCCTGTTATAGATCAAGCCATCAAGCAAGCAGGCATTGATACATCTAACTTAAGTGCTATCGCCTTTACTAGAGGACCTGGATTAATGGGTTCTCTATTAGTAGGCACATCTTTTGCAAAATCATTGGCTTTAGCTCTAGATATACCGCTCATTGATGTACACCATATGCAGGCACATATTCTTGCTCATTTTATACAAGATGAGGAACAGAAAAAACCAGAGTTTCCATTTCTGGCTTTGACAATAAGTGGTGGACATACACAAATTGTTCAGGTGAATGATTATTTTGATATGCAAATTATAGGCGAAACTATTGATGATGCAGTTGGAGAAGCTTTTGATAAAAGTGCAAAAATACTGGGACTACCCTATCCTGGAGGACCATTGATCGATAAATATGCGAAATCTGGAAATCCAAAAGCTTTCCCTTTTACAAAACCAAGAGTAGATGGATTAAATTTTAGCTTTAGTGGTCTTAAAACAGGGATTCTGTACTTTATACAAAAGCAAGTGAAAGAAAATCCAGATTTTATCAAAGAAAACCTAGCTGATATCTGTGCCTCTATACAATACACCATTATAACTATTCTTATTGATAAATTAAAAAAAGCCACCAAACAAACTGGGATTAAAAGTATTGCAATCGGAGGGGGTGTCTCTGCCAATTCGGGAATCCGAAAAGCATTGAAAGATGGTGAGCAAAAATATGGCTGGAAAACTTATGTGCCTAAATTTGAATACACTACAGATAATGCTGCAATGATAGGTATTGTAGGCTATTTAAAACACCTTAGAAAGGATTTTACAGAAATGAATGTTGTGGCCAAAGCAAGAATTAAATTTTAATATATTAAGTACCTAAAAAAACCTACCACGTGCAACTTTTTTATAGTCGAGATATTACAGAAACCACTCAGGAATTTACATTCTCTAGAGAAGAAAGCAAACATATTAGCAAAGTATTACGCAAAAAAGAAGGCGATAAATTGCATATTACTAATGGTATAGGTTTACAGTGTATTGGTAGTATTATATTTTCGAGTCCTAATAAATGTATGATTAGGATAGAACACAGCGCTATTATACCACCTAGAGATTACAAATTACATCTGGTAGTTGCTCCAACTAAAATGAACGATAGGTATGAGTGGTTTCTAGAAAAAGCAACAGAAATAGGAATTGATGAGATCACTCCTATCATATGCGATCATAGTGAGCGCAAGGTTATTAAAGTAGAACGTTATGAACGGATCGTACAAAGTGCTATGAAGCAGTCATTACAATATCATTTACCAAAACTTAATCCTGCTATCCATTTTTCTGATTTTATACAAATGGATTATACTGGTCAATTGTTCATTGCTCATTGCGAAAAAACGAAGAAACAATCACTTAAAGAAGTCATGCGTCCTGCTCAAGATTGCACCATCCTTATTGGTCCAGAGGGAGATTTCTCTACACCTGAAATTACCTCTGCATTGTCTAAAAAATATATTCCTGTAACATTGGGCGATCATCGCTTACGCACTGAAACTGCTGCTGTTGCTGCTGTTCATAGCTTTACATTTATAAATTCTTAAAAGGGCTATATAGAATATCCATTAAAATCTCTATTCTGGAATAAGAGCTCTAAAGTTTTAACACGCTGTATTTTACCATTTTTAGTTTCTACAAATTTTGATAAAAAATATAGCTGTTTAGGTATTTCGTATTTAGATATTGTTTTTATATTTCTAATAGCTTCTGCAATTAGATTATGCTTTGATTCGTTATACTCATCTTCAATAATCAATATTATTTTATCACCTAATTTGGTATCAGCAATACTCGCAATAAAAAAACGTTGTACGATCAATAATTGGAGTTTAGCCTCTATTTCTTCGGGGTATAATTTTATACCTCCGCTATTAATCACATTATCAATACGTCCTTTCCAAATAAATTTTTTATATGTTTTTAATACCACTATATCATTAGTAATAATTGTATTGTCATTTAGTTGAGGTGCTTTGATCACTAAACATTGTCTATCATCAGTACTTAGTGTAATATTAGGCATTGCCTTAAAAAAACGTATTTCTTTCTTATCCTTTTTTTTGGGATTAATTCTCCTTGCAGCAATATGAGAAATAGTTTCTGTCATCCCATAAGTTTCATAGACCTTTGTTTTTATACCCTGTACTAAGCCTTTTAAATGTTCTGATACTGTTCCTCCACCTACAATCAATTTTTGTAATACATGCAATCTATTTAGAGAGTTATCTAACTGTAATGGTACCATCGCACAGAAATCATATTGCTTATATACTGTATCTAAAGGATTTACTTTTGGAGGAACTATGTCTAATTTCCAACCTAATACGATAGCTCTAACCAACATCATTTTACCTGCTATATATGTTGCTGGCAAGCATAATAATGCTGTAGTACCACTACCAACCTTAAAGAACTTACCGGTAGCCATAGCACTATTGATCATGTGCTGTTTATATATTTTTATTTTTTTGGGCTTCCCGGTAGAGCCAGATGTCTGAGCAATAATATAGTCTTCTTTATTAAGCCAGTCTATTAAAAAATCCCCAACCTCCTGTTCATAAACTTCTCCTTCTTTACGATATGTATTTGCAATCTGTTGTAGACTTTCTTTTGTACAAGATTGTTTATTGATACTAAAATCTTCGTGAATCGGCGGAATATAAAAAGTATTTTTCGTTTTCATATCCAAATTTCTGTTTTCTAGAATGTTAATACGTTATTTTAGTGTAAACAGTATCTTATGAATTCGTTACCAATTAAAATCATTCTTCTTTTGTAGATGCAGGTAGCACATTGCCAAATAATTTATTTTTCCAGTCAGACCACTTATACACTTTTGATAGAATGAATAAAATGATAGGAAATATAACCAATACTGGAAATAATACATCTAAACTAGCTTCTGGTTCTCCCGTATATACTAAAATAGAGTCGGTCTGAAATGCTGTCCAAGTAGAGGTAACTAATAAAGCAGTTACTAAATTATTTGCTGCATGAAATCCTAACGCTAATTCTAAACCTTCATCCATCAAAGTCATAATAGCTAAAAAGAAACCTGTACCTATATAATAAACCATAATAATGGGTCCTATTTTGCCTACTTCGGGATTAGCAATATGCATTAATCCAAATAAAACTGAAGTGAGGATAAAGGGTATCCACCTCTTTTTTGTAGCAATTCCGAGTCCTTGCATCAAATATCCTCTAAAGAAGTATTCTTCGAAACTAGTTTGTATCGGTACTAGTAGTAGTGCCATTACAACTAATATCAAAAATGGCTGTAATTTAAAATTTATCTCATAATCCTCTGGTGTAGTTACATATCCAATATAGGTGGTGATCCCAATAAATAATGTCATTACTCCAAACATAAAGAAAACTCGTTTCCAATCTATTTTTTTTCTAGAAGTAGTTAATGAAGTGATACTCTGTTGATGCACGAATTTTACCCAAAAAAATAAGCTTCCAAGAAATACTACAAAAGGCCCTATAGCTATTAAAAAAAATATTGGTTTTCCTAATGTCTCTATCTGTTCTTGCATGAGGGTTTCTGTATCAGCTCTCATCAGCATACTAAATATAGTGTTCACGATCATTAAACCAAAAAAACCTAAGGGTGGTACTATATATTTCCATAATCCTAATGTTCCTTTTCTTCCTTGTTCTATGTACATGTGAGTTTTTTAATTAATTAAGGTATGTTACTTTCCAATTATTTTGTGGGTTATAATGTAATGATCCATTTTTTATAAACAAAGGACTTTGTATATTGTTTGTATACAGACCTCCAGTTCCTAACCCTTGAGGCATCTTACTTTGCAACGTATATGCATACTGAGCTATCGCATTTAATCCGATATTACTTTCTAGAGCACTGGTAATCCACCAGCCGATGCCATTTGCATCTGCCAGATCTATCCATTCTTGTGTTCCTCTGTACCCTCCTATTAAACTAGGTTTTAGAATAATATACTGTGGTCGTATAGTTAGTAATAGTTTTTCTTTTTCTGTTACATCAAAAATCCCAATTAACTCTTCATCTAATGCTACGGGTATAGGTGTATGTCTACACAACTGTTGCATTTCTATACATTGTCCTTGCAGTATAGGTTGTTCAATACTGTGTATATCATATGCATTCAATTTAAGCAATTTATCCATAACTATATGCGTATCAAATGCGCCATTAGCGTCCACTCTCAATTCTATAACATTCTTAGAAAATTGTGAACGTATATAGGAAAGAAGCTCTAACTCTTTATCAAAGTCTATAGCGCCGATCTTCATCTTGATACAATTAAAACCTGCTTGTAACTTCTCTTCAATTTGGTTTTTCATAAATTCTTTTTCTCCCATCCAGATTAATCCATTGATCGGAATATCGTCTTTATTTTCTGTAAATTTTGAAGGAAATAAAATAAATGGAGAAACACTATTTAATGATTTAAAAGCCATTTCTACTCCAAATTGAATGCTAGGAAACTCTTTTAACTCTTCCCAAAGACGATCGGCTCCCATATGAATATGATCACAAGTCCATTGCAATTTTTCTTCATAATCTGGTCTATCATCAATACTTAATGTCCTTAGAATACCGCACTCTCCTATTCCTTGTTTCTCATTTTCTTGAATGACGATATACCAGGTTTCCTTAGTTCTAAAAATACCTCTAGAGGTTCCGCTAGGCTTTTTAAATTCTAATATATGCTTATAATATATTGCTTTCATCTACAATTCTATACTATGCCCAATAGGAAGCAAGGTTAGATTTTTGTTTTTAAATTTCTCTTTTGCTTCTTGATGATCAATTTCTATATATCCAAAAGTATCATAATGTACTCCTAATATAGTATCACATTCTAAGAAATCACTCGCTATCACTGCATCATCTATTCCCATCGTAAAATTATCTCCTATCGGAAGAACTGCTATATCTAATCTAGTAGTCAGCGGGATTAATTTCATATCCATCGTCAATGCTGTATCACCTGCAATGTAGATATTTTTATGATCTATAGTTTGTATCACAAAACCACCTGGTTGTCCTCCATTGCTTCCATCAGGAAAACTACTAGTATGTATTGCATTAACGTATTTTACATTCCCAAAATCAAATTTCCAGTTGCCACCGTGATTCATCGGATGTACCGTTATTCCTTTTTCTTGATAATACATTGCTATCTCATAATTAGAAACAATAGTAGCGTTATTGTTTTTGGCAATTGCTTCTGCATCTAATGTATGATCTTGATGTGCGTGAGTGAGTAAGATATAGTCTACCTTAAAATCATCTATTTTTAATGTGTCTTTGGTTAAAGGGTTTCCAGAAATAAATGGGTCAATTAGTACTCTGATAGTTGCTATTTCTAATACCAATGTATTATGTCCGTAGTATGTAATTTTCATTAAATGAGGTTTTAAAAATTAGTGATATGTGAGTGTAGTATCGGAATAGTTTACAATTTTAATTAATGAGGTTTTCTTGAATTTTTAGTTCCTTTTTAGAAAACACTAAAAGTCAAGAAGAATTCAATGAGTATATTTATATATGCAAAATAGTCAATTTGTAGCTACTTATAAATACTTGAGTCAAATACCTATAAAACCTGCCCGATACTAAATAGAATTGACAACAAGAAAGTAGACAACGCTACTTTTTTTAATTCTGGGTCTATGCCAACTGCATTTTTTATTCTAATTACCTTTATAAGATGCACCATTAGAGGTATATATGCTACTATGAACACTAAATTAATAGGTTTTTGATACGTATAATAGCTAAATATCAGCATACTTACCATAGCAATGATTATTAACAAAATGTGGTATTTTTTAGCTCTATACATCCCCATTTTTACAACAATTGTATTTTTAGCTGCTTTTTTATCACTATCGTGATCTCGCATATTATTTAGATTAAGTACGGCAGTACTTAGTAATCCAATTGTGATCGCTGGAAAAAACACTATCCAATTTATAGATTTGGTAAATAAAAAATAACACCCTACTACGCTAACTATACCAAAAAAGATAAATACGAATACATCGCCTAAGCCTCGATAGCCATATGCTGTTTTTCCCATTGTATATTTTATAGCAGCTATAATAGCTAATACTCCTAAGGCGAAAAAAAATAAAGAATACAGGAAGTTTTCGCTCCCAAAAGAGCTATAAATTAGTAAAATAGCAACTACTAATGTACTAATCGCAGTAATTACAATACCTCTAAACATTTCTTTTTTAGAGAGTATACCACTTTGTAGTGCACGCTGTGGCCCTATTCTATCCTCATTATCAGTACCCTTAACTCCATCTCCGTAATCATTGGCAAAATTAGATAATATCTGTAACCCCAATGTTGTTGCTATGGCTAGCCAAAATATGGATGTTTCTGTAAAAGATAAAAATGTTTCCTTAAGGATAGTACTGTTTCCAAAAGAAGAATTTTTTGTAACTAAACTATTGTTATACATTGAAGACCCTACAATGATTCCCGATATTGACAAGGGGAGTGTTCTAAGTCTAGCAGCAGATATCCAAGCTTTCGATTTAATCATTCAAATAAAATTAATACAATACTGTTTTAAAAAAATAAACTTTCATAAATTAATAATTGGTACTATACATCGGTTTTGCATATGACTTGTAGCGGTTTAGTTGCACTTTCCTGTCCGCCTAGTTATAGACCGAAAACCTTGTTAATACCCTTTAGCTTTCCATAAACTACATGCGTTGTTATACCCCGTATTTATTTTTATTCGCTCAATAGTTCTTCCTTTCGAAAAATAATCATACGTTTAATGAGTTCTTTTGGTAGTGGTTTGTTAAATGGAAACTTTACAGTCCCTTTTCCTATTTCAAAGTTTGTTAACTCGTCTGAAAAATGGTCTATAGCGGCTTGATAAGGATAAAAACTAACATATTTAGTATATGCAACTATCATCATTTGTTGTTCTGGTTTTGTTCCTGGAATAAGAGTAAATGAGGGAACTTTATAATTCTTAATCTCTACTACTTCTGGAACTGCTTCTTTTATTAGACTTCTTAGTTCCCCTAAAATTGCTTGTGCTTCTTCTGTCTGACAGTTGATATAATCGTCCACTGTCTTGAAATTTGGCATTGCTCCTTTTTTTCCCATTCCTTTTTAGTTTCTAATTTATCAATATACTGTTTTGTTCATTTAATATGTGCTACAAGGCTCAAATATAAGAATCGGAACAAGGCAGATACCCATGAACCAATCGATCTATCTACGCTATTTTTATTTCTTGCTCAATTTATAAAAATATAGCGCCATTGCAAAAAGGAAATTACCTTTCGATTTAGCACTAAACTCTGATCTGATTTTATATATAATGTTACCATACGTTCTCTTAATTTAAGAGAGGAGGAGAAACATATAGAACTTTGACATAGGAATAGTCATTAAATTTAATTTTTAAAGGAAGACGATCTCCATTTCGTTTATTAATTGCGTTAAATTTAGTTGTAATCTTAATTAAAGTCTCTTTCGTTTTCGTGCAGCTCATGAAATTGACTCCCATTAAATATTTTTATAGGTTTCAAAAATTATAGTTATCAAAGGAACAGTATTTTAATAAAAATAAAAATCGTATGTTAATTTACTATCCTATACTAATCCTATAAATATTTTATAGATTAGCTATTTGAATCTATTTTATAACATCTTAAATATCTTATGGATACCATTAGACTTTTCGTATTTGCACTATGCAGTATCTTATTTGCTTGCAAAAAACAGCCTTCTCATGTACCTATTGCACCAAATCAAAACGAAATAAAAGCGTTTTCTACTCTCGAAAAACCTCCTTTTATATGGCAGAGTGCCAATGTATATTTCTTACTTGTTGATCGATTTAAAAATGGTGACCCGACCAATGACAATGTATTAGATAGAACCAAAAAAACGGCGAAGTTAAGAGGTTTTGAGGGAGGAGATATTAAAGGAATCATCCAAAAAATAGAAGATGGATATTTTAATACACTAGGGATTAATGCCTTATGGTTTAATCCCGTTGTAGAGCAAATTCATGGTAGTGTCGATGAAGGAACAGGAAATACATATCCTTTTCATGGATATTGGACAAAAGATTGGACACAGATTGACCCCAATTTTGGCACGTATGAAGAGCTTGCAAAACTTATTGATGTAGCACATCAAAATGGAATTAGAATTCTAATGGATGTAGTTCTTAATCATACTGGACCAGTTACTGATAAGGATCCTGTATGGACAGAAAATTGGGTACGCACCTCCCCCACCTGTACTTATAAAGATTACAATAGTGCTGTTAGTTGTACCCTAGTACAAAACTTACCAGATACCAAAACAGAAAGTGACCAAGCGGTTACATTACCACAACCATTGATTGATAAATGGACGGCAGAAGGAAGATTGCAAAGTGAAAAGGATGAACTTGATATTTTCTTTGCAAAAACTGGACTTATTCGATCTCCAAAAAATTATATTATCAAATGGCTTACTGATTATGTACGAGAATTGGGTATTGATGGGTATCGTGTAGATACCGTAAAACACGTAGAAGAAGACGTATGGGCAGTACTTAGTGAACAAGCAAAAATTGCTTTTATCGAATGGAAAAACAAAAACCCAAATAAAGTACTGGATGATAACGAGTTCTATATGCTTGGAGAATTGTATGGCTATGAAATCAATGGAGGAAGGATGTATGATTTTGGAGATCGCAAAGTAGATTATTTTGCCCATGGATTCGATAACCTTATCAATTTTCAGTTTAAAAAAGATGCTAAACAATTATCAAATGAAAAATTGTTCAGTACATATGATAACTTGCTCCGAACAAAACTTATAGGAAAAAGCGTTATGAACTATATAAGTTCACACGATGATGGAGCTCCATTTGATAAAGATAGGAATACTACTTATGAATCTGCTACCAAATTATTATTGACCCCTGGAATTTCACAAATTTATTATGGTGATGAAACTGCAAGATCTCTAACTATAGAAGATACTCAGGGAGATGCAACACTACGCTCTACAATGAATTGGGATGATCTTGCATCTGAAGAGACAAAATCTTTATTAGCGCATTGGCAAAAGCTAGGGCAATTCAGAAAAGATCATCCTTCGATTGGATCTGGAAATCATAAGATGATTAGTGCATCACCGTATATTTTTTCTAGACAATACAAGACGGATAGTTTTATAGATACTGTAGTTATAGGACTTGGACTAAGAAAAGGAACAAAAACAATTAAGACTGCTAATCTATTTCTTGATGACACACAATTAGTTGATGCTTACTCAGGCCAAGAAGTCATTGTAAAGGATCATAGTGTAAGTATTACTTCTGAGTATGATATAGTCCTATTAGAAATGAAAAAGAAATAGTACTATATTATTACGAAATACCCCAAGAAGAACTTACCTCCTGTATTCAAGGAGGTAAGTGTTGGGGAAAACAAAAAAAGTAAGGGAAAAATTGTAATTGGAATACTTGTCAAAGATAAAGAAGGTTTAATGATATTCGGATACGGTTTTACCTCAAACTTTAGCTGGAATAGTAGCAAAATCAAGGGTTACGGGGAATAAACAACTAAAATAGAGTACTTTAATCTAATTACAATTTGTTAATCAAAAAGGGATATTTCCCTTTATTGATTTTTCTTTAACAGTATCCACAAAAATTAAATCTTTTAAAAGATTTTAAAGAATTATATAAAGAGTTAAATTTGGCGAATATTTAACCCATATTAATTCTATCACTCTTGGAAAATAAAAAGGCGCTCAAATTAATTGATAAAATTCTTACCAACTTAGAGACATCAGGAATAAATAATGATACACTAATCGAAGATTTAAAAGATCTTAGATCATACGCATTAGAACAACAAGTACCACTAGTTGTAAAAGTATTAAGGCTTACTTACGAGCATATCGAAGAAAATAACACATTTTTAATCCCTATACCAGACGATGATCCCATTACAGATGAAGAAGGCATTGTTATTAATAATACCGATGAGAATTCTAATCCTGTAGAAAGCCTAATGTACCTCATTTCGCTCTTAAAAGATCTAAAAAATAAGATGAACCTTATTGATCTGGGAGATTACAGAAATGCCCTATTAGAATAACGCTATACTACATACATAGGATTTAATTGCATTTGATACAGTTTTTAATAAAATTTATGATTAAATAAACATCAAAAAGATCTATATATATTATTTTTGTTAGCCTGTGGAAAAATTGTCATGAAAGCAAATTATAGATCTATAAAAAAATCAAGGTTGCAGTTATTGCACCAATATTATACCTATACAGGTTTTTACAAATTTTTAGGGACTAGTCTCAAAAAAGCACTCCCTCCAATTATACTCTTTATTGCTGGCTTATTAATCATTAACTATTTTGTCATCAATATTAATGAGCTACTCGTATATGTAACCGAAAACTATTCTGATTATATTGTTTTTGGAGTGTTTTTTATATCAGAATCTCTATTGGGACTCATACCTCCAGAAATTTTTATTGCGTGGAGTGACAAGTCGGTAAGCCCAATCATGTATTTATCCTTACTAGCCTTATTATCTTATTTAGGTGGAGTTATCTCATATTTTATTGGGATATCGATTACTAAGCTCCCTTCTGTGCACGAGTATCTCGAGGTAAAAATGGCTAAACATATTAAAAATGCACGAAAATGGGGCGGCTTTTTAATTGTTGTTGGTGCTTTACTTCCTATCCCTTTTTCTATAACCAGCATAGCTACTGGTATGATTAAATATTCTTTTAAAAGCTACCTGCTGTTTGGGTTGTTAAGATTTGTTAGATTCTACTTATATGCTATTGCAATTTTTAGCTTAGTGTAGGTACCTCAATACATTTTGATAATTAGCACTTAAATTTATTTATCTTATGGAACACAGTACTCAGTATTTTTATAGATTACTGATAAAAAATGGTGTATCGCATACATCCGCTACATATCTAAATGTATTTATTGGACTCATTTTTTTAATTATACTTCTATTCATTATTGATAGAATTACCAGAAAATTAGTACTGAAACTTTTTAGAAAATATGCCTCAAAATCTAAAAATAAATTTGATGATTATTTAGTAAAAAACAAAACTTTTGATTATCTATCTCACATCTTTCCATTATCCTTAAGTATTTGGATTGTGCCATATATATTTTCTCCATTTGCTACTGTAGAGCGATATATTGAAACCGCCTTTGATATTTTAATTATTCTTCTAATAATATGGATTGTAAGAAGTATATTAAGAACTTGCAGAGATTTTTTAAAATCTTTAGAGTCCTATAAAGATAAACCTATAGATAGCTATATACAGGTGTTCATGATTTTTGCGTGGGCTATTGGAGCAATTATGATTTTTTCTTCGATAACAGGAAAATCTGTTTGGACATTTCTTACCGCTCTTGGTGCTATGTCTGCTATTATTTTACTCATTTTCAAAGATACTATTCTTGGTTTTGTGGCTAGTATTCAAGTTGCAGTGAATGATACTGTACGAATTGGGGATTGGATTACTATGGACAAATATGGTGCAGATGGAGATGTTATAGAAATCAATTTATCGTCTGTTAAAGTTCAAAATTTTGATAAAACCATAACAACAATCCCGACATATCACCTTACTTCACAATCTTTTAGAAACTGGAGAGGCATGATGGACTCTGGAGGCAGAAGAATTAAACGAGCTGTACTCATAAAAGCCAGTAGTATACACTTTCTATCAGATGAAACTGTAGAAGAGTTAAAAAAAATTGAATTGATAAGTCATTATCTTCAGACTACGCAACATGCTATTGATCACTATAATTTAAGCAATAAAATTGATAAAAGTAGCTTGATAAATGGTCGTAACTTATCAAACCTAGGGGTTTTTAGAAAATATGTAGAAGCATACCTAGAAAGCCATCCGTATATCAATAGTAATATGACTATAATGAGTCGTCAGTTAACTCCCACTCCAGAAGGAATTCCTATAGAGATTTATGCTTTTAGCAATGACAAGTTATGGAAAAACTATGAAAATATAGTTGGTGATATCTTTGAACATTTATTATCCGCAATTCCTTATTTTAATCTAGAAATATTTCAATTAGAGTATAAAACAACAAGATAATCGTCTTAATTTAATGAGTATCTCATTCTGATTTTTCTATTTCTTAAAAAATAAAGATAAGTTCATTTCAAAAAAAAATATAATCAAAAATCATCTTTAGTATTTTTGTCCAAATTAAATAATCGATTACTAATACTATTTATATAAATGATCATAGAATATACATTGGATCAGTTGACTACTACCGCTAAAAAAATTATTGCCAATGCTGAGCATAAAGTATTCCTATTTGATGCAGATATGGGTGTTGGTAAAACAACCTTGATTAAAGAAATCTGTAACCAATTAGGAGTAAAAGATGTAATCTCTAGTCCTACATACTCTTTGGTAAATGAATATCAAGCAACAGATGATGTAATTTATCATTTTGATTTTTATAGAATACAAAATGAAGAAGAAGCATATGACATAGGTTTCGAAGAATATTTAGACACCGATGCATGGATTTTTATCGAATGGCCAGAAAAAATATCAAATTTACTACCAAAAAATAGTATTAAAATTAGCTTAACAAAAAAAAATGATATTTTATCATTAGAAAATCATACCAAAAGATTACTTAAAATGGGTTAAAAAGTGTAAAAATAAATGTTTTAAGAAACTTTAACTAAAATACTCTTTTTCCTACACTAATATTATAGTAAATTTATTATCGATTTTTACTAGTATTTAATCGATAGAACCATGTATATCAACAGAGCTAACTCACGTTATTTATCATTAAAAAACATCATAAAAAGGCTTGCAAAATTACATTTTTTTTGAATTAAACAATCATTGAATTTTCTTTTATGTTTGGGGCTTAATTAAACAAATAATAAACCTCATTACAAATGAAAATTACAACAACTATCGTCTTTAGTTTATTCTTTGCATACGGGACATATATGTTCACTAATGCAGTTAACAATCCAGTAAACACACAACTCAATACTCCAGCCACACAAGATGACACAACCGACAAAAAAAGAAACGCAACAAAAGAAGTCGTCGACACAAGGAAGATTAAAAGGCCTTCGAACGGGTAATGTAATCATTTTTTTTATTGCAATAATTCCCTTTTTATTTTATATCAATGACATTTTCCCAGATGGTTCCATCTGGGAAAATTCTTTTTTTATATATAAAAGTCAATATTACGAAAGCGTCAATGTTTTTGTATGGGTCGTCTTAGGTAAATTAATTCCATTACTTCTTTTCTTAATTTGGTTTTTTACCTGTAAGCATTGGTGGTATTTGGTAATTTTAATACCTGTAGCGCTTTATTTCTTTCAATTGTTTTCAATCATAATAGAAGATTCTGGCTTATTAAATAATAATGAGTTATTCTACTTACCCCCCATAATAATTATTGTTTTAAGCATCCTTTATAAAATTCGCACTAAATTATTTGATAAAATCCATGGAATCGATTTATCAGAGTTAAATACGCTAGGGAAATCTAAAAAATTCTGGAAAAAATAACTATTAGTCTTAAACTCAATTATACATTAGAACTTCTTTATTCGTATTAGAAACACAGATAGCCTAATACAAAATTTGCATACTATCCTTTTTTATTCGTAATTTGAGATACAGAATATAGTACACATGAATCAACCATCTTCTCCTTTTACTAAAGAACAACTCCTACCGCAGGAGGAAATGATTGAAGTAGAACGTAAAAAAGGAAAATTATTTATTGGCATCCCTAAAGAGACTAGCTATCAAGAAAAACGTGTTTGTCTTACTCCAGATGCAGTAGCTGCACTTACTGCTCATGGACATAGAGTATTAATAGAAGCTAATGCAGGTATAGGAGCCAGTTATACCGATAATGAGTATAGCGAAGCAGGAGCAGAAATTACTAATGATACTACTAAAGTTTTTGGATGTCCCATTATTCTAAAAGTAGAACCGCCATCCATAGAAGAACTTAAACATATCAATCCGCAAACGGTATTAATATCTGCTTTACAACTAAAAACGCAGTCTAAAGGTTACTTTCAGGAATTGGCAAAAAAACGAATTACTGCTATTGGTTTCGAATTTATCAGAGATGCAGATGGTGCGTATCCAGCAGTTAGAGCATTAAGTGAAATTGCGGGTACTGCTGCTGTACTTATAGCTTCAGAATTAATGAGTAATGCCATCGGGGGATCTGGGCTTATGATGGGTAATATCAGTGGTGTACCACCAGTAGAAGTTGTTATTATTGGTGCTGGTACTGTAGGAGAATTTGCTGCTAGATCGGCAGTTGGCTTAGGGGCTAATGTAAAAGTTTTTGACAACTCTATCACAAAACTACGTTGCTTACAAACTAATGTAGGGAGACCTTTATACACCTCGACCATACAGCCTAAAAATTTAATCAAAGCATTACGTCGCTGTGATGTGGTTATCGGCGCTGTACGAGGTAAAAACCGATCACCTATTATTGTATCTAAAACTATGGTAGAACGCATGAAATCAGGATCAATAATTATAGATGTAAGTATCGATATGGGAGGATGTTTCGAAACCAGTGAAGTTACAACTCATGATAACCCTATAATAACCAAGCATGGGGTAATTCATTATGGAGTACCTAATATTCCATCAAAATATGCTAAGACCTCTTCAATATCTATAAGTAATATTTTCACTCCGTATCTACTACAAATCGGCGAAGAAGGTGGTATCGAAAATGCAGTGCGATTTGATAGAGGATTAAAAAATGGACTTTATTTCTATCACGGCATCCTAACTAGTAAATCTGTTGCAGATTGGTTTGACTTGTCATATAGAGATATTAATTTATTGATTCTTTAAAATTAACACAAAGTAACATCATAAAGAATATCAATTTTTTAACGCCAGATGGAGTCTTTTGGGTATAATTAGAAATGGATCGAAAATACCCAAAATATAATCAACGCTAGAAATCCAAAGAACAAAAAATCTAGGAATCTAAAACTCTTTAACTTAAAAACTTTATTTATTTTTGAGCTCTGAATTTTATAGCACATGAAACTAGCACACCGACTGGGGTTTTATTTTTTTGGTTTTATTATTGGATTGTTTTTACTATTTTTTTTCCTAGGGGGAAAAAAAGCATCTTGTGATTACACTCCTACTGCCCGCGTATTAAAAAATATTAGAATTAAAGAGCGCGTATTTTCTGATGATGTAAAAATGGCTATTCAAAATCATGTAATTGATACTGCGGATATATCATCTATTCTACAACATGGAGATGTAGATTTTGGTAAAAGTAATACACAATTAGATTCTTGTAATATGTATTTTATTAAAGGTACTGTACAAGAAAAAGTAATTGGATTACAGATTACCAATTGCGATTCTATAGCAATAGTAAATAAATTAGAAATCATCAAATAATCATAATTTTCAGTCGCAATCCGCATTTGTATATTCATCAAGGATTATATATTATCTTTCTCTTACATCAATATGTCTATAACGCTCTACTAATTTAGAAAAAGAATCCATATCAATAGGCTTGTGCACTATTTCTGTACTTACTGGATATTTTTCTAAATAATGTGTCGGTCTTGTAGGGCGTAACGTAAACCCTCCACCACAATTTGGACATACATTATGAAGAATTGTAGTTACGCAATCTATGCAATAAGTACATTCGAATGAACAAATCATAGCTTCTTCACTTTCATTAGGTAATAATTTATTACAATGCTCGCAAGTAGGTCTTATGGCTAACATAGACTATTAATTTTAGAGTTAGTAATCATAATTTACTGTTTTTAGAAACATATGCTAAAACACTATCTGGTATTTTAATTTCTTTAGACAAATCAGAAGCTGAAACTGGATGTTCGGCTACTTGCTTGATTGGTACTACTCCTGCCCAGATCGGCAAGTGATGATCTTCTTTTTCATCTACTACTCCTTCTGCCCTAACCTTTGCAGAAGCGATCTCTATTTTGATAGCTAGTACTAGAGTAGCATCAAATTCTTTTTTATTTGGTTGTCTTATCGTATCCCAATGTCCAGCAACCATATGATTAAGTATACAAGCTAAAGCACGTATCTTTTCTTTAGGTTCTTCCACTTGTCTCACTGAACCGAAAATACTCACTGATCTATAATTTGCCGAATGATGAAATGCCGATCGGGCTAATACCAACCCATCCAAATGAGTAACTGTAATGCTAGCTTCTCCCATTTTTAGTAAATTAGTCATCATTCTATTTTTTAGGGATCCGTGTATATACATAATATCTCCATCTCTACCATATGCCGTAGGAATTATAATTGATTTATCATCATATATATAGCCTACATGACATAAAAAAGTAGCATCTAATATCTCATCTATTTGTTTTTTATCATAAATAGCTCTTTTAGGCCCTCTTACTACTTTATTTAATTCAGAAATCGGATAGGATGCCATAACTTTTGTTTTTATTTTTAAATGTTATACAAAAATAGTAGCTTTAAGGATCATCATACTAATCCACTTTGTATATAGTGAGTAGTCCAGTTTTATTTCCTTTTAAAAGTACGATCATTATAGATCGATCTATAGATAGGTACTTATATCTACAATTATGTGATCAGATACTACGACTTATTAAATCAGGTACGTTACCTCCTGCTACAAAACTCCCCGGATCAAGAAGTCTAGCGATAGACCTACAAGTACATCGCAAAACAGTAATTGCTGCCTATGATGAGTTACTTGCTCAAGGATGGATAGAAAGTTTTGCTGGCAAAGGAACATTTATAGCTAATAACCTACCACTTGTTAATCCTCTATATATAAGTACATCTGATACTAGCAATACATCTGCAAAAACTACTGCAAATTTTGAGTTTACTAAGAAGCCTTATCTCGATAGAATGGAGATCAATATTTCAGAAAACACACTGTCGATTAATGATGGGGCTCCAGATCATCGATTAGCCCCCATCGAGGAGCTTGCCAAAACCTATCGAAATATTGCCAAAAAAACACATTATCAACATCTTTATAGTTATAGTGATACCTATGGCAATCAAAACTTAAGAAATGTATTGGCAACTTATCTAAATCAGACCAGAGGATTACAAATTACAATGGATAATATACTTATTACCAGAGGTAGTCAAATGGGAATTTATTTAGCTAGTCAACTAGTTCTTGGCAACAAAAAAAGCATCATTATAGGTACTACCAACTATATGACTGCAGATGACACATTTATCAACGCTGATGGCACATTATTGAGAGCATCAGTAGATAAAAACGGTATCAATACTGACGAAATTGAAACATTATGCCGTGAACATACAATAAGTGCGGTTTACATTACCTCTCATCATCATCATCCAACTACAGTCACACTATCTGCAGAAAGAAGAATGAAATTACTTGCGTTATCACACCAATACAATTTTGCTATTATAGAAGATGATTACGATTATGATTTTCATTATAGCAATGCTCCTATTCTTCCTTTAGCCAGCAATGATCATTTTGGTAATGTGATTTACATCGGGGGATTTACCAAAATCATTGCTCCAGCATTACGGATAGGTTATTTTATAGCACCCAAAGATGTTCTGGAGCAAGCTGCAAAATTACGACGAATTATTGACCGCCAAGGAGATACTATTCTAGAACAAACACTAGCACATATGATAACACAAGGTAGTGTACAAAGACATACTAAAAAAGTCCTGAAAATATATAAAAAGAGACGAGATTTATTTTGCCATCTATTACAAGAAAAATTAAGTAACTATTTCACTTTTAAAATCCCAAAAGGAGGTATGGCAATATGGATTGTATTAGATAAAAAATATAATTGGGATGTTATATATAGAGAAGCAAAAAAAGAACATCTGGCATTTAATAATGATTGGAAACGCTATAGTAACAATTGTCATAACAATGGTATTCGGATAGGGTTTGCCTCTTTTAATGAAGAAGAGATTATATCAGTCATTGACAGATTAGTTACTGTAATGAATTCCATCAGAAAATAACATTAATATTTGTGCAAATACTACTCTAAAAATAATATGGTTGTGTACCAAATAATTATTCATTAATCCGCCAAGGTGGATTTTTACGATTCTCTCCTGCAAAATATAAAATGACTTGATTGTTATCTGGATCTTTTAATCTTGCTTCTCTCCACAACCAAGATTGATCTGTAGGCAATTGATCAAAATCTACTCCCTCATTAAGTAATCGTTCTACCTCCTGATCTAATTGTTCCGTTTCAAAATATATATAAACACCATCCCCGCTAGGTAATTTTTCTACCTGATGAATAGAAAAAGTAGCCTCCCCTTCTTTACACTCAAAACGTGCATAGTGAGGTAAAGTCTTTACGATGATTCGTAAGCCAAGTTTTTTATAAAAAGAAATAGATTGCCCTACATTGACGGATGGAACAGTAACTTGATTTAGATTCATATTTTTTTAGTTTGTAATGTCAGCGTTCAGGCAACTAAAAAAACAACCCGCAAGACTACCAACTATTATAATCTTCTTCTTTTTTTCTCCTTTGATAACAAATCTAGTTCTCGTGTGGTTTGACCTGCTACAGAGGTATTTTCTTCGGCACGCCTAATTAAATAAGGCATTACATCCCTTACAGGACCAAAAGGTAAGTATTTAGCCACATTATACCCTGCTGCTGCTAGGTTAAAACTTATATGGTCACTCATACCATATAACTGGCCTAACCAAACTCGAGGGTCATTCTTATCAATCTTACAGGTGTTCATTAATGTTATGGCTTTGTAACAGCTCTGCTCATTATGTGTGCCTATAAAAACAGATATCACATCTATGTTTTCTAATATATATGCCAATGTCGTATTAAAATTAGCATCGGTAGCTGATTTACTCTCGCATATTGGAGTAGGATATCCTTTTTCCTCTGCACGTTCATTCTCTTTTTCCATATAGGCGCCTCTTACAATTTTCATGCCTATCTTAAAATCATGTTTTTTAGCTTCTTCATGCAGATGTTGTAAATATGAGAACCGGTCGTGCCTATATAATTGAAGAGTATTATATACAATAGCCTTTTCTTTATTGTATTTTTGCATCATTTTAGCAACCAAATCATCGGCTGCATCTTGCATCCAACTCTCTTCTCCATCTATCAATAAAGCAACATCACATTCGAATGCTTTTTTACATACCTTATCAAAACGCTCTTCGATTCGACTCCATTCTTTCTCTTCATCAGATGTAAAAGCAATCCCTTCTGATCTTTTTTGCCATAGCGCAAACCGTCCAAAACCAGAGGGTTTAAACACTCCAAAGGGAATAGCTTCTTTTTGATCTACAAAATCCAATATTTTTATAATCTTATCACAGGCTAAATCAAATTGTTCCTCTTCCTCCTTACCCTCTACAGAATAGTCTAATACAGATGCTACTTTTCCTCTGGTGTACATCTTATCTACAACTGACAAACAATCTTCTTCATCTACTCCTCCACAAAAATGATCAAATACCGTAGCGCGAATTAAGCCTTGGACTGGTAAATGAGCTTTTAAAGCAAAATTAGTAACCACAGTTCCAATGCGAACTAAAGGCTCATTTGCAATCATCTTGAACAAAAAATAAGCGCGTTCTAATTCAGAATCACTTTTTAATCTAAAAGCAACCTCTGTATTATCAAACAAAGTGTTTTTATCCATTTTGTTTCAACTTTTTTAAAAAATTCGTAATTATCAATCTTAATTCTATGAATTCACAATAGTATTAGCAGTAAGTAATCGTAAGTTTTAAGATTTTTACAAATATAGAACTTGGAAGTTTATTTTATTACAAATTCTGCTTAATTTCACAGTCTGTTAAATCTCCTTTTATGAAGCCAATAGTTTCTAAAGACTCTATAGTATATTTTAATACCGATTGCTATATAATGCTTAATTCTTATCTAGAAAAAGCGAATCATTCTAGCATATTTATTCTTGTAGATAGTAATACATTTAA
Organism: uncultured Aquimarina sp.; assembly: GCA_947493495.1. Taxonomy (GTDB): domain Bacteria; phylum Bacteroidota; class Bacteroidia; order Flavobacteriales; family Flavobacteriaceae; genus Aquimarina. Next base: position 33,051 of record CANLRN010000008.1, read on the forward strand.
ACATTGCTATGCGCATTTTATAAGTAAGATTGAAAAACAATACAAGATTGAGGTTATAGAAATTGAACCTGGAGAGATTAATAAAAACATTGATACCTGTACTAGTATCTGGAATGTACTGGCAGAGTATGGAGCAGATCGAAAGAGTCTATTGATCAATCTTGGTGGTGGAGTTGTTACCGATTTAGGTGGATTTATTGCTTGTACGTATAAACGCGGCATCAATTATATAAATATTCCTACATCCTTATTAGCTATGGTAGATGCCTCTGTAGGGGGGAAAACAGGAGTGGATCTAGGAAATCTTAAAAACATGGTTGGAGTCATTAGCGAGTCTGAAATGGTGTTGGTCGATACCGAGTATTTAGAAACTCTACCTGTTAACCAGATGTGTAGTGGTTTTGCCGAGATGCTGAAACACGGATTGATACAAGATAGAGCCTATTGGGAACAAATGAGTGACCTATCTAAACTCTCTATAGAAGATCTGGATCAATTGATCTACGATTCTGTACTGATAAAAAATAAAATTGTAACAGAAGACCCCACAGAACAAAACATCAGAAAATATCTCAATTATGGACATACATTAGGACACGCCATAGAATCGTTTTATCTAACACATCTTTATAAAAAACCTTTATTACACGGTGAAGCTATCGCTATCGGTATGCTCATGGAAGGGTTTATTTCTAAAGAATTATTATCTATTACCGAAGAAGATCTTGAACAAATGGCTAATGTAATCTTAGCAACATTCCCCAAAGCAGATATTGATATTGTAGATCGAAAGACAATTATGGATTTATTAATCCACGATAAAAAAAATGAAAATGGAAATATCTATTTTGTACTATTAGAAACAATTGGCAATGCAAAATATAATTGTACTGTTTCTGATGAATTAATCATCAAGGCCTTTGAGTATTACGCTTCTCTATAAGAATTAAACCTTACTTTATTTTGAAAAAACGATTGCTTAAACTTCTAAAAATATTTTCTATCAGTATCATTAGTATATTTATTTTTTTGGTAGCAATCCTATATTTTTCTTTACATAAAAAAATTCCTGATGGGATATCTGGGCCTGAAGCTGATCAATTTGCCAAAAATATACAACTAGCAATACATCATGATAAATTCTTAGATACAGATTATATTCAATGGACTTTCCGTACTAAAAATCATTATCTCTGGGATAAGAAAAGAGGAACCGTAGAAGTAAAATGGGAGAACTATGCATGTATAATAGACCTAAATAATCCAGCTAATAGTACTATTATAGGTTCTCAAGATTTTTCTGAGAATGAAGAAAAAAAAATACTTCAAAAAGCATTGGCTAACTTTAACAATGACTCATTCTGGGTAGTAGCACCGCATAAACTATTTGATGATAGTACTACAAGAAAATTAGTGACACTGGCAGATAATTCTAAAGCGCTATTAGTAACCTATAGTTCTGGAGGAACAACACCTGGGGATTCTTATCTTTGGAAAGTTGACAAAAATTACCTCCCTACTAGCTATCAGATGTGGGTATCTATTATCCCTATCGGAGGCCTCGAAGCTACTTGGGAGCAATGGAAAACAACACAAAGCGGAGCCTATTTTGCTCAGCAACATACATTATTAGGTTTTGGCATTCCTATAAGCAATCTCAAGGCTTGGAATGACTAAGCCATTAAAAATTAGGGAATGAAAACTCATAGGTTTCTTAAATCTCACTATAGCCAGCTACACGGATATCAGCTTTTAGTGGTTAGTCAATTATACGATTTACGGATGAGAATTTCGTAAAATAATGGCAAGGATTTTTCGCTAGATTGATGAATCAAATTAAAGAATAGCCATAGCTATTGTTTAATTTTATGAAGAAAATATAGTAGAAAAAAAATGTCATTAGATGTGAAATTTTTATTCGTAAATCGTATTAACTATTGTCTTAAAAACTAAATGCGACAGCCAAGAAAAGTAAAGTCCGAGTCTAGGAAAATTCTATTGATTAAATTTCTTTTATAAAAGCTCTTCTGTGATTTTGTATCACCGAATATAATGTTCTTATAAAAAAATGCTTCGATAAATAAATATCGAAGCATTTTCTAAACTTAAGATGCATATTTTTATACGTATCAGTATATTATTCAACTACTATCTTACTTGTTATAGGATTTTCTCCTTCTGTAGTAATCTTAATAAGATGTATTCCACTTCCTAGTGATAAGTTTTTCGCAGAAAGTGTATTAATACCAGGTACTAAGTCTACCTTAGCTTTTACACTTCCTAAAATAGAATAGATTGTTGCGGTCATTCTTTTAGTAGTAGTTCCTGGGATATCAAGTACGAACGTATCCTTAGTTGGGTTTGGAGAAATAGTGATTCCTAATATAGGTGTTTTACCATTTTCATCTTCATCTCCTATAATTGCAGATACTCCATCAAAACTAGCTACTACATCATCTGTAATTGAGTTCCCACATGATCCTTCATAAACTCTAACATTACTATATACAGAATTATTACCACTACCCGTATCATTATCGTTAATGAATACTAATCTATCCATAGCACCTGTATAGAAATTACCTACAGGGATTGTATAGGTGGTAGTACCTCCTGAATAATTATCAAAATTAGTTACTCCATAATTCTGAGTTCCGTGAACTTTAAAGTATCTAGTAGCTGTAAGCGTATTATCATCTTCGAAACCAACTGCATGAATTTCTCCCTGCGAAGTACTACTAAATTCAAATTCTAATACTGTATTAGCAGTAACTGTATAATCTAGTGGTATGTATTTCCAGGTATTATTAGATAATGCTAATCCAGCTCCATTACTTACTATAGAGAAATTACCCGAAGTATCTTGATTAGAGAACGATGTAATTGTGAAGTCATTAAAATCAAAAGCATCGCAAGCATCTCCACCACCATTAGTATTTGTTATACGAAGGTCATCAATAGCTACATCTCCTTGCCAGCTATCTCCAGTAACTGTATTTAATCGTAATTGAACACTAGAATTTCTTGCATAAGCAGATAAATCTACTTCTGCAGTATTCCAATCATTACCTTGTGCTCCTGTTCTACTAAATACATTAGTCCAATTACCATCATTATTAGTTCTTGCTTCTACTGTAAATGTTCCTATAGCCGATCCTAACATATGATATTGGAATGACAATGTTGGAGAAGACAAGTTTGAGAAATTTAAACAAGGTGAATTTAAAATTGCTCGTTTAGTAGGGAAACCTGTTCCATTAGTCGAAGCTTCTACATAGATATAAGAGTTGCCATCAGCTGCACTACTAGGTCCTGTACCATTAGAAGGTGTACCATTAGCATCTACAGTCCAGTTTAGATCATCACCACTAGCTTGTTCCCAATCTCCTATAGATCCTTCAAAGCTTTCTGCATATGGGAATGAAGAGATATTGCCACTACATTCATCATTTCCTGGGCCAGGGCCTCCTCCATCACAAGGATTTACAAAAGAAACTGTTTGATCTGTTTGGCCATTAGTCCCTCCATTATTATTTTCATTAGCATCTTGTCCAACACCTCTTTCTGCAAAAGCTTTCCAGATAATGCATTCATATCGCCCTCCATATAAATCTTGATCAGCTCTAAGAATACCATCTCTACCCGAAACATATCCAGGATTATTAGCTGTGTTTTTAAGTCCTTCTATAACAAGTGCCATAGCAATGTTATTTCCTCCTGTACCATTATACAAATCAGCATCAAATCCTTCTGCGTCAATTAATCCCCAAGTCATATCCCATAATATAGTAGCAAAACCATATCCAACACCGTGAGGTCTTCTAAGGGTATTTACATCTGCATAATCTGTATTGTTTATCGATCTATTCGTCGAGTATTGTGTAGGTCTTATTCCTCTACCTGAGGTAGGCTGTCCTCTAACATAAGTTCCAACTCCTCTTCCTGTTGTTCCTACATCGCCAGGTTTCATCGTGATCATTAATCCAAACCAATCTGACCATCCTTCTCCCATTTGTTCTGATCCTCCTAATGCATTTCTACTAGGACCTCCAACTAATCTGGTAGAAATCCCGTGACCATATTCGTGAGCGATTACTACATTATCAAAATCTCCATCTCTGGTTGGGTTTGTCCATAAAAACATTTGCATTCTTGGATTAGATCCATCTGGAGGAGTACCAAAATTAGCATTGTTTGTACCACTACCATCTTGTGCATCTGCGTTTACAGAATCACTTCCTCTTCCTCCTTTTCCATAATTATTTTCTTGGAAATTTCCACTTGCTTCATCAAAACCATACTGATACCAGATGTCGTGCATTACATTATTCCAGTAGAATAAATTAGTGATTGCTGCGCTTCGGTAAGAGCTTGGTTGCTGATTAAGGTTAAGAGGATTATTAAATTCTAAGGTAGATCCTCCATCAGGAGAAAAACCTGTTCCATTATTACCATTACTATCGTCTTGTGCCCATACATTATTCCCTCTGGTAGTTGTAAATTCTGCTCCATTACTACCATTCGTATCATGCCATCCAAAAGGAGAAGCATTAGTATTCGAAGGATTAGTTACGATAGCTCGATCCCCATGATTAGGACTTTCTACAGGTAATGGAAACACATTATATGAATTAGGCATAAATGCTGCTGGAGCATTAGCTACTGTAGCTACAGCTTTAGTTTCTAGTATAGAGTGACTGTGGTTATGATTTTCGTGTGATGCATCTCCAAAATTACAAGAGATTACCCAATCGTCGGCGGGTTTTAAAAGATTCCCAGTTACAGCATCAATATACCCATTCCACCAGTGACTTCCATCTACCTCTGGAATAGTAACATTGTAAGTAAGACGTAAATCTCCTTTATCGTTAAGCATATATACTTCCGTAACCTTAATAGGCCCATCTGATATCCCTGTGTCTTCATACTGTGTATCTCCATCTGGACTTTTTGATGAGCTATTTAATGACGCAGGTTTTAGCCCAACAGCAGTTGCAAGTTTATTAACAGCAGTTCCAGGAGGTAAAGATGCTTTCGTAGAGGTTACCCTTGATTTAATATCAGATATTAAATCAATATTATCAGCTCTTTTTACAATTGTTCCATTTTCCATAAACATATGTATAGATGAACTTACTATAGGAATACCATTGTGATTTTGGATACCATATACGTGGTTGAATCCCTTACCCTTCTTTGATGAAACGATATCTGTAACGGTAATATTATCTACATCAGATTTAGTCAAACCATTGTTGTACAAAGACTTTGAAGAAATAGAATTTAAATTATTAATAAGATAATTTCTTACAGTTTCCTGTATCTGTTGTTGTTGAAGATTATTTTGTTGCGCGGAAATTGTTTGCCCTATGCAAAATAGACATAAAGCAAACACATAGAAATTTTTCATGTGTATAATTGTTGAGTTTGTTGAATACAAAATTAAGAAAATAATTAACATAAATTACACACGAACTATTACCTACAAAATGAAATAGTTAACCAAAAAGCTTCTAAAGAAGAATCACAAAAACTACCAATTGTTAGTCACTCTATATAAATACTAGGTTTTTTTAAAAACACACACTGCATATTATAAAAAATTAAAAAATTAAAAAAAGTTAATAATTTATGGTAAAACCTTCTAAAAAAAATAGAAAAAACAATGATTCTTACATCTTTTTGCGTGTATTTTGATTGATAAAATGATCAAAAAAGCAAACAAATTAACTCAAATACTGCTAAAGGTATCACTAAATAAAGAAAATTTAATACATCTATTTTATGGTCAAATTCATTATATATGCTAAAAACATGTCAAATCCTTTGCTAAAATAGAAAACTGTACTATCTTGAATATTTAAACGTAACAAATCATCAAATTATGAAAACTATAAATTATCTTTTATTACTTGCGTTATCAATTAACTTATTAGGTTGTAAAGGAGAGAAAAAAGAAGAAAAAAAATCTGAAATTACTACTGAGAGTACTACAACTACTACTTCTGAAGCTACAGAAGAAGATTATAGTAAAAAATTGGATATCGTGTTATCTCCTAAAAGTGAAAGTAATGTAGCTGGTACAGTTTCCTTCTCGGATGAAGGAGGGATTGTAACTATGGTTGCTAATCTTAATGGGCTTACTGAAGGAGAGCATGCTATACATATCCATCAAAAAGCGGATTGCTCATCTGCAGATGGTAAATCTACAGGAGGCCATTGGAATCCTACTATGGAACCTCACGGAAAATGGGGAGCAAAAGAAGGATATCACAAAGGAGATATTGGTAATTTTAGTGCCGATGCTGATGGAAAAGGAAGTATAACTTTTGCAACTAATGATTGGTGTATAGGCTGTGGAGATGATAAAAAAGATATTTTAGGAAAAGCCATTATTGTACACCAAGGTACTGACGATTATACTTCGCAGCCATCTGGTGCTGCAGGAAGTAGAGTTAGTTGTGGTGGAATTATAAAATAGCAACATATAACTAAATAGTATCTGATTGGAAATATAGCAAAATCAGATTTGTATTTTTTTTGCTAAATTTTGATTTATGTATAATTGTATGATGCTACGTCATTTACTTCAAAAAATGAATTCAAAATTTAGCAAAAATCTTTAAAATCATCAAAATAATGTATTCCAAACCAAACACTAAATCTTAAAATACTAATTATTAATTACTGCTTTTTGTTCTTCATACTGCTGTAATGTAAACTCAAAATTCGCCTACATTGTTTTGTAATATTAGTAGTAATTAATCGATTTAATAAATGTATCTATTTATAAAAAAATTATCAAAACCTTTCTGTATTTTAGTTTTTAAAATGAAGTGGTTTTTACTATTTGTAATAACGATAGTGATGTAAAATACAATCTTTTGAATTTATTTAACTTTGTACGAAACAACCGATGCAGTTACGTTAAGCTCAAAAAAATACCTATTTTGTCACACTGAGCCTGTCGAAGTGGAATAAAAAACGAAGATTAGAAAGGTCTTCGACAAGCTCAGACTGACAATGATAAAGCTTAACTTAATGACATTAACGAAACAACTTAATACTAATGAACCCTTCTACTTCTGGTTGGATTGCCAAGTATTTTAGAGAGCTGGATGAATCTAGTTTTTCATTATTTTCATTAGATGAACTCTATCCAAAACTAAGAAAATCAGGATTCATTTATGGAACCTCTGTATCCACTATATTATGTAATGAATCTGATATTTTATACTCTGAAGAAGAAAAAACAAAAATCAATCTTTTTTCGGCTTTGGTAACTACGTATTTTGAAACCATCGAAAATGGTGATGAAAAAGATTGTGTTAAAGCTCTTATCGAATTTTATGAATATATGGATACAAAAAAATCTTTGTTTTCATTTATAAATTCTCTGACGAATAGCAAAAAAGAAAAACTTGAAAAAATAATGCATACTCGGATTCAAACTAATGAATCTATTTTTAAGAAAAATTTTAGTCATTTACTTACTAATGCATTATTATTTATTGATATTTTGGCTTTCGAACACTTTCTTATTCACGATAAGAACCCTATTGAGTATGCCACAAAGCTTGAAGAGACCTTAACTAATATTGTATTCCTTGCCCTAAATTCTAAATTAGAAAAAGATGATCACGATACATTATTAGTCAAGTTATTTGCATCATCAGTACGTTACACTACTGTAAACAATGAAGAAGATGCTAGTTTTGATCAAGTAGAGTTAAATCAATATGTAGATGATATCGAAAAGAAATATATTTTAGACCTTACCAGTTTAGCTGTATGGAATGATAAAGAGATAGATCACGGAGAACAAGATTTTATAGTAGCATTAGGCGCAGAACTAGAACTCCCCAATCAGTGGGTAAAAGAATCCTTACAAGAAGTAGCAGCGTTTGTTGATGAACATAAAGAACATATTTCATTTTTTAATTACTCCAATCCTGCTCAGCATTTTTATAAGCAAACATCGAGAACAGTAAGTATATTAATTCTTAGAAATAAAAAAAGGCTGATTAAAGAAATTTCTGAAAGCAAAGATCTAATGATATTATTAGGGCAATCAGCCATAAGAGAATTATCCAAAGAAGAAAAACAACAAGTAAAAAATCAATTATTAGATGTTTGCAAAACGATACCATCTCTAGCTATTTTTATTCTACCAGGCGGAAGCCTATTATTGCCATTACTAGTAAAGTTTATTCCACAACTATTACCCTCTGCATTTAATGAAAACAAGTAGTACTCATTAAGAATACACTACACTTCCAATTTTTTTAATTCTTCATAATTTTTCTTTAACCTACGAGTCAGGATCCCATAAATTAGTCTATATATTAATGCCAAAAGTATAATAATAACTACTGTTGTGATTATAAAAGACACGACAACAACTACAATCGGTACTTGTTGATCTACTGCTTCATTAGAGAACACATCTGTATACAGCAGCATATAAATCATTGTAGACATCATTAAAAATGCTAATACACTAAGATTAACCCAAACATAATATTTTACTGTTTTTCGAGTCTTAATAATATTTTGCATCAAAATTTTTGCAGAATCTGTAACACGTATGTTTTTAAAATTGTAGTAAAACCTAATAATAAAATAGAGAAATATTCCATAAGAAATTATGGATGATATGATCGAAAAACCTTCCATCCCCATAACCTCAATCTCTTCATACTTGCCAGATACTCGAACTCCAATATCAAATGAAATCCATAAAATGAATTCTAAAATACTTATAATAAATATCCACTTAACTATAGATGATGATTTTTTAAGAATCATCTTATATATATCATCATATGACAACTTAGGGAGTGTATCCTCTTGTTTCTGCCAATCTTTTTTTAATAATTCTAATTCATCCATCTTTATGGGTTTAGTATTTTTTTTAATTTCGTTTTCACTCGATTCATTTTCACCCTTGCATTTACCTCAGAGATCCCCATAGTCTCTGCAATTTCTTTATATGATTTGTCTTCTAGATATAAAAAAACTAACGCTTTTTCTATATCATTAAGTTGTTTTACTGCCGAGTACATTAATGTCAATTGTTGCTCTACCGCATCATCATATTCCTCTGCTGATATTTTAAAACTTAACGTTTCTAAATCAGAAGTCTTAATACTCCTTTTAGATTTTCGGTATAGCGTAATAGCCGTATTCAATGAAACTCTATACATCCACGTACTAAATTTAGAATCTCCACGGAATTTTGGATAAGCTTTCCATAACTGAATAGTAATTTCCTGAAATAAATCATTATGCGACTCAGAATCATTAGTATATAATCTACATATCTTGTGCACAATATTTTGATTCTGCTCAAGATTCGTTACAAAACTATGTTCTAATTCTTTCTCCACTTTAGTTAATTACAATATATAAGTAGTCAATTCAGTTAATCTGTTACATCTCAAAAGTCTATTTTATATTTTTAATAAAAAAATAAAATTTCTATTTTTTTATATTTACACCTGATAATCAACTACTTTAACGCACAATTCAGTTCAGTTATATTTTAAATTTACTACAAAAAAGTATGTTTTTTTATTTCGGTAAATCTACCTGAGGTAAGAAAAAAAATACCATAATCATAACATCGATCAATAATTTTCCTGAAACATAATCGAAAATAAGTGTTTCCCGTAGTAATATAACTTAATTAACCATTCTGTAGGGTATCTAGTTCTATCAGTTTATCTTTGCAAAAAAGATATAAAAATATGAATATTCCTAATACTAATTTACCTAGATTAGTAATTATCGGAGGTGGTTTTGCAGGGGTTTCTCTTGCCCGAAAAATGATAAAAAAAGAGGTTCAAATTGTTTTATTGGATAGACAAAATTACCACACATTTCAACCATTATTATATCAAGTATCTACGGCATCTCTAGAACCAGACTCTATAGCTTATCCATTGCGTAAGATTGTAAAACGAGGAAAGAACACCTATTTTAGGATGACAGAAGTCTTATCTATTGATCCAGAAAATAAGACTGTACATACTACTATTGGCAGCGTTACCTATAATTATCTGGTTATCGCTACAGGAGCGCGTACAAATTTCTTTGGAAATACTACTATAGAAAAAAATGCCATGCGAATGAAAAACATACCGCAGGCATTGAATCTTAGAAGCCTAATGCTCGAAAACTTAGAACAGGCTGTCATTACAACGGATCCCGAAAAAAGAAAAGAGCTTCTTAATTTCGTACTAGCTGGCGCTGGACCAACTGGTGTTGAATTAGCTGGAGGTATTGCAGAGTTAAAGCTAAATGTACTACCCCGAGATTATCCTGATATGGATTTTAGCGAAATGGAAATTCACTTGATCGAAGGAGCTCCCAGAATCCTACCTCCTATGAGCGAACAAGCATCAGATAAAGCTACTCGTTTTTTATCAAAATTAGGAGTACGTATTCATACAAATACTCAGGTTACTAATTATCAAAACAATCTAGTAAGCACTAATACTGATCTCTCTATAAAAACTTCTACATTTATATGGTCAGCAGGTGTAACAGGAGCTCCAATAGAAGGACTAACTCCTTCTGCTATTATACCTAAAGCGAATCGCTATAAAGTTAATACATGTAATCAAATAGAAGGGTATTTAAATGTCTTTGCATTAGGAGATATTGCCTTAATGGAAACCCCTGATTATCCTCAAGGTCATCCTATGGTCGCGCAACCAGCAATACAACAGGGAGCGCATCTTGCCAAAAATCTAATGAGGCACATGAATAATGAACCCATGCTCCCTTTTAGTTATTTAGACAAGGGATCTATGGCTACTATTGGTCGTAATAAAGCAGTAGTAGACCTCGGAAAATTTCGTTTTGGAGGTTTTTTTGCTTGGTTTATATGGATGTTCATCCATTTATGGTTTTTAATAGGTTTTAGAAATCGATTTATCACATTTTTTAATTGGACGTATAACTATATCAATTATGATAAAGCGGCTCGATTAATCATAAGACCTTTTAAAAATAAAGCAGAAAATACAGAAGAACGAGTGTAACAAATTAGTGCTCATTAAATAACAAAATTGGTATTTCTTCTAATGCTACTCTTGTAATTTTTTCTCCTTGTGTAGGTGGTTGTACTACTATTCCTTGTGTATCAAAAAGTACTTTATCTAATACAATATGCTTTTTATGATCTTTAACCATAACAATAAGACCTGGCAAACCCCAGTATCCTAATGGACCACTAGCAGTCTTAATGGTTTCTGTATACCATACTTCTAGAGGATTTCTTGAACAAAAGCCTCCTTCTTGATCATCTCTAGGTTGCAAAATTGCTTTTTTACAATCATAACCAAACATTTTTTGGGTTTGATCTGTTATTTTCCAATGAATAGGTGGTATATCTTCTTCAATCAAATACTCTTTGCCATATGTATATTCTGTGCTAATTTTTGTTTTAGTGTCTAGATCCATATAAACAATCTTATACTCTTTCTCTGAAGTTTCTCTACTGATAAAATTAGTTTGCTGATCTACTCCATAAGTCACCCGACTATTAATAGTGTCATTATATATATTTTCTTGTGGATAATATAGAGATCGAACTCCTTCAATTCTCAATACACTAGTATATCTATACTCAGAGAGTTCTTTTTCATGAGTTTTTGCTTTCTCTTTAATCAATTCTATATCTTCTTTAGTTTTTCCATATTCTCCTTCATAACTTCTCAATTTATGATAATTAGCTTTTCTTTTCTCTTTATAAAATACAGTGATTTCTTGACTTTTAACTCCCCAAGTAGTAATGAGTAGAAAACATAAAATGATGAATGTTCGCATGATGATTGATGTATGAATTTATGCAAATCTAAAAAAATTATTCACTCATACAACTAAGTTTTTAGTTAAAAATATATACTCCCTATAGAGTTAATAAAAAATAGAAAAATGAGTTTTGAAAAAAAATAGTAGCTATCCATAGTAATTGATATAAATTGATACCTTTAACAAAACCAGAATCATAATTGTCCATGGAAAAGAAAGCTATACAGAGTACTAAGAAAAACTCTGAATCATCCGATCAAACCAATCAATATGACACCATCATTATTGGTTCTGGTGCTGGTGGTTTATCGGCTGCAATATGCCTTGCTCGCGAAGGGCAAAAAGTATTAGTACTAGAACAGCACGATGTTCCTGGTGGTTGGTGTCATAGCTTTTATATTGATGGGTATCGTTTTACTCCTGGAGTACATTATATTGGATTACTTAACGAAGGAGAATCGACTAATAACTTATATAAAGGATTAGGAATAGCAAATGATATAGCTTTTTTTAGGATGAATCCCAAAGCTTATGAGCATTGTTGGATTGGTAATCACCGAATTGATATGCCTGCAGGATATAAAAATATTGAAGAAGCATTGGGCAATCAATTTCCCGAAGAAAAAAAAGGAATTACTAGTTACCTGAAATTAGTTAGTGATGTATGTTATGAGCTTTCGTTAATACCCAAGGTAAGAGGATTTTGGGCACATCTTACAATTCCTTTTCGCACCAAAAACATGGGTAAGTATAGTATATTTAGTTTACGAAAGGTAATCAAAAAACATATTAAAAATCCATTAGTAAGAGCTGTACTCAATATACAAATAGGAGATCACGGATTACCTCCATCCAGAGCTAGTTTTCCACTTCATGCTGCAGTCATGGGGCATTATTCCAGTGGCGGTTATTATCCCGCAGGAGGTGGCGGAGCGCTAGTAAAAGCGATGACTAAAACACTAAAAAAACACGATGGTCTTATAAAAACTAATAAGAAAGTAACCAAAATACTATTAGAAGGTACTAAAAAAAAGAAAGCTATTGGTGTTGCATTAGAAAATGGTCTGCATTTATATGCCAAACAAATTATCTCTAATGCCGACCCAACAAAAACCTTTAAGGATTTAATTGACAGCAAACATATCAGCAAAAAACTACACAAAAAACTAGCTAAAACTAAATACTCTTGTACATCGCTTATGCTATTTTTAGTAGTAGATATGGATGTGAAAAAAGCTGGATTAGATTCTGGTAATATATGGATGATGGAACAAGAAAATCTAGATGCTGTTTTTGAAGACACACAAAAAAAAGATATTCTTTCAGGAAACACTTTTCCTGGGATGTTCCTTAGCTGTACTACATTAAAAGATCCTATTAGTTTTGATGGAAGATATCATACTTTAGAAGCGATAACTTATATTAATTATGAAGCGTTTAGTGACTATAAAAATGAAGCTGCAATTAGATCTAAAAAATATCTTGCTTTTAAAGAGCAGTTGACGGAAAAGATGATCCGTACCGTAGAAAAAGTAATTCCAAACATTCGCGATGGTATTGTGCAAAAAGAGTTGGGAACACCAATCACAAATGAATATTATATCAACTCCACTAATGGTTGTGTATATGGTACAGAAAAGAATAAGTGGCAAATAGGGCCATTCTCATATAAAGCAAAGTGCGAAATTGAAAATCTATACCTATGTGGAGCTAGTGTTTTATCTCATGGTGTGGCTGGTGCTGGATATTCTGGTGTAGAAACAGCTGCAAAAATTCTTAACTGTAGACAAGAAGATCTTATCCGAGAAGACTCTAGTCAGCATATACAAATTTTTGATGCAGAAGATACTATTGCTTATCCTGATTGGATGCTGAAAAAAATAAAAGTAAAACGTGATAAATTGATAGCATCAGAAAAATTAACAAGTTGATAATAATATAGCTATTGATAAAACTTCTGATTTTTTACTATATAAACTATCCCTTAAGCCAAGAATTCTTAAGATTTAACTGTTCTTTTGTTGCTTTTTCCAGAACAGTTAACTTATTTCCATTAGTATAAGATTGAGTGAGTTTCGTATTAATTAATACTTCTTTTCCACCTCTATCCAATTTTACTTCTACGTCATCTCCTACTTGCCAAGAAAATGCTTGTTGTAATACCGTATTAGCATTTGCTAGTGTAAGCTTAGTTCCATTTACTTCTTTGACAATATCATTTGGTTGAACACCATTTTCTTTCCAAAAACTATTATCTGCAACTAAATCCGTAAAATACAATACATTTTTAGATTGATCTCCAGCAAAAATCAAGGCACCTGCATTCTGAATATAATTTGTTTTTATTTTTTCTTTTTTAATTCCTAATCCAACTTTGGCAAAAAAATCATTATAATTGATAGGGGTATTCCCTTCTACATGGGTTTTTAAAAACTGCCCTATAGCTGGATAGGTCATTTCGGTAATTTCTTCTATAATCTTATCATCTTCAAAAGGTTTATTTTTTCCATATTTTAATGACAGTTCTTTCATTAAAGATAATATACCTCTATTCCCTTTACTCTCTTCTCTAAGTAATATATCGATACACATACCAATTAAAGCACCTTTTTCATATACATTGGTGTAATTTTTTGCATAAGGTTCGTTTAATATATTTTCGCTCATTGTTGTAAAACTCATTGTATCATCAAACTGCTGAGCAGATTTAATTTTACCCATCATTTTAGTAAAAAACTCATCTTCAGTAACCAAGTCTTGATCTACCTGAAAAACACTAGCAAAATACTCAGTAACTCCTTCGTACATCCATAGGTGTTTAGAAAACGTAGGCATATTATAATCAAAATAATGTACATCTTCAGAGTGTACACTCAATGGAGTTACGATATGAAAAAATTCGTGGGATACTACATCAATCATTGCTGTAGCCAACGCATCAGCAGGCATAGCCTCTGGTAGCACTACTACAGTAGATGTATGATGCTCTAATGCTCCAAAACCAGTGGGTGCAGACTGTGACTGTGGTGCCAGATATAAATAGATGTCATATCTAGGAGTACTATTGATATCACCCAAATAAGTTTTTTGGGCTTTCATCATTTTAAAAACAGTTTCCTTAATACTAGCAGCTGTATATAACTTATTAGGAGAGTATACACTAAGTACAATTTTAATACCTCCAACTTCAAACTCTTCTACATCTAATGCTCCATACATCATAGGGTTATCTGTAATATCAAAATATCTGGTTGCAAAATATACATCTGTTGTCTTAGATCCATCTGCACTTTTCTTTGAAGCACTTTTTTGCAAAGCAGAAGTTTTCTTCATCTCAGTTGGTGCTGTTACCTCAACTATATATTGGTTATTTTTTAATGTGTCAAAATATCCAATAAATCCATGTAAATTAAGCACATAATTATCAGATTCAATATTAGTCCCTGAAGGAGAAAATGGTGTTTCAACCTCAGTATTTTCTATATCATAGGTATCATTAACCTTGTATGTTATTTTATCTAATTGCTTAGCATTAGTAATCATCCAGGTATTGGTATCTATTTTTTTTATTTCCAGTTCTTCACCCTTATAATCTATTGCTTTAAAATCATCAACAAATTTTCCAAAATCACTCACCGAATACGTTCCTTGTACTACTTTAGGGAGGTAATACTTTATGGTATCTTGTACAAATCTTCCTGGATTAATAACAACAGGCACTTTATCATCTGTTGCTTGAGTTAGATCAACACTTGTTGCGATTGGTATATTAGTAGCAATATCATTAGACTGTTTTGTAGAACCACATCCTATTAGTAGAAAACCAACAGATAATAGTATGCATATATTTTTCATGTATTTCAATTTTAATAACCTAGAAGACGTAAAAAGTCTATAAATATTACACGTATAATAGCGCAAAATATATAATTTATAAAGACTTCTTCTTACTTTTTTAATTATTTAGTGAATTCATTCAT
The DNA here is from genome assembly GCA_947493495.1 of uncultured Aquimarina sp. GTDB lineage: Bacteria > Bacteroidota > Bacteroidia > Flavobacteriales > Flavobacteriaceae > Aquimarina. The sequence continues at coordinate 48,851 of CANLRN010000008.1, forward strand.
TTTTTTAGACAAATTTCAAATCAATTATTTTTTGGACTCATTGCTGAAGGAAATTGAATTTACACATTAAACAAAAAATGCATCACATCACCATCCTTTACTACATAGCCCTTCCCTTCTACTCCTAGTTTTCCTGCTTCTTTTACTTTAGCCTCACTTCCGTAAGACACATAATCATCATATGTTATCACTTCTGCTCTTATAAACCCTTTTTCAAAATCTGTATGAATCACTCCTGCGGCTTGAGGGGCAGTTGCACCAATTGGAATGGTCCAGGCTCTTACTTCTTTTTCTCCAGCTGTAAAATAGGTTTGCTGATTCAATAATTTATAAGCAGCACGAATCAATACAGAAGAACCAGGTTCTTCTAATCCCATATCTTGTAAAAACAATTGGCGTTCTTCATAATCATCTAACTCTGTAATATCAGCTTCTGTACCAACAGCCAGAATGATTACCTCTGCATTTTCTGAGGCTACTGCTTCTTTTACTCTTCCTACATAATCATTGCCATTAGCTGCAGCTTTTTCGTCTACATTACATACATATAATACTGGTTTATCTGTAATAAACTGTAAGGATTGTACATACGCTTTATGATCGTCTTCAGAAACTTCTATAGCTCTAATAGAAGTTCCGCTTTCTAATCCATCTTTTAGTACGCATAATACAGCTTCTTCTTTTTGAGCTTCTTTATTACCTGTTTTTGCTGCCCTTTTGATCTTATCTAACTTTTTTTCTAATGTTTCTAGATCTTTTAATTGCAATTCTATATCAATAGTTTCTTTATCTCTTATTGGGTCTACTGAACCATCTACATGAACTATATTATCATTGTCAAAACATCGAAGTACATGAATGATTGCATCTGTTTCTCTTATGTTTCCTAAAAATTGATTTCCTAATCCTTCTCCTTTACTAGCACCCTTCACTAATCCAGCAATATCAACAATCTCTACTGTAGCAGGTAAAACACGCTCTGGGTTAACTAATTCTTCTAATTTTTCTAATCTAGCATCCGGCACATTAACCACACCAATATTAGGTTCTATAGTACAAAAAGGAAAATTGGCACTCTGCGCCTTAGCATTAGACAAACAATTAAAAAGTGTAGATTTTCCTACATTGGGCAATCCGACTATTCCTGCTTTCATAGTTTATAATTTATCAAGGATCTCAATATGCACATCCAGATTTTTAAAAAACGCAAAGATAATAGTATTACACTAAAGTATACAAAGAACTCATTTAGACTTTATAATTGGTCAAAAAAATATCCTTTTCGACTCTTATTTATGTCTATCTAAGTTTAGATAACATAATATAGATACTCCAAATAAGCATAAATAATCTTTTTTTCTTAATTTTATAGTATAAAATCAAACTGATGAAACATCTAACGCCTTTATTAATCTTATCATTATTAACAAGTGTCTATTCTGGTTACAGCCAATCTAATAATGAAAAAGAGAAAGAAAGCACTGAATTGCCAGAAAAAATAGATGCTGCAAAACCATTAGAAAATACCTCAGAAGAAACTGTAACTAAAATTATTAGAATAAAAGGGGCTAATGGTGAAGAAAAAGTGATAAAACAACAACAAGTAGTATCTAAAAAAAGTAATCTAAAATTAAAAACTGAGAGTGACGATAAAACAAATGTAGATGCTGTATATGGTCCAGAAAAAGTTTCTATCAAAAATTTTGGCGCAACTGCAAATGAAGAAATGTATGAGAGTATTCCTGATGGAGACGGATATATCATATCTCTTATCAATAAAAATGGAGAAATTACTGCAAAAGCTAAGCCCTTATCTCAATCCAAGACCTACTATCTTATAAACATGGGTGAAAAAGATAATTGTGTAGGATATTTTGATGAAGATAAAAACCTAATTCTAGAGACCTTTGACTCTAAAAACAACAATATCATATCTGTTACCTACAAATCAAAATAATTTTTAATTCGTATTATAAACAAAACACTATCAAATTGATAATAATTAATAGTTAAATCAGGGAATTTAGCTAAATTATCTATGTAAAGTTTTAAAATAACTAAAAAAAAATAATCGTGTGATAATCTATATTATTTGGATATATTTATCCAAGTAAACCAACAAATTATTATTACATGAAAAAATTCGCATTTATCTTATTTAGCGTATTCATTTCTATGAATTATGCGCAAACAACCATTACAGGAACTGTAGTGGATACTGAGGGTAATTTATTACCTGCAGTAAACATCCTTATCAAAAACACTAAAAACGGAGCTACTACAGATTTTAATGGGTTGTATAGTATTGATGCAGCTCCAAATGACATTCTGGTATTTAGTTATATCGGCTTTGAAAAAAAAGAAATCATAGTAGGCTCACAAACTGTTATTAATATTACTCTGGTAAGTGACTCCCAGTTAGATGAAGTTATATTGGTCGGCTCTAGAGCATTACCTCGAAGTAATACAACATCTTCACTCCCAGTAGATGTACTACCTGCAAAAGAGTTGACATCTACAGGACAAATTACTTTTGACAAAGCCTTGCAATACAGGATACCATCCTTTAACACAGTACAGACTCCCGTTAATGATGCTACATCCTTACTAGACCCCTATGAAATTAGAAATATGGGGCCCAGTAGAACGCTTATCTTGATCAATGGGAAACGGAAAAATTTGAGCTCATTACTATATACTCAGACCTCGCCAGGTAGAGGAGAAACAGGTTCTGATATATCTGCCATCCCGACTGATGCTATAAAGCGTGTAGAAGTATTACGAGATGGAGCCTCTGCGCAATACGGCTCTGATGCTATTGCTGGCGTAATGAATATTATACTAAAAGATAATCCAAGTGATGGTTCAGCTACACTAAGAACAGGAATTACCTCTGAAGGAGATGGAGAAACTATTGGTATTAGTCTTAATAATGGAGCTAATATCGGAGATGACAAAGGTTTTTTTAATTACACAATTGATTTTTCTAAAGTGAACCTTGCCAATAGACCAGGTACTGTAGATGCTGAAGGTGAGTTTTTAGATTTTGGAGGCACTCGCCCTGGTGAAACATTAACAGATATTCAATCGTTTCTGGCCAGAAGACCTGATGCAGGAAATATTAATGGTTCGCCAGAAACAGTTGCTTCTAAATTTTTGGTGAATGGAGGTTATGATATTAATGACGCTACAGAAATATACCTTAATGCAGCTTATGTATACAAAAAAGTAAATAGTTTTGCCAATTACAGAACTCCATATTGGAGAGACATTCAGGATTTTCCATACCTAGCGGACTTTTTTCCAAATGGCCCTGGAGGTGCATATGATGGATACTTACCAACTTTTGAAGGAGACTTAAATGACTATAATGGGACCATTGGTTTTAAGACCAAAATGAATGGATGGAATTATGATGTAAGTTATACCACTGGTGGTAATATCCAAGGATATTCTGTTAACAACACTCATAATGGCAATTCTGTATTATCACCGTTAACCTGGAATGACGCAAATGGTAATGGCATAGTAGACCCTGGAGAAGTAATTGGAGGAGGCGAGCTATACAGAGAAAACAGTCCAATATCTTTTAACCCTGGAGGCACTAAATTCACTCATAATGTAGGTAATATTGATATTTCTAAGCTCTTGTCTGATCAGATAAGTATTGCTGTTGGAGCAGAATTTAGAAATGAAGTTTTTGAAATCATAGAAGGAGGTTTGGCTTCTTATGATGGAGGTGGATCTGATTCTTTTGGAGGAAATAGACCAGAAAATTCTGGAAAATTTAGCCGTTACAATTTTGGAGGATATTTTGATATCTCTGCAGATATTACTGAAGATTTTTTGGTAAATGGTACGATTCGCCTTGAAAACTACAGTGATTTTGGAGAAGCTTTTGTATGGAAATTAAGTTCTAGATATAAGTTTCTGGAAGACAAATTGACTCTAAGAGCTTCTGTTTCTACAGGATTTAGAGCTCCTACATTACATCAGATCTATACGCAACGAGCACAATTTAGCTTTGTTCCAGGACAAGGAATACAAGTTGGCGGATTGGTAAATAATGTATCGCCACAAGCACGGCTATTAAGCATTCCTCAATTAGATGCAGAAGAATCAACTAATATTACTGTTGGTATAGGTGCTAAAATTAATCGCAATATAAATTTTACTGTAGATTATTATAATATAGCAGTAAAAGATAGAATTGTTTTAAGTACAGAAATAGGCCCCTCCGCAGCAGGAAATACTCCTCTAGATGATGTATTAAACAACAACAATTTATCTGATGTAAGTTTTTTTGTAAATGCTATAGATACTAGAACATCTGGTATTGATATTGTCGCGAATTATAAAAATATTGAGTTAGCAACAGGAAAACTTGGTTTTAGCTTTTCAGGGAATTACACCTTTCAGAACGAAAGAGATGGAGCAGTAAACAACCCTGACTTAGTATCCCAAGCTGGACAATCTGTAGTTAATGACACTCAAGAAGCTTTGTTCTTTACCTCAAGGCCCGAATTTAAAGCCATTATTGGAGCTAATTACAATATCGGCAAGTTTGGTTTTTCGATTAACAATACTATTTTTGGTCCAACAAAATTTAGAAATCAAGGCTTACAGGATTTAGAAAATTTTCTAGATGTTACCCCAGCTGCGGCAGATCTAGATGGTGGATCTGACCTCAGTGTAGAGTTTTTAACCAAAGTAGTTACCGATTTAGCGATTAACTACAATGCAACCGACAAAATAACTCTAGCATTAAACATAAATAATATTTTAAATGTTCTACCAGAAAGAGAATTTAAAGCAATTACCGCCTCTGGCGAAAGGGTGTTAAATGGAGCTGTTACTCCTGCTGGATCGCCTAGTGGTTTCCCTGCTGGTCTTTCTGTAGAAAAAATAGCTGATAATCTGATTACTTTTAATGGGCGATATTCACAAATGTCTTACGATGGATATCACTTTAGCCAATTAGGGACTATGATCAATTTATCTTTAAACTATAAATTTTAGAAATTTAATTGCTACTATCCTTGCTTATAGTAGACATTACATAGATGTAACACACATTCTTTATTAATACATTCACTAGAAAACCGATTAAGAAAGAATGTGTGTTACATTATTTAAAACAAATCTTATCGTCTAGCATCGTAGATTCTAAAGCGGACTCCTACTCGAGCATAAAAATCAAAAAATTTACTCTTAACATCTACTATATTATCCGTAAAGTCATTCATCACGCCAAATTCTCCAAAAATATCAAACATCTCTCCTATCATTAGCGAGAATCCAGCTCCATACACCCCTCCTATGATTAATTGTTCATATGAGTCTGTGTCTAATTCTTCACCTCCTATTTCGACATTAGTATTTAAGCGAAGTGATGGACCAACATTGATAAAAGGTCTAAATCGATCTTTTCCTCTATTGAATAAAAGTCTAAATTTTGGATTAAAACCTACTTGTAGTGCTTTTACATCATCTCTTGTTTCAATTTCGCTAGAGCGCTGAAGTAAATCAATTGAAAAAACAATACTCGTTTTTGCACGAGGATCCATTAAATATCCATATCCGACATTGAAATAAAAACCTGTTCCTATCTCAGAATCTACATTATCAAGGTTAATTTTAGAAAAGGTAGGACCACCAGAAATTTCCCATCGATATTGTCCGTATGAAGTAATACTTAAGAAAGTAAACACAGTAATTAATACTACTTTTTTCATAATTGTTTATTTAGATTTGAGGTTAAATTATAGACCAAAATACTAAAATTTAAAAAAGGACCATAAAAAAACCTGTCCAATACAGACAGGTATATATACTATTGTTGCTAAAAAGTCTTTATGAATTGTGCATAAATCCTTGTTTTTGTAATAAAAACTCTTCAGTCTCTACCACATCTTCATCAGGCACACAGCAATCTACAGGACATACTGCTGCACATTGCGGTTCTTCATGGAAACCTTTACATTCTGTACACTTATCTGGTACAATATAATAAACCTCATCACTTACAGGTTCTTGAGACTCTTCTGCATTCACTGCCTTACCACCAGGAAGTACTACATCACCAGCCAAATCTGTTCCATCTGCGTATCTCCAATCATCAGCTCCTTCATAGATTGCCGTATTAGGGCATTCTGGTTCACAAGCGCCGCAGTTGATACATTCATCTGTTATTATAATTGCCATAGCTTTTTTTATTCTAAATTTGCACCACAAAAATAACTCCTAAACTAGTGATAAACAAATTAGAGATGGTATTAAATGATCGCATCGCAGCTTTTTCTGAATTAGGGAAGTTCTTAAGTCAATTTAAAAGTACTGGCTATGAGAAAATTAGTGGTGTCTTACATAATGACAACTTTTTTGATGGGATGCTCCAAAAAATACAAACCGCTAGGCATTATAATGGATGGTTTAATGAAGATAATGTACTATTTGCAATAGCACAATGGGGTAAGATACTTTCCAAAAAGAATTTAGAAAATTGGTTGACTCCATATCCACTAACACATTGTACTCCAAAAACAGTTGGAGTAATCATGGCTGGAAATATTCCTTTAGTTGGATTTCATGATTTTCTCTCTGTAGTACTAAGCGGTCATAATATCCTTATAAAACAGTCTTCTAATGATGATCAATTATTACCATATATCATATCTTATCTAATCGCAGTAGAACCTAGATTTAAAGATAAAATTACGTATACTGCAGAAAAACTAACCAATTTTGATGCAATTATTGCTACTGGAAGTAATAATACGGCACGATATTTTGAGCATTATTTTGGCAATAAACCTAATATAATCCGAAAAAATAGAAATTCAATTGCTATTCTTACTGGCCAAGAATCAAAAAAACAGTTAGAGGCACTAGGTGAAGATATTTTTAGGTACTATGGCCTTGGATGTAGAAGTGTTTCTAAACTAATGGTTCCAGAAGGATATGATTTCACAAACTTTTTTGAAGCCATCTACACATATCATGATATCATACAAGGAGCCAAATATGCGAATAATTATGATTACAATAAGGCGGTGTATCTGATGAGTAGCTATACATTATTAGAAAACGGTTTTCTTATACTTAAAGAAGACAGCAGTTACAGTTCTCCGATCGCGACTGTATTTTATGAAAAATATGATTCCATAGATGATATTACTAAAAAATTAAAAGAAGACGAAGAAAAAATTCAATGTATCGTTAATAATCCAGTAATAGAACAAAGTACTGATTTTGGTACAACTCAAAAGCCTTCATTGACAGATTATGCAGACGGTATAGATATCATTGAATTTTTAATAACAATCCGTTAAATAAAAACAAATAATTTATCGATTTGATCTGGTATATGTTTCAGATTATTAGCACCTTTGTGGTGTTTTTTTTCTAGGGCAAAATTCCAGGAAAAATTGTAACCTTAAATATACTAAACAAGATAAAACTACTGATGAAAAAGCATAACTTTAGCGCAGGACCTTGTATTTTACCGCAAGAAGTATTTAATGAAGCATCACAAGCCATATTAGATTTTAACAATTCTGGTTTATCTATTGTCGAAATCTCACATAGAAGTAAAGATTTTGTAGATGTAATGGAAGAAGCTAGAAGCTTAGCCCTAGAATTACTAGGACTAGAAGGAAAAGGATACAAAGTACTTTTCTTACAAGGAGGAGCCAGCACACAGTTCTTAATGACAGCTTACAACTTATTACAGTCTAAAGCTGGTTATATTAATACAGGAAGTTGGAGTGATAAAGCTATAAAAGAGGCAAAATTATTTGGTGAAGCACTAGAAGTAGCCTCTTCTAAAGATGCAAATTATAATTACATCCCGAAAGGCTATGAAGTTCCTAATGATCTAGACTATCTCCACTGCACTAGTAACAATACAATTTTTGGAACACAAATTAAAGAATTCCCTAAAGCAAACTGTCCTTTGGTATGTGATATGAGTAGTGATATTTTCTCTAGAGTGTTGGATTTCTCTCAATTTAGTATAATATATGCAGGAGCACAAAAAAATATGGGCCCAGCAGGAACTACTCTGGTAGTACTCAAAGAAGATATTCTCGGTAAAATAGAAAGACAAATACCATCTATGTTAGATTACCAAGTTCATATTAGCAAAAGTAGTATGTTTAATACACCACCTGTTTTTGCAGTATACACATCTATGCTAACACTAAGATGGCTAAAAAAATTAGGAGGAATTGCTGCAATTGCCGAAGAAAATGAAAAAAAAGCCAAGCTTATCTACTCGGAGATTGATCTAAATCCACTTTTTAAAGGATTTGCTGCAAAAGAAGATAGATCTACAATGAATGCAACATTTTCATTGGCAGATGGACATCTAAAAGAAACTTTTGATACCATGTGGAAAGAAGCAGGTATCAATGGGCTAAATGGACACAGAAGTGTTGGAGGATATAGAGCTAGTATGTATAATGCTATGCCTCTAGAAAGTGTTGCTGTCCTTGTAGATATCATGGGAGATTTAGAACGAAAAGCATAAAAAAAATAATTAAATAAAAATAGATTCCCATCTTGAGAGGGAATGACATAAAAACTATATCATGAAAGTATTAGCAAACGACGGAGTATCACAAAGCGGAATCGATGCTCTGGAAAAAGCTGGGTTCGAAGTACAAACTACTACTGTAGCACAAGATCAATTGGTCGATTATATCAATAAAAATGAAATCAATGTTTTATTGGTTCGCAGTGCTACAAAAGTGAGAACAGACATTATTGATAACTGTGCATCTTTAAAAATTATTGGTCGTGGAGGTGTAGGTATGGACAACATTGATGTTACCTATGCCCGCGAAAAAGGATTACATGTGATTAATACTCCAGCAGCTTCTTCTGGTTCTGTAGCAGAGTTAGTTTTTGCTCATTTGTATGGCAGCGTTCGTTTTTTGCATGATGCAAATCGGAATATGCCATTAGAAGGTGATAGCAAATTTAAAAACTTAAAAAAAGCTTATGCTGGAGGTACAGAATTACGAGGAAAAACATTAGGCATCATAGGTATAGGGCGTATTGGTCAGGCAACTACAAAAATCGCTATTGGAGTAGGAATGAATGTTATCGTATACGATCCCTTTATTGAAGAAGTAGAAATTCCTGTAGCATTTTTTGATGGGCAATCTCTTAATTTCAAAATAAAAACAGTTTCTAAAGAAGAAGTATTAAAACAAGCAGATTTTATTACACTACACGTTCCTGCACAAAAAGAGTATGTAATTGGAAAAGCAGAAATCGCGCAAATGAAAGATGGTGCAGGATTAATTAATGCAGCTCGTGGGGGTGTTATTGATGAGGTAGCGCTAGTAGAAGCTCTGGAAAACGGAAAACTAAGTTTTGCAGGTCTAGATGTATTCGAAAATGAACCTAATCCAGCCATCAAAGTATTGATGAATACTAAAATATCGCTCACACCACATATTGGTGCAGCTACAGGAGAAGCACAAGATCGTATCGGACAAGAATTAGCAGATCAGATTATTTCTATTTTAAAGTAAAAATAAAAAATTACTAATCACAAAAATCCCTTTATCTAAAATGATAAAGGGATTTTTTATGTCATAGAACGTAAGATATCGATTAATTGAGTAGTTTATCTAGTTTTATATGTAATAAAATTATTCTTAGAACTGAATCATAAAAATAATTAATGTAAATTTAGATCACATAATAAAAAAATATAATCATGTCTGGAATTTTAGAACTTTTGAATAGCCCAATAGGCAAACAAATTATTAGCGGTGTTAGTGGTCAAACTGGTCAATCAGCTGATAAAACAGGAGGTTTATTAAGTATGGCAATGCCTGTATTAATGGGTGCTATGCAAAAAAACGCTTCAACTCCTGAAGGTGCTTCAGGTATACTAAGCGCATTAAATGGAAAACACGCTGGAGGAGGCATCTTGGATAACTTAGGAGGCCTTTTTCAAGGAGGAGTAGAAGAAAATGTTACTAATGATGGTGCTGGGATATTAGGTCATATATTAGGAGGAAAGCAAGCAGGAGTAGAAAATGCCCTGAGCCAGAAATCTGGTATGGATTCTAGTTCTGTTAGTAATATATTAAAAGTAGCTGCCCCGATATTAATGGGAGTTTTAGGAAAACAAGCTGCACAAAACAATGTCTCTGATGCGAATGGATTAAGCAATATGCTTGGCGGAATGCTTGGTGGTGGAGCAGGATCTAAACAACAATCTTTAATCGAATCTTTTCTAGATGCTGATGGAGACGGTAGCATTCTAGATGATGTTGCTGGTATGGTATTAGGTGGTGGTAAAAAATCTGGCGGAATCGGAGGACTTCTAGGAGGACTTTTTGGTAAATAAACACCTTCGATAAAAATAGTAGATATGTAACATTAACATTCTTTTCTTTTAATTAGAGAATTATATCTAATCATTCTAGAATGTTTTCGCACTATCGAAAAATAATATTTATATAGCTATTAAGCCTCAATGTACATTGAGGCTTATTTCATAAAATGTTAAAGCAAATGGTTATTGGTAGGCTTTTTTGTATTTTGACAAAAAAGTAATAGGATATGAAATATGGTATGTATGCATTAATTCTAGGACTATTTATATATAGTTGCAGCAGTACTAAGAATAGAAATTTACAGACTGCATCTACAAATAAAATAGCTGATACTGTTAGAATTGCTAATGATAGTTTAGAATATGAAATTATAATTATTGAACCTGGATTTAATAGTTGGATAGTAACACAAAGGTCAAGAGGGTATTATTCAGAACCCTTTCTAGAGAACAGAAATCGACAATATGTGATTGAATATAATCAAAGAGTATTACAGCCACAACGATTTAATCCTAATTTATATCAGCAAACTATCAATTATGAATCTACTATCCATTATGGCTATGAAGTGAATTACTTATTATATAATTACTTTTTATTTTTTGAACAACGGTACAATCAACGTTTTGTATTTTCTAGAGGTCGGAGATTTTGACAAAAAAACTATTAATTGTAATTTTGTAAAATGAAAAAATTTAAAGATCGTTGGGATATACATGCCAATTGGCAGCTACTCTTTCCTTGTATAGGGCTTATTGGATTACTGTTCTCTGCTTACCTTATAAGCAACAAAATTACAACTCAGGTATTTAAATTATCTGATACCGATGAATCTTATTGGTTATCTATCATCATGATAACTTTATTTTTTTTTATTCCTCTAGTTGGATTAACTTTAAAAATATTTACAGTTTTAGAGAAAAAATGGGAAATAACTTATCGCTGGGAACTTATTGCGATATTTATAGTATTTGCAATTACTGGATCTACTGCAGCCAAAGTATCTGATCCTATACTATCATTTTTAAATTTTAATAGAGAAACGACCAATGGGTGGATATATTGGCCATTGAGAATATTCTTAATCTTCCCTATATATCAAATCTTGCTAGTTATTGTTGGATGGATATTTGGGCAATTTAACTTCTTTTGGAATTTCGAGAAAAAAATGCTCAGAAGAATGGGATTAGCGAGGTTCATTAAATAAACATATAATACCTTTTATCTAAACTCATCCGTCTATGATGGATCTACTTCTATAACATCTTCATATTTTTCTTTTTTAAAGACATAGGTATATAACCACATAATTGTAAAGGTGGGGATAAAATCTAATCCCGGAATTGCTTCTTCAATAAATGTAATAAAACCAGCTGTTTTACCAGCAGCACCTTTATACATTTTTATCATTAACCAAGCTGCAAGTGGAGCCCATATAATATCACTAAACTCACCTACTCCAGGGATTACAAAACTAAGCATCCCTAATGCATCAAAAAGTACACTGAGGCCTAATTTTTTATATTTACTATTTGTCATATATAATTTATTAAGGGGTAAAAACTATATAAGATAATACAAAGAGTATTCCAAAAAAAAACTATGTCAAATCAGCAGTAATAAGTCTTAAGAACTCTGTACGCGTTTCTATTTTTTCGAATTGCCCTCTAAACCCAGAAGTCGTAGTAACAGAATTTTGTTTTTGTACACCACGCATCATCATGCACATATGTGATGCTTCAATAACCACAGCAACACCTTTAGGCTTTAGTGTATCATTAATACACTCCAATATATCGTGTGTCAAACGTTCTTGCACCTGTAATCGCCTAGCAAAAACATCAACTATACGAGGTAATTTACTTAATCCTACAATATGTCCATTAGGAATATAAGCAATATGAGCTTTGCCAAAAAATGGCAACATATGATGTTCGCATAAAGAATATATTTCTATATCTTTTACGATCACCATATCATCATAATCTTCTTTAAACATGGCTCCTTTGAGAATTTCTGTAGGATTTTGATGATATCCTTGTGTGAGAAACTGCATGGCTTTTGCAGCCCGCTCTGGAGTTTTTACAATTCCTTCTCTTTCTATATCCTCTCCTAGATCACTGATGATTGATTGAAACTTATTTTTTATATCTTCTGTAACCTCTATGTTGTATTCTTCAAATTTTTTATATGGCATTATCTACAAATTTATTCTCCAACTTCTTTTTTTAATTTTTGCTTAAAACTGTATTGTAATGTACTTAGTTTTGGTGTAATTACAAACTGACAATATCGCTGATCACTATTTTGATTATAGTAATCCTGATGATACTCTTCTGCCTTATAAAAAACCCCTAATTTTGTGATCTCTGTTACAATATGATTATCGAATGCTTTATTTTTGGTAAGGTACGCTATCATATCCTCCGAGTATTTTTTTTGAGTTTCATCAATATAAAAAATAGCACTTCTATATTGTGTCCCAGTATCTGCTCCTTGTCTATTTAAAGACGTGGGGTCATGAGTTGCAAAAAAGATTTCTAATAACTCATTAAAACTAATAATATCTGCATCAAATTGAATCTTTATAGCTTCTGCATGTCCAGTCCTTCCCGTAGTTATTTCTCGATATGCAGGGTTTCTGATAGTACCGCCTGTATAACCAGATTCTACTGCAATCACTCCTTCTAATCGTTGAAAAACAGCTTCTGTACACCAAAAACATCCTCCTGCAAAAACCGCAGATTGTAATGTATTGTTTCCCATAATATTGTTAAAAAATATTTATTGTTTAACGAAAATAAAGATTTATTAAACAATAAAGCGCTTTTTAACTTTTCGTTAGTACCACATGTACTATCACAGTTCTAGATTTGCAGCAATTACAACAAACAAGCACTTTTTTACCCATATATGATTACAAAATTACGAATGCTAATTATTCTACTTTTTGGGATATACACTACATTAATAGTAAGCCAGGAAAGAAAAGAAATTACTGCAAAAAAAATACAATATCCTCCAAAAATTGATGGTATTCTAGATGATGAAGTATGGAAAAACATACCTCCTAGTACTGATTTTAGAATGTGGCAACCTGGTAATGAAGGTAGCATACCTGATAATTTACAGACCGAAATAAAAATGGCTTATGATAATAAGGCTGTATATTTTGCAGCGTATCTCTATGATGATCAATCAGACAAAATATTAAAACAATTTAGTCAGCGAGATGATGTTTTTGTACAAGCAGATTTTTTTAATATCTCTATCAATACTTATAATGATGGGATTAATGAGACAAGATTTTTTATTACAAGTGCTGGTACAATTGGAGATGCCAGAGCTGATCAATTTGAAGAAGATTTCAGTTACAATGTGGTATTTAATGCCAAAGTTTCTTTTGATAAAAAAGGATGGTATGCAGAATTTAGAATTCCGTACAATGCGTTACGATTTCCTGAAGTTGACATACAAAATTGGAGTATTAATTTTTTTAGACGATTACAAGGTAGAAATCAAACACACTCCTGGAATTTAGTTGACAACAAAATAGGGCAACGAACTCAATATAATGGGTTAGTAAAAGGTATAGAAAACATAGACCCTCCAATACGACTTACATTTTTCCCATTTGTACAAGGGGTAGTTGCTAGTTTTGATGGAGAAACGGAAACCGATCTTAGTGCTGGACTAGATGTAAAATATGGGCTAAGTGATAGTTTTACGCTCGACGCCACTTTAATTCCCGATTTTGGGCAGGCTGCATTTGATGAAGTCCGCCTTAATCTAGGACCATTCGAACAAACTTTTGGAGAAAACAGGCAATTTTTTACTGAAGGAACAGAACTTTTTAATAAAGGAAATTTGTTTTTTTCTAGAAGAGTTGGTGGTGCTCCTATTGGATCTGTATCCGATGATGACCTTGATACAGATGAAATAGTAGGTACAATACCTAGTAAGGTAAATTTATTAAATGCTCTTAAAATATCAGGTAGAACAAAAGCTAAGCTTGGTATCGGTTTTTTTAATGCTATAACCGAAAAAACTGAAGTGCAAATTACAGATACCATTACTGGTGCACAACGAAATCAAGTTATTGAACCTTTGTCTAATTACAATATATTTGTTGTAGACCAACAATTTAACAATAACTCTTCTTTATCTTTAATAAATACTAATGTTACCAGAAGTGGAAGTGATTTTAGAGATGCTAATGTGACTGGATTAGTTTGGAATCTAACAAATAAACCTAACTCGTATCGCCTAACAGGTAGCTCTGTTGTAAGCCATCTTAATCTCCCTGGAAATAATATTGCTGGTTTTGCTTCAGAACTAGACTTTAATAGAATAAAGGGAAAGTTTAGATATGGATTAAACTACAATATAGCTAATAAAACATATGATATCAATGACTTAGGAGTAAATTTCAGGAATAACTTCAATAACTTTAGAGTTAGTGCTTCATATGAAATTTTTGACCCCGTTGGTAAATTTAACCGATATAGAATAGAAACTTTTTTAAGACATGAGCGTTTGTATGATCCGAGTGTCCAAACCAGAAATAGTATTGGATTCAATTCCTTTTTTGTGACTAGAGAGCGATTTGGATTTGGTGCCAGAGGTTCTTTTAATTCTAAAGCACAAGATTATTTCGAGCCACGTATTGCAGGTAGGTTTGTTACTTTTAATCATAGCGCAGGTGGTAGAGCTTTTGTTTCTTCAGATTATAGAAAAAAGTTTGCATATGATATCAGTATTGGTACCAGACAGTGGTTTGATGATCCACAATATATCTATAGGGTAGAGGTTTCTCCTAGATATCGTTTTTCTAATAAATTAGCATTGATATGGAGATCAGAATATTTTAACAGAGAAACTATCGGTTATGTGGATGATAATGGGACAGATGTTTTCTTAGGGCAACGAAAAATCTTGTCTCTAGAAAATTCATTAAGTACTAGCTATAACTTCGACCCATATAAAGCTATTAATCTTCGTTTTAGAAATTTTTGGAGTACTGCTGATTATTCCGATAATATCTTTTTTATTCTAAATGAAGATGGGACTCGTACCCGAACTGACTTCGACACCACCGAAAGTAATCCAAACACTAATTTCAATATCTGGAATATAGACCTTAGCTTTAGCTGGAGATTTGCCCCTGGTAGTGAAGCTACCCTACTCTATCGTAATCAGATTTTTAATCAGGATGAATTATCAACTATTAATTATACTGACAGTCTAAACAACCTTTTTGATCAACCGATACAACATACATTATCTCTTAGGGTGGTTTATTTTTTAGATGTGAATAATCTCAAAGGTTCTTTTAAAGGATAACCTTGCCAGATTTTAAGATATTAATTACTTTCACTACCTGAAGAAATATTATAAATGATTACAGCCAAAAATATTCATAAAAACTACGGAGAATTACACGTATTAAAGGGTGTTGATCTTCATATAAAAGAAGGTGAAATAGTATCTATTGTTGGCGCCTCTGGAGCAGGAAAAACTACATTACTGCAAATCTTAGGAACTTTAGACCAAGCGAACGAACTAAAGGATAGCCATCTAACTATTAATCAAAATAAAATTGATTTGTTATCACAGAAGCAACTCGCTAAGTTTCGTAATGAAAAACTGGGGTTTATATTCCAGTTTCATCAATTGCTACCAGAATTTACGGCATTAGAAAATGTATGTATTCCTGCTTTTATTAAAAAAACTCCAAAAAAAGATGCTGAAAAAAGAGCAAAAGAACTATTAAATTTTCTAGATCTTGGACACAGGTATAAGCACAAACCTAGTGAGTTATCAGGAGGAGAACAACAACGAGTAGCTGTAGCGAGATCACTTATCAATAACCCAAAGGTTATATATGCTGATGAGCCTTCAGGAAATTTGGATAGTGAAGCTGCAGAAAACCTACATAAACTCTTTTTTAGGTTGAGAGATGAATTCGGACAGACTTTTGTCATTGTAACACATAATAGAGGATTGGCGGATATGGCAGATCGAAAATTAGTCATGGTAGATGGAAAAATCGTTGATAAAAGTTGATAAAACATAACATCTTTACCCTTTTTTAAAATTTCACTACTTAAGAAAATTTTGTGAAGAAGCTGAGTAAAACTGAACTTAAAGAATTTCTTGATCTAAAAGCCGTTTTCTATGAACAACCAAAATTTATAGAAACCGATCCTGTTCAAATCCCTCATCTTTTTACCAAAAAAGAAGATATTGAAATCTCAGGATTTCTTACCGCTACCATTTCGTGGGGAAATCGTAAAAGCATCCTTACTAATGCGCATAAACTCATGACATTGATGGGCAATGCCCCATACGATTTTATCATGAATCATACGCCCGCTGATACTGTATATCTAGAAGGGTTCGTACACCGAACTTTCAATAGCACCGACTTACACTATTTTATCATAGCACTACAACATATTTACAATCAATACACCGATTTAGAAGGCTTTTTTATGCAATTTAAGCATGAAGACAAATTACAAAATGCAATACATCACTTCAAAAAAGAGTTTTTTAGTCTCCCTCATTTAACCCGAACCGAGAAACATATTAGTGACCCGAATAAAAACTCTGCAGCAAAACGAATCAATATGTTCTTGCGATGGATGATTAGAAGTTCGAAAGGCGGAGTAGATCTGGGGATATGGAAAAAGTTATCGCCATCACAATTATCTTGTCCGTTAGATGTACATTCAGGTAATGTAGCTCGAAAACTACGGCTTATCAGCAGAAAACAAAATGATGGTAAGGCGCTACACCAACTCGATACCAATTTGAGAGTATTAGACCCCTCAGACCCTGTAAAATATGACTATGCGTTATTTGGATTAGGTGTTTTTGAAAAATTTTAAATTAGAATTCTTCTAAATAATAATCTTTACGTTACATTCTAAACTTTAGGATAATCTTTCTTTAATATAAAAAAAACATTCCTTTAAAGTGTTCGGATTCCACGCATTGTAGATTTGTGAAAACAAAAATTCACACCATCATGAAAAAAAATGTAGGCATTGTCCAAGTTGTATTAATTGCAATTACAACATTAACTTCTTGTGAGATCGATGATTTTGCAGGAAATCCTGTTATCAATGATAAAATTGAATTCAAAAATCATTCGATATCTCCTAATTTTTTAAAAACAACACCCGAATTCTCTGATGTTGAAATCTATACTATCCTTTCTTCTGAAGACACATACATCCCCAATTTTGTGTATGGTTCTATGGCAGATGGGGCTGGTTTATTAAGAAACCCAGATAGAACATTCACACTGATTAATAATATAGAAGCAGATTTTTCTATAGCTAGAATTACATTCGACCAAACTTTTAAACCTGTAAGAGGAGAGCATATCCTGAATGCTGTTGCTACTGCTAATACTGCACAGTGTTCAGGTTCTTTAATTACAAGAAGAGAACACGGATTTGGTCCATTATATCTTTCTGGAGGAGAATGGGGAGGTAATTCTAAAGGGGTATTCGCCACGGATCCTTTTAGAAATGCTTCTGAAGCATCTACACCAAGAATGTTAACTAGTCTGGGACAGTGGTCTACAGAAAATGCTGTGGCACTAAATAGAAAAGCTTATCCCGGAAAAACTGTAGTGTTTATAGGAGATGATGATAGCGATGATGAAATCCCATCTGGACAGTTAGGAATGTATGTAGGAAAACAAGGAGACTTAGAAGGTGGTAAATTATATGGATTAAAAGTAACTAGTCCAGAGGTAACTTATGAAATGGATATGGAAGAAGGGGTTTCTTATGATATGGAATTCGTAGAGCTTGTAGAAAAAGAAATCGATTTATTAGACGCTGAGGCAAAGGCTAAAGGAGTAATTGGGTTCTCAAGATTAGAAGATATCGATTGGAGAAGAGGTTCTGGCAAGAACAACAGAGAACTATACCTGGCAGTTACCGGTAGAGATAAGCCAGGATTAATCGGTAAAGGAACTCGTTCAGGAAGGGTTTATAAAGTAGAATTAAACAAAAAGCGACCTGATGGACCTGGAAAAATAACTTGTATTTTGGATGGTGATAACACAGGAGGAGTAGCAGATGTATTTCATAGTCCGGATAATATCACGGTAACCAAAAACTATGCATACATCCAAGAAGATCCTAATGGAATTCAGGAGTTTAAACCTGCAGCAGATCATTTTGCGCGATTATATCAGTATAACCTCAATACAGGAGAATTAAAAACTGTATTAGAATGCGATCAAGTAGCAGCAGAAGCTGCTGGGTATGGTACTGCGTCCAAAAGTTGGGAAATTACTGGAATGATTGATATCTCAGAAACTATTGGTGTAAATGAGAGTTTCTTGGTAATCACTCAGAATCACGGATGGGAAAAATCAGATGGAACCCCATTTACAGATCCTAATGCTAATCCCAACTTAGCAGAAAGTAGAAAAGAAGGAAGCATGCTATATGTAATTAAAGGATTAGGAAGGTAATTTTTCTTGTCACATCACATCACACAATATGATTAAAAAAAGAATGAAAAAAATACCATTTTCAACATTTTTATATAAAGAGGCTTATCGCACGATAAGCTTCTTTATAATTTGTGGTTTTATTATTTCTTGTAAAAAAGAAACCTCAGCAGAAAACAAAGTAATCCCTTTTAATAACGCCATGCAAGAGCTATTTGTAGCAGATATCCAACTTGCTATTACTCATTTAGATAGTATCGCATTATTCCCTATAAAAGACACAAAAGACCATTTTATACAATCCAGAAAATATTTTAAAAAACTAGAACCTATCTTATCCTCATTAGATGTAGAAAACTATGGCTTTCTTAATCAACCGAATATTCTAAAAATTGAAGAAGAGGACTTTACTGATATCAAAATCAAGTCTCCAAGTGGCTATCAAGTATTAGAAGAATTGTTATTTCAGGAAAACCCTGATAGCCTAGAAATTTTAAAACACACAAACCTGATTACTAATAGATTAAAATTGATTCAAAAAAACACAGCTTTTAGTCATCTAAAACCGTATCATTTTTTATGGATGTTCAGAAAGGCTATTGTAAGAGTTGCACTTACAGGAGTCACAGGCTTTGATTCTCCTGTGCTTGAAAACGCTGTAGAAGAATCAAAAATCGTATACTTAAGTCTGAAGGAATTGTTAGCACTCATGCAAGAAAAGTTTAGTGATAAAGCACTATTCTATCGCTGGAATAACGAGATTGACTATACGTTAGATCAATTTAAAGGAGATTTCAACAATTTTGACCGGTATCATTTCATAAAAAATCATACCCATAAACAACTACAATTATGGAATGAAACCGTAAAAGACTGGAAGGTGATATTTCCTTTTGAGCTAGCACTAAAAAACAATACTTCCTCTCTCTTTTCCAAAACTACTTTCAATATCAATTACTTTTCGGATGAACATCAGGGAAATACGAGTCTTCAAAAAATAGCACTAGGTAAAAAGCTTTTTTATGACAAAAAATTATCCAAAAACAATGAAATAAGTTGTGCTAGTTGCCATCAACCCGAAAAAATGTTTACGGATGGATTAAAAACATCAAAAGGCGTAACAAGAAATAGCCCAACACTCCTTTATGCTGCACTACAACAAGCCTTTTTTTACGATAAAAGAGCAGGTGGTTTAGAAGGACAAATCAGTAATGTCGTAGAAAATAAAAACGAGTTTCATACAGATCTAAAAACTATCGAAAAAGTGATTTTTAGCGATAGTAGTTACAGTAAAGCATTTAAAAAAATATATCCGAATACAAAAATTAACAATAGTGATATCCGTAATGCACTGGCCAGTTATATCAGAAGTTTACTCCCATTTAATTCTAAATTAGATAAGAATATCAACGGATTGGAAGAAACGTTAACTAAAAATGAGATTCGTGGGTTTAATCTTTTTCATGGAAAAGCCAAATGTGCTACTTGTCATTTTCCTCCCCTATTTAATGGAACGGTTCCTCCAGATTATAAAGAATCAGAAATAGAATTACTAGGAGTACCCAAAGAAAATGATACCATTGATGCTGTGATCAGCGACGATTTAGGAAGATACTATGTGTATAAAACTCCCCAAAGAAAACATTTTTTTAAAACTCCAACCATACGCAATGCAGCAATTACAGGGCCTTATATGCATAATGGAGTGTATACCACATTAGAAGAAGTTATGGACTTTTACAATCGTGGTGGCGGAGCGGGTATCGGTATCCATCAGAAGTATCAGACCCTACCTACTGATTCTCTAAATCTAGATGTACAAGAAATTAAAGACATTATCACTTTTATCAAAAGCCTAAACGAAAGTACGACAGAATATTAGAAATTTTATACGTTTTGGGAGAATCTAAAAGATAAACATCTAAATTGTCATATTTTTTTGTTAATTTTATTAAGAATTGTTTCATACATGGCAATTCATAATAAAGATGATTATACCAGAACTTCCAATAAATGAAGAATTTAGAATTGAAGCTTTAAAATCTTTAGGCATACTTGATACCGAACCTGATAATGAATTTGATGAAATCACTGCTCTTGCCGCATATTTATGTGATACCAAAATTGCGCTCATATCATTAGTAGATAGTGATAGAGAGTGGTTTAAATCTTCGTATGGATTGTCTACCAAAGAAATCCCAAGAAATCACTCCTTTTGTGCTCACGCAATTCTAGAACCAAACAATCCATTGATTGTAAGAGATGCAAGAGAGGATAGTAGATTTAATAATAACCCTCTTACTCTTGATGGTACAGTTATCTTTTATGCAGGTATTCCTCTAATAGATAAAAATGGATTTGTTTTAGGTACGCTATGTGTTATTGACAATCACCCTAAAGAACTTAGTGACAAACAATTAGAAGCCTTAAAATCATTAGCCAATCAAGTTGTTATACTTTTTGAGTTAAACAAAAAGAATAAAGATCTTGAAAAAATAGAAGATAAGCTTAGAAAAAGAAACGAGTCCTTAAGAGAGTTTGCCAGAGTGATTTCACACGATTTAAAGATGCCTTTGGCTAATGTAATCACTACATCAGATTTATTAAAACTAAAATTAGCAAATGATCTAGATAAAGAAACTTCAGAATATTTTGAATATATCAAGCAATCTTCTTTTTCTATGAGTGACTATATCAATGATATATTAGATCATTATGAAAGTGATAGTCTTGTCCAAAATAAACCTGAATCCTTTAAATTAAATTTTCTACTCAAAGAAATTGCTGAACTGCTCAGTATTAAACCTGATTGTACTATCAATTTCCCTACTTCTAATCCAACAGTAGAATGTAATAAATCTGCTTTAAAACAAATATTTTTTAACTTGATAGGTAATAGTATAAAATATAATGATAAGGAATATATTAATATTAATATAGAATATACTGAAGATGCTATGTTCTATTATTTTAAAATTACAGATAATGGTATGGGAATACCAGATGAAAAAATTGATACTATCTTTAAATTGTTTAACACAGCTAATACTACTGATAGAAGTGGAAATAAAGGAAATGGAATCGGTTTATCTACTGTAAAAAAATTAGTAGAATCTCTAGGTGGATACATCAAAGTAAGATCTATACTGGGAGTACAAACCAAATTTGATTTCTCGATTAAAAAATAAGTATTCCCTAAGTTATTCTAGCTACACAAGCTTCTACACATTTTTCTCCATCAATCGCAGCAGAAATAATACCTCCTGCATATCCTGCTCCTTCTCCACACGGAAACAACCCTTTTATTTGCGTATGCTCTAATGTTTTTAGGTCTCTGGGGATTCTTACTGGAGAGGACGTTCTGGATTCTGGGGCATGGACCACTGCTTCATTCGTTAGATATCCTCGCATACTCTTATCAAAAGCTTTAAACCCTTCTTGAAGGGTGTTATGAATAAATTTTGGAAAAACTTTTTTCATATCAATTGAACTCAAACCAGGTTTATACGATGTTTCGGGTACATCAGATGACATTTTCCCCTCTACAAAGTCTACTAATCGTTGCGCAGGTACTCTTTGGGTTTCTCCTGCCAAATGCCAGGAACGTTGTTCTATATCTTTCTGAAAATACATAGCTGATAAAGGACCATACCTAGAAAACTCTTTAAAATCCTGTAAACGAAGTTCTACAACAATTCCGCTATTAGAAGTAGGTTGATCTCTCTTAGAGGGTGACCAACCATTGGTCACTACTTCTCCAGGACTTGTCGCACAAGGTGCGATCACACCACCAGGACACATACAAAAAGAGTACACGCCTCTATCTCCTATTTGGTTTACAACACTATATGGAGATGGTGGTAAATAAGGACTCCGAACCTTACTCTTATACTGTATCTGATCAATTAATTGTTGCGAATGCTCTACTCTAACGCCTAAAGCAAATGGTTTTGCTTCGATTTCAATCTTTTTCCGATGTAATAACTCAAAAATATCTCTAGCCGAATGTCCTGTGGCTAAAATTACTTTATTCGTAGTTATAGCATCTCCATTATGTAGCATTACAGAAGAGACCTCGTTATTTTTAATACGGAAATCTACGACTCTTTTTTCGAAATGAATTTCGCCTCCCTTTTCTCTTATTTTTTCTCTTATCGCAACAATGATAGCAGGTAATTTATTAGTCCCTATATGTGGATGAGCTTCAACTAATATTTGATCTGTAGCACCGAAACCAACCAAAAGCTGTAGAATACGGTTTACATCTCCTCTTTTCTTAGAACGGGTATATAATTTGCCATCACTATACGTTCCTGCACCTCCCTCACCAAAACAATAATTAGAGTCTTCATTAACAATATGATCTCTATTTATCGCTTTAAGATCTCTTCTACGATTACGCACATCTTTACCTCGTTCTAATACAATGGGTTTATAGCCTAACTCTACACACTTCAATGCTGCAAATAACCCTGCAGGCCCCGCTCCTATTATTACTATTTCGCTAGCACTAGATACATCTGGATACTCAGGTAAATGAATAGTTGCTTCTCTAAAATCTTCTAGTACAAACACCCTTACCTTTAAATTTATCTTAATTACTCTTTGGCGAGCATCAATAGATCTCTTAACGATTTTTACATATCGGATATCTTCAAGTGGTATTCCATTTTTTCTTGAGATATCTTCTTTTAATATAGTAGCATTTGCCGCTGTTTCTGGTGATACCTGTATTGTAAATTCGTGTTGCAAAACTAAAAGAAAATAGTTGTATGATTCACCGCGAAGATACTATAAATGGTTTGGCTATAGAATAGAATTAGGTATGCATTTTTAGAGAGCAACTAAAAAAATCTTAGTTTGCTATATCTGACGTACTATTCGTACTCTACCGTTTCTTTTCTTTAGTCTATAATTTTTTATAACTTCTTAAAGGGTTATACCAGTTCTCATTTAAAAATACCCACTAGAATTTGATCTTTTTCGTTTATGCTTCAAGATAAAATATAATCGTAGCTTAAGCCTATGCTTGCATTTTCTTTTTTGCCTAAACAAAAAATACCTGTGTTTTATTTGAGTATTTTTAAATCAGAACTGGTATTAGTTAACAATAAAACGAGTTACTAATTTTTGATTCTTTGTATCTACGATTGCCATGTATAAACCAGATGAAAATGTAGATGTTTGAATCCTGATCGAATTTTCTCCATCAATCATATCTACATTCATTTCTGATACAAGTTTTCCAAAAAAATCATAAACCAAAAGCTTTGATGAATAAACATCTTCACTCATAAATTTTATATCAGTATACCCCTTATAAGCAGGATTAGGGTATACATACATACTTTTATCAAGATCCACGATATCTTTTACATTTGGAGAGTCCTCCGATTTATCTGCATCTTCTATATCTACTGTGAGTATTCCGCTACCATTGCTTCCTATATAAACATATCCATATTTCTGCATATCCCCTGTAAGAGATCGAGGCCCATTAGACCATTTGATCCCTGAATTTATATAAGTCCAAGTTGCTCCAGAATCTCTCGAACTAAAAAGTCCTACCAGATCATTTACTTGACCGTATATATAAACTACTGGCGGATCACCAGATACTTTTCCTTTGCCAAATCCAAATGTATACGACCTTTTTATACCTGGAATTTTCTGAAACGAATTGCCTCCATTTGTCGACCGATAAAGTCCAGCATTATCTAGACTTACCCAAACTTCATTTTCGACAGCAGGCATCGCCTTAGTTTCCCATTTATCAAAATTAGCAGAAGTAGGTAAATTATTGTTTACTAAACTAAAATTGACACCTCCGTCTACACTACGATAAAAACGCCCTCCGTTTTCGTAAAGATAAAAGACACTACCATTTACCCTATCCGAAGTAAGTAAGTTCCGAGACCTGAACATATTATCCATGAGTCCTTCAGGCGCTCCATTTGAAGGTGTCCAAGAAACCCCGTTATTCTTAGTAAAAAACACTTTAGACTCTGATCCTTGCGTTAGTATCACCATATTTTCAGGAGTAGTAGCAGACATCGCTACACGTCCCATACTACCTGGTACTTTACGCTTAGTAAATGTTTTAAAATTGTCATTGGTTCTAAAGAGAAATCCTTGTCCTCCAAAATTATTTATATTCGCAGCGAATACTTTTTCTTTGGGAGAAGTGCTACAATAATCAATAGATGTTCCATTATTTACTGTTTCACCTTCTACAAAATCGCCTGGTTGATCGATTAAGGTAGTTTTGGGAAACTGTCTTAAGTTTTTATTCCATTTAAAACCAAGAACATCTGCTAATCCGCTTATTAATCTTGGACCAGCTGTAGGTGAAACTAAATCAATTACATATGTCTCTTCATGTCCTCTGGAATACGCTCTCCAGATAGAAGGTTTTTTTTGGATATTGTTTGTATGCCAAACCGCAAAAAAATCAGCATAGGTAACCGCATTACTTTTATGAGGATTAAAATGAATAGAAGATGGCGCATTCACCCAGAAAAAATCCGGATACCATCTAGGAAATCTCTTTCGTTGATAATCATTTGTTCCTGATCGTATTGTGCTCCAATTTGCTCCACGATTTACAGTACTATAGATTTCACCTCTTCTACTCCCAAACCCACTCTCGACAGCTACTATTTTATTATCATTTTTGGGATGTATCGATAACCCAGTAATCGTCTTTCCGCTTCTTTGAGTTCTCCAATTCCCATTTGCATAAATTCTAATTCCATTATTCGTAGCCACATATATGTGATTTTGAGAGTTTGTCGCTATTTTATAAATAGAAGTCGGAGCTCCATTAATTTTCTTAAAAACATTTTCTCCATTGATTCTCCTAAAAACACCTACTTCTGGCACTCCTACAATCAAATCACCATTAGGCGCAAAAACGATGGATTTTACACCAAGGTTTGTAGCTCCGTTAGGTATACCATTTACGCGTTTCCAATTTTTATTTCCGTCTTTAAACCATAATCCATTGTTAGCAGTTCCTGCATATATTCTAGTAGCATTATTAGGGTCTACCGCCAATGCTGGTCCCATTATTTTATTAAAAAAATCACTTGAAGCAAATAACTCTTTATTTAGGCCTGTAGGAGTCCAACTTCTACCTCTATTTCTGGACACCAACACATCACTTTGTCCATCAGAAAACTCAGACTTTCCAGTAGAAATATATACATAATTATCGTTTGATGGGGCTAACGCCAGAGCATTGATTCCATAAAAATTTTCTTGTCCTAGTGGAAAGTTAGTCGCTAAAGTTATCCATTTTTTTTGCTCATAATTATAACGAAAAGCCCCTCCCACATCTGTTCGCATATATAATAAATTAGGAGTGGTTGGATGATAATAAATTCCTGTAACATACCCTCCTCCTCCAATACCAGCTTGATCAAAATTAGCTGTCATCGTACTAAGGGGGACATCTGAATCTTCTACTACAGAAATTGCATCTAGGTATACTGTAGTACTATTTACCCCTAAAAAGAATAACAATTCCATCGTTCCTACTTCATTACTAGGTATGGTAAATCTAATCCGCTTAGGAGATTCGGTCAACTTGATGGTTTTATAGATTTTACTCTTTCCATTAATTTTATACTCCACCACAATATCTCTTGGAGCTTGTGCTTTTGCTAAAAAACTAACATCATAAAAATGATCAATTTTCGACGGACTTTGTATTCTCTGTAAAATCCCTGTACTATAAGGAACTGTCCCTGCTGTATTGATAATGGATTTAAAAGCATATGCTCCAGATATATTCTCATTAGTTGCTACAGATGGTGTTAAGTCGCCCCCATCATTATTTAATTCTTCCCATCCATTGAGGCCATCATTAAATTCTCCATTAGTAATAACATCTCGGTCACTTATCTGTGGTGTCTGATCTCCAGTTATAAGTTTTACATTATCTATAACGATATTAGAAGTATTAGTCCCCATTAAAAATGCTACCGTAATCTCTCCATCTGCATTACTAATAGCCGTTAATTTATATTCTTTGACTGATTGCGATAATTGTACAGTTTCAAAAAGTGTGGATTCTCCACCTAGGAGTAGTTCTACCACCATAGGTCGATCTGCATCAGCTTTTGCCTGAAAGCTTAGATTATAAATAGTATTTTTTCTTGCAGACGTTCTAACAAACTGACGTATACCAACACTAAAAGAATCAGGTCCTGGATCTATTAGAGTGGTACGTACAGCATTTTGCCCAGACATGCTTTCACCTTTTACTACTTTGGCACTAAAATCACCTTGATTGATAAAAACATCCCAATTGTTTAATTTGTTGTCAAACTCCCCGTTTTCGATAAGATTATTTCCTTGAGCTAATAATCCAATACTGCTATATAATAACACTACTAAAATCATCCATTGTTGTATAATGCGTGTGTTTTTTAAGAAATAAATCATATTCTATTTTTTTGAGTGGTTAATTAATATCTGGTCAATTGTTAATACAGCATTTTATTCCAAAGATTAAAGATTACTGATTGTGTGACATACATTATCGTAGTAAAATAAGTAAATAGTTGTATGAATGTCGCTTATCAATTTGTAACTGAAGCAAATTACTTTATAGTTGGCCATTAAGATGTATACCGAATCACGATTTGAGAAATCTATGGTAACTTTTACCCTTCATAACGAAGTTTCAATTTATAGAATATGGAGTAAAGAGGAACTGAAGTGAGAGGTTCTATGAGGGATTGTATACAAATATCTATGCATTCTTACTGATTTTCTAACATAAGTATTGCTGACTGGAACTACACTAGATTAGAAGATGTTATTAGGAAACTTCTAGCATCATTTTTTCAAAATTAGTTATAGAAGCTTCGCATAAAGAACATTTATACTCTTTGGGCAATTCTTTAAATTCTGTGCCTACCGGTATATTTTGTAGATCATCTCCTAGAGAAGGATCATAAATAGTCTGACAATCTTGACATTGATATACTTCTATTGCTAGAGTTTCTTTTTGTATAGTTGTTTCTATAAAATCTTCGGTAGTAGTATTGCCTAAACTCTGAAAGTATGATTTGGTTAGTTCTAATAAAACCCCAGGTAAATCTATCTGATCTATATCTTGTGCATACACTAGATAATTACGCGTGTTAGGGTCAAAATTTTTAGCGTATAATACATTATAAGTAGGCCTTACCACAAAATCTTTAATTACATCAGGAGCCTTGTTTTCTTCAATCACTACTGATGTGAAATATCGTTTTTGAATACGGTTCATTGTAATGGCAAATGTCATACCATAGGTACTGATATCATTTTGATCAAAATTCATAACCAAAAACTTCTTTAACTCTAGTGCTTTTTGGTTTCCTACTGGCAAATGCCAATTCAATTCTAAGGCAGAATGACGAACATTGATTCCATACTGCCCTAAGAGTTTTTCTAATTCTAATTTACATTCTTTATGTATGCCTTTGATAATAAAAGATTTCCAGGGTGTTAAGCATATTTTTCCGATTCTGTTCTCTATACAGAATTCGCATAGTGTTTTTAGAAATTTAAGGTCATATTTGTTATTTCTCCAATACAGCCCTAGCCAGTATTGATTGATTCCCATTTTATTCATCCCTTCATAATAAGGAAATGGTCTAAAATGTACTCGCAAAGGTTTTTCTATAACACTATTATTGGTATCTAAACTCTCATTAAGATATTGAAAAAGCTCTTCTACATTCGTTACCTTTTGGTATACATTTTCAATCTCTTCTGCAATTTTGGCAATATCCCAAGTAAATATAAGTACAGGATAAAATATTTCTTCCCAGCCTGGTAACTTTAGAAATAAATACCAATAATCCTCGCGACTAGAGGCTATAAAGTTAAGATCTCCATAAAATAGAGAAACCATCTGCTGTTTTGGGTCTACAATATTAATCTTTAGTGCAGGTTGATATCTAAACTCTTCGAGTATGTATAAATAAGTAGTACCTCTGAGCCAAACGGTAGCATTAAAAATATCAATAGCGACGTAGGAGCAGCTGATATTTTGCTGTGTTTCTGGAGAAAAAAAAGTCGCATCATATGATGCATGTTCTTCAATAAGAGATGCATTGGTGTTTTTTGATGGAAAGATAATATCTTGTCTGGATCCAAAATGAAATGTATCTAACTCTAGTTGTTCTGCATATGCTATAATTTGTCGTAATTCACTCGGAGATAAAATTCCACCTTTTATATTGACTCTGTGTATAAATGTTTCCATACTTAAGTTAATTGTAACATACTATTCAACACTTCTTTTACCTCGGGCTTACAACTACCACATCCCAACCCTGCACCAGTCTTAGTACATAATTCTGAAAAATCTTCGCATCCAGATTCTATAGCTTCTACAAGATTTCCTTCTCCTACCTGACTACAAGAGCATATGAGTGCTCCTAATACTGGGGTATCAGGTTGCGAGGATCGCAATAATTCTTCTCGTTTCTCAGAAAGCTCTATTTTTTCTTCGATTAATCGTTTAAACTCTGCAAATTCACTCTTATCCCCCATAAGAATAGCACCTACTAACCAATCATTTTTTATAATGCATTTTTTATAAAAGCGTTTCCCTACATCCATGAAAATAACTTCTTCATAAGACGAGTCATTTATAGGCATGTCTATATTACCAATACTACATAGGTCTAAATCTTCAAATTTTAATATATTCATAAAAACAGAGCCTCGATAAATGGCGCTATAATCTCCTAAGAGATATTTTGCCACAATATCTGCCTGCTGTTCTGCTGCGGCAGTAATACCATACAAATTCCCTTCAAACTCTGCAATTTCTCCTACCGCAAAAATACTTGGATCACTCGATTGTAGATATTGATTCACCAAAATACCTCTACGGCAATCAATACCAATGTCTTTGGCCAAATCTATATTGGGGATTGTACCGATAGAATATACAACCGCATTACAACTAAAAGATCTACCTGATTTAAGATGTACCACTAAGGCGTCCGAATCTTGATTAAACACAGTATCTACCTCATTATCAAAATGAATTTGGATTCCTTTTTCACGCACATCTTCTGCTAATAATCGACTTGCAATAATATCTAATTGTCTTTCCATTAGCCGATTACCTCGTTGTACTATAGTGATTTTTACATTTTTTTTACGTAGTGCTGCTGCCAATTCTAATCCCAGCAATCCACCTCCAACAATAGTGACATGTTGTTGATTTTCTGGCAAACCAGTTTCTTCTAAATAATTTTTCAACTTATCTGCATCTCCTCGATCTCTCATGGTAAACCTCCCTGACAAATGGATGGGAACTTCTTTAGGCACAAAAGCCCTACTTCCTGTAGCCATTAAGACAATATCATATTCATGTCTTTCTCCTTTACTATCAATAAGATATTTTTCTTCTCTATTGATCTCTGTAACTGGATTACTGGTAGACAGGTTTACCCGAAGTGATTCCATACTACCTTCTCTCATTTTCTGTAATTGCTCCCAAGTGAGTTCTTCACTCACATATTCTGGTAATAATACACGATTGTAAAATGGGTAAGGTTCTTTAGAAAATACGGTGATTTCGTCTTCGGTATTGTGCTCCCGATATGTCTGTATAAATCGATAAGCAGCTGTTCCTGCTCCTATGATACATATTTTTTGTTTTTCTTTTACAAATTTCGAAACTTCTACTGCAGAGAATTTAAAGTCTGGTTCTTTGGATATTGGGTCTATGATACTTGTGGTTAAGTTATTTACTCTGGCATAATCATTTCCTAAAACTTTCCCCCAGTGTATCGGTAGGAATACAGTCCCTTTTTTTATAGTATCGCTAATTTTAACTTGTACTTGTACTTTACCTCTCTTACTCTCTATAACCGCTATATCGTCATCTTTTAATTTTCGTAAAAAAGCATCTACTTGGTTTATTTCTAAAAAAGGATTCGAAATATGTGCTGATAGCCTATTTACTTTCCCCGTTTTGGTTCTAGTATGCCATTGATCACGTATCCGCCCTGTTGTTAAAATTAATGGATGTTTTTCTGTAATTAATTCTGATGTAGGTTTCGTAAATCTGGGGATTATAAATTTTGCGTTTCCTGTATCTGTATAAAACTGTTTATCTTCGAATAAACGGGAAGTCCCTTGATGTGTTCTTTCTGGAACAGGCCATTGAAAACTACCTTCTGTTTTTAACCGGTCATAACTTAGACCAGAAATATCAATATTGGTTCCTTTTGTTAATCTACAATGTTCACTATATACTTCTTCGGCTGATGTGTAATCGAATCCTTTGAATCCCATTTTTTGGGCGAATCTCCATAGTATTTCTGCATCTGGTAATGCTTCGCCTGGAGGGTCAATTACCTTATCTAGATAAGTGATTCGTCGTTCACTATTAGTCATTGTGCCTTCTTTTTCTGCCCACCCAGCTGCTGGTAATACTAAATCTGCATATTCTAAGGTTTCTGAACGATGAGAAATATCTTGTACGATAACAAACTTTGCGTTTTTTAAGGCCTTCTCTACCTGATTAATATTTGGTAAACTAACTAGCGGGTTGGTACAAATAATCCATACTGCTTTTAACTTTCCATTTTCTAAAGCATCAAACATTTCTGTTGCTGTCAATCCAGGTTTTTCTAAAATCTCTTTTCCTCCCCAGAAATTGGCTACCTCACGCCTATGCTCTTCGTTTGATAAATCTCTATGGGCTGCTAATAAATTAGCCATGCCTCCCACCTCTCTACCGCCCATAGCATTAGGCTGCCCTGTTAAAGAAAATGGTCCTGAACCTGGTTTGCCGATATGTCCTGTAAGTAAGGATAAATTTAATAATGCATTATTCTTATTTACTCCTATCGAGCTTTGATTTAATCCCATCGCCCAAAGTGTTATAAAACCTTTGGCATCACTGATATATGAAGCAGTTTTTTTAATATCTGTAAGCTTGATACCACAAATTTTTGCTGCCTCTGATAAGGAAGTTTCTTTTAAATAAGACTTAAGAGCGTCATAATCATCCGTATGATTCGTTATAAAATTTTTATCGACTTTCTTTCTGTCAATCAGACGTTTTGCAATTGCATTATACAAAACTACATCAGTTCCAGGAATAATCTGCAAATGTAAATCTGCAATATCGCATGATTGTGTTTTTCTGGGATCTACAACGATAATTTTTACTCTTGGATTTTTCTCTTTATGAGCTTCTATTCTTCTGTACAATATCGGATGACACCAAGCAGGATTTGCACCTGCAATCATAAAACAATCTGCAAGTTCTATATCATCATATGAAATGGGTACGCTATCTTCTCCAAGGGCTTGCTTATACCCTACTACAGCAGAACTCATACACAATCTTGAGTTGGTATCTACATTATTAGTACCTATAAAACCTTTGGCTAGCTTATTTACAAGGTAATACTCTTCTGTAAGGCATTGTCCTGAAACATAAAACCCAATACTATCAGGGCCGTATTTCTTGATCATAGTATTAAAAACAGCTACAGCTCTATCTATTGCCTGATCCCAAGAAACTTGTTGACGTTCATGGGATTTACTCCAACGCATTTCTGGATATAAAATTCGATCACTCGTATCCTGAACTACATGGTGTAAGTTCATCCCTTTAGAACATAACATCGCTTTGTTAACTGGATGATCTGGATCACCTTCTACAGTAATTACTCCTTTAGCATCTTTTTTAGCTATTATTCCACAACCGACACCGCAATACGAACATGTAGTTTTATAAGGTTTAGATGCCATAAAGAGTTTTATTAAAATTATACTGAAGAGCAAAATTAAGTATTATTACTTAATTTAGGATTAGAAAAATTGGTAAATGATCGAAGCTTCCTGTTAATTATGAAATCCACAAAAGATCCTTACTAAAAAAAGGTTTTATAAAAAATTACCTTCTCGATTCATTAATATTCAAAATAAAATATGATTAGAAACGTATTATACGATTTACGAATAAAAATTTCGCATCTAATGATATTCTTTTTCTACTATATTTTCTTCATAAAATGAAACAATAGCTATGGCTATTCTTTAATTTGATTCATCAATCTAGCGAAAAATCTTTGTCATTATTTTTACGAAATTCTCATCCGTAAATCGTATTATAAGGAAAAACGAAAGCTGTTTTAATTTAAATTAATCAACACTACCATTCTTCAAAAAAAATATCCAGTTATCATTTCTGCAAAAAAACAAGTCAATTTTAAGATTATCATAAAACTAAAAAAACACGTATAAATACTTATTTTTAAATAGTGTTTAATTTAAGAAACGCCGTTTTAATTATTATTCAACAAAAAAGTTAAAAAATAATTTAATAATTATTTTTATACAATTTTATTACACTTTAAATGTTAAAAACATGTATTCATTAAAAATAATTCATTTGTGTTTTACTAATCAATAAAATATATTTGAATAAAAATAAGTATTAATACTTATTTATATCGTCTAAAATTTTACTTTAAAAACGCAATTATGGAAAAAAGCACAATTGATTTAGTACAAACATCATTTAGTAAAGTTGCTCCAATAGCAGAAACTGCTGCAGAAATTTTTTATAACAAACTTTTTGAATTAGATCCCGAACTAAAAAAAATATTTCCTTCAGATAACGTAGAAGCAATGAAAGGGCAAGGAAACAAACTAATGACCATGTTATCTTCTGCTGTAGCAGGCCTTAGCAACTTAGACCGCTTAATACCAATTTTACAAGACTTAGGAAAGAGACATGTAGATTACAAAGTAGAATCCTCGCATTATGATACTGTAGGAGTTGCATTATTAAGTACCCTAGCAACTGGGTTAGGAGAAGATTTTACTCCAGAAGTAAAAGCAGCCTGGACTGACACGTATGGTGTTATGGCATCTGTCATGAAGACTGCAGCATACGGAGAAGTTGCATAGAACACTCTAAAATTATTAACTCAAAACACAACAAAATGAATCATCTAAAAACAAAATGGATATTTTTACTCACATCTTGTATTTCAATTATTATTCAATCTTGTGGAGGTGTTCCCGAAGAAACTTCTTCAAACGGACCTTCTGATAAAGTGTTTGCAGTTGCTGACATACTCACCTTGGTTGCAGAGGAAAATGATATCACTCGTACATTATACACCAAAGGAATTGTGGGCGCAGGCAAAAAACAAGGACTTAAATTTGATGAAGACTGGCAAGATGATGAAATAGAAGCTGGTCCACTTCCTGCTTTATTCCTAAGAGGTATTTCTTCTGATATTCGAAAAAGCGACGTTCCTCTAGGATTATATCTTGGTTCTGACTTTCCTATTAACGCCTCAAACAAGTTTCAAGGAAAACAAGCTGAATTATTCACCAAAATAAAAGCGGATCAAAAACCTCAACATTTCTATGAAGAAGATCAGAAATTATACACTTCTATGTTTGCCGATCTTGCCGTAGCAGCACCTTGTGTAAACTGCCATAATGATCACAAAAGCACCACCAAAACAGATTGGAAACTTGGTGATGTTATGGGAGCCACCACATGGCAATATCCTTCTGATTCCTTATCATACAAAGAGGCAATTGGAGTTATAAATGCATATAGAAATGGAACAAAAGCTATTTACAATGCATATCTTAAAGAAATTGCCGCTTTTAAAATTGATAGCACAAAACCACAGATTGGCAAAAACTGGCCTTCTAAAGGTTTTTATCTACCTACAGCAGAAGTTTTTATTGATAGTGTAAGAAAATTAGCTTCTTATCACAGTATGGAAACATTATTACTTGTCGAAAGAAAGGATCAAAACACAACAAAAGACTTAGCTTCAAATTAAAAGAACACAACTTGGATAGTCTAAAAAAATCATATAGCTTTTTATTTATTGGCTTTAGTTTACTTGTATTATACCTTTTACAGTTTTTCCTAGACCTAAAATGGCAATGGCTATATGAATTACAACTTAATGAAGAATACAAACGATGGTCAGGAGTATTTATTGGAATATTTATATTATTTCAATGGATACTTTCTGTGACCAGGATATCAAAAAAACTCAGAAAACACACGGTCAGATTCACCATTTTACATAAATGGATTGGAGTTCTTTCTCCTATATTCTTTTATATACACGCATTAGAATTTGGGTATGGTTATCTCGCTTTATTATCCTACATCTTTTTTATAAATATGATTATAGGAACTGTTAATCTAGATATTATCAAAAGTAAAAAAGAATGGATTTTTCAATCTTGGATGATCGTACATGTTCTTCTATCAGTAGTAATCAGTTTTCTAGTAGTCTTTCATATTGGTGTTGTGTTTTATTACGAATAAAAAATAAAGTATTATGTTACTAACTGTAAAAGAAATAATTCGTGAAACCGAAGATGCTGTAAGTGTTATTCTAAACAAAGGAGGGATCTTTAATAAAATTAAATACAAACCAGGTCAATTTCTTACCGTTAAAATCCCTATCAAAAATAAAATTGAAAAAAGAGCCTATTCTTTTAGTAGTAGTCCTTTTACAGATAAATTTCTTAGAATAACTGTAAAGAAAGTAGAAAAAGGCCTAGTTTCTAACTATATATGTAAGGATTTAGAGGCGGGTCAAAAAATTGAAATTGAAAAACCTGCAGGTAGTTTTTTTATTGTACCAGACAAAAATGCTAAACACAATTATGTTTTTTTTGCTGGAGGAAGTGGAATTACACCTATATTTTCTATCATAAAAACCGTATTAGAAAAAGAACCTTTATCTAAGATTATTCTAATTTATGCTAACAAGAACGAAGAATCTATCATCTTCAAAAAAGCTCTTGAAGATCTTGAAGAAAATCATCCGACCCGTCTAAGCACCCAACATATATTAGAAAAGAATGTTTCTAAAAAACCAAACTACCATCAAGACTTACTAAACGAGGAACTCATTACAGAAATTATGGAAACTCATATATTAAACTATGTTGACGGAAAATATATGATGTGCGGCCCACAAGGCTTTATGGATAAAGCAAAAGAAATACTAGGAAATAACGGTATTTCAAGGAACCAAATAAAACTAGAAGCTTTTAGTGCCAATTTTATAACATCTAGTGATTCTAAAGATCTTGTAAGCAATGTGGTCATCTATCAAGAAAAAAAGAAGCACGAAATAAGTGTTACAAGAGATAAAACAATTCTTCAAGCAGCAATGTCCGAAAACATCATGCTACCCTACTCTTGCAGATCCGGCATGTGTAGTAGCTGCAAGGCAAAATGCGTCAAAGGAAAAGTAAAAATGATAGATGGTCATTTGTTATCAGAAGAAGAAGTGGCTAATGGAGACATTTTAACCTGCATAAGCTTTCCTGCTTCAAGCAATGTAAGTATTAGCTTCCTAAACGATTAAAAAATAGATGTTTAACAAAAATCCCTTACGAAAAAGACAACGAATCGGTTCATTTATTGGGATCGGGATCGGATTAATTATATATATAATTCTACCATTAAAACAAACAGAAAGCTTTTTAAGTCTTGGCCCATTAAACACTGGGCATGAAGGTTTATCATGTAATGCTTGTCATACTGATGCTAAAGGTAATTTAATCCAACAGATACAATCTAACATTTCATACACTTTCGGAATGCGTAAAACCAAAGCAGATTTTGGAACTGAAAACGTAGACAATAAAAAATGTATTGAATGCCACGACAGGCCAAACGACAGACATCCAACTCATCGTTTTCTAGAACCAAGATTCAAGGAAGCAATTGCTAATATTAATGCGGCAGAATGCGAAACATGTCATAAGGAACATAACGATACCAGAGTTGTTCTTAAAGACGCTGCATTTTGTGTAAATTGCCATTACGACTTAGAAGTAAAGAACGATCCCATTGATGTCCCGCATGAACAGCTTATTAAAAATAAGCAATGGAATACCTGCCTACAATGTCACGATTTTCATGGAAATCATATTTATAAAGTAGCAGAGAAAATAAAAGACACTATTCCGTTAAAACAAATTCAAGAATACCTAAAAGGTGGTACAGATCCTTTTTCTAACAAAAAGAAATACAAACCGCTAACAGAAGAAGAATGGATTAAAATAAAAAACAAATACGCAAAAAAATAGCACGAATTTATATTAGAAATAAAAATTTCAAAAAAATGAACTCAACAAAACATATAAGACTTGTAGCTATCTTAACATCAATCATAATGTTGGCTTCTTGCAACAAAAAAGACAAACCAATATGCGATATACCTAAAGACATAACATACAAAAATCAGGTAGCTTCAATAATTGAAATTCATTGCTTTAAATGTCATGCTGAGGATGTTTACAAAGAAAAAGCATCAAGAAGTAAAATTTTTGATTATTCGAGCTTAAAAAAAATGGGAGAAAGTGGACAACTAGTAGGCTCTATAACTCACGCACAGGGATATATCGCTATGCCCTATCGTAAAGAAACTAAAATTGATAGTTGCACCATAGAGTTAATCAAAACTTGGGTTGATCTTGGAATGAAAGAATAAGATTTTTTTTTAATTCAAATTATAAACATCTCCCGAAAAAGGATATCAGAAAAGAAAAAACAACTTTGAAACATCTACTAAAATTACTTTTCTCCAACCGAGTTAGCGCATTATTATTGATAATTTTTGCTGTATCAATGGCCGTTGCAACTTTTATAGAAAATGACTATGGAACTGAAACTTCTAAAGCTTTAATATACAATGCTAAATGGTTTGAAATTCTAGTATTATTAATTGCCTTTAACTTTATAGGAAACATCCCAAAATACAACCTCTTTAGCTGGGAAAAAGCACCAATTTTCTTATTCCACATAGCATTTGTAATTATAATTCTAGGCTCAGGAATAACAAGATATAGAGGCTACGAAGCATTAATGACCATAAAAGAGGATTCTGCAAGTGACAGAATGATCTCTATAGATAGCTATTTACAGCTTCAGGCAAGTAACGGCTCTATTACCCAAAACTTTTCTAGCACTCCTATTCACATGAGCGAAATCGGATATAACCGCATTAGCGAACATTACAATTTTAATGACAAACAAATAAAAATACAACTAAAAAACTATATCCCCAGAGCTCATCAAATACTAAAAGACACTAGCAAAGGAAAGACTTACTTACATATTGTTATTGCTGAAAATGATGAACGGAAAGATTTTTATATAAAAAAAGGGGACAGAAAAACCATATACGGAATCCCTATTTCTTTTGAAAGCAACGATAAGCTAACCAATGATATTTTCATAACCAAAAAAAACAACACTTGGCTTGCCTCATTCCCAAAAGAAACCGATTATTTTTCTATGATCCTAAACAAGGCAAGCTCATATCCAAAAGACAGTTTAGTTCCTTTACAATTCAAAGCACTAAGCCAAATAAACAACACACCTGTAGTGTTTAATGAAATATCAGAAAACAAATACCTTAAAATAACCTCTAAAGACAAAAACCCTGAAATTAAAAATCCTGAAAGCGCAATCATATTATCACTAGAATCGGGATCAGAAAAAAAGGAAATTACCTTATTTGGAGGACCAGGATACATGAACCCTTTTAATACGTTATTCATCAACGACATCCATATAAGCTTACGATTCGGCTCTAAACCTATACAACTACCATTCTCTATTTTTTTAAATGACTTTATTTTAGAACGTTATCCTGGATCTAATAGCCCTTCTGCTTTTTACAGTCACTTAGAAATCCAAGAAAAACATAAAATGTTTAATTATACAATCTTCATGAATAACGTTCTGAACTATAAAGGATATCGTTTTTTTCAATCTGCTTATTTACCTGATGAAAGCGGAACAATACTTTCCGTTAATAGGGATTATTGGGGGACATTAGTAACCTATTTAGGGTACGGACTACTAGCGCTAGGAATGCTATTAAGCTTATGCTGGAAAAATTCTCATTTTGGAATAACACTAAAAATATTACGTTGATAAAAAAAAATCTTTTTTGCGCTATAAATCTCATACTATTATTAGTAAACAATACATATACACAACAATTACATCACCTACAAGAGCACGAATTAATTGAGAGACAATATATAGACATTACCCACGCTCAAAAGTTCGCAACTATCCAAGTGCAAGATTTCCAAGGAAGAGTTAAACCAATAGGAACATTATCATTAGAATTAGTCAGAAAAATTCATGGTAAAAACGGCTTCACATATATTGACAAAAACAAAACAAAAAAACAACTTACTCCTACACAAATATTCATAGGAATGAATTTTAAGCCTGATTCATGGCAATTATTAGAGTTCATTAAAATTGAGAAAAAAGCAATTCATGAGTTAACAGAAATCATCCAGATTAACACTTCTGGCTACACAAGTGCTTCCCAATTTTTTGATTTTCAAGGAAATTACAAACTCGAATCACTTGTTAGCAGCGCATATGCTAAAGCTCCAGGAAAACAATCTATTTTTGATAAAGATATTATCAAAATTGATGAGCGTGTTAACGTTTTATGGGGTATACTTAATGGTCAATTCCTTAAAATTTTTCCAAAAAAAGATGATTCATCACTAAAATGGTATGCACCTGTAGAGAAAGAACTCACTTTTAACGAAGACGACTTACTTTTTTATTCAAAAATAACACCCACTTATTTTGCAAACCTTTCTATTGGAATCAAAACAGGCAATTGGACAAAAGCAAACGAGACTGTTGAACTAATCAAAAATTTTCAGAAAAAAAACGGAGAGACAATTATACTAGAGGAAACCAAAGTAAAGCTAGAAATATGGTTTAACAACAATCCTATATTTTTATGGTGTCTCATCGGATATACCTGTCTTGGTGTGTTATTAATATTACTGAGTTTTATAAAAGTTTTTAAGCAAAAAAATAATACTCTAAAGAAAACTATATCTCTTATAATTCTTTTACTATTTATCATTTTCTTGTTACAAGGATCTGGAATCATATTACGATGGTATATATCAGGACACGCTCCATGGAGTAATGGATATGAAGCTAGCATATTTATTGCTTGGATAGGGATGTTTTCTGGTTTTCTATTTTACAAAAAAAGCTCTTTTGCGACAGCTGCAGCATCAATATTAGCTATCTGTTTAATTGGTATTGCTCACGGAAGCTTAATGAATCCCGAGATTACTAATTTGGTGCCGGTATTAAAATCGTATTGGCTATTAATTCATGTAGCAATCATAACAGGTAGTTATGGCTTTTTGGCTATGGGGTCACTTTTAGCATTAATCTCTTTATTACTTATGAGCATAAACACCTTTTCGTTTTCAAATCAAGAAGAGACAACTAATACCATAAAAAAGCTAACCAACATTAATCAGCTTACAAGTACTATTGGATTATATATGCTAACCATAGGGACTTTTCTTGGAGGCATCTGGGCAAATGAATCTTGGGGAAGATATTGGGGCTGGGATCCCAAAGAGACTTGGGCTTTAATTAGCATTATCATCTATTCGTTTGTACTTCATATCAGGATTATTATTCCAAAAAACTATATATATTTCTATAACCTATGTAGTCTTTTTGCATTAGGAAGCCTTATCATGACTTTTTTTGGAGTCAACTATTACTTATCAGGGCTGCATTCCTATGCAAAAGGAGATCCTTTTCCCATACCATATTGGATATACATAATAACCCCATTAATCTGTATTATCTCAATAATACCTTTAACAAAAAAAGCCGGCTATGACTTCTCATAACCGGCAACACAAGAAACATTAATTATTATTGGAGATTATCCCCATATATTTTAAAGATCTTACGTTTCTCAAAAAACACTTATTTTAGTAAGCACTCTTGTTCATCTGTAACTACTAAAAAATAAGCTCTGTTTAACTGAATACTTGATTAAATATCCCAATATTAGTTAAACCGAGCTTGAAACTTGCTTTTTTTTACAAAAATCTGTGAACCATTACGATATAGTTACGCAGCTTTTTCAATTCTTCTTAATAAACCTATTTCGATATATTCTGTAATCTTGTCTGCTTTTTCTATTTTACTTGTATCAATCGGAAGCCATCCATCTATTTTAATCATATCATTAGGATTACTAGTAAAGAACATTTCATACTCATATGTTTCTTGATCATTAATTCCATAAGACTCAGGACTACTCTTTACCTTATC
This sequence comes from uncultured Aquimarina sp., assembly GCA_947493495.1. Classification (GTDB taxonomy): domain Bacteria; phylum Bacteroidota; class Bacteroidia; order Flavobacteriales; family Flavobacteriaceae; genus Aquimarina. Next base: position 89,868 of record CANLRN010000008.1, read on the forward strand.
GCTAATTCTCTTTTTAACAATTTCAATTTTAGATGCAAAATTCAGAGTATCTGTATCACCATTTACTTCTACATCCAAAAACTCAGTAATAGCTTCTGTAATTAATTCATTTACTTTCATAATTGATATTATATTTTAGTTATGCATTTTTTTAAATAATAAAATCTATCAACATTACTTGCGATTAAGCTAGTTATAGTAATTACTATTTGTTAGCTCAAAGAACTTCCTATTTTTCTTAGCAATCCTATTTCTATATATTCATTAATTTTATCAGCTTTTTCAATCCTACTGGTATCAATTGGAATCCATCCATCAATTTTGATCATATCATTTGGGTTACTACTAAAAAACATTTCATACTCATATCCATCCGATCCATTCATCATTCCATATGCATCTGGACTATTTTTTACCTTATTTGTTATTCGTTTTTTCACAATCTCAATCTTAGAAGAGAAATCCAAATTTTCAGTATCCTTATGTAGCTCGACATCCAAAAACTCCGTAATTGATACAGTAATCAATTCTTCAATATTCATATTTTTTACTTTTAAAATTAAATAGAAAAAACTTTACTACTTTTTAAAGGGGTAAAATGAAAAAATATTCATTATAAACATTATAACCCCCATTAAATATATACAAATTTATATATAAAACATATAAAAACGCAAATTACCCCTATAAAAATAGGGGTTTAATATAAATAATTATATTTTAATGAAAATTGATTATTCAAATTAATTATTCTGCAATTAAAACTAGAAAGATTTCGAAATCCATTATATATTACAATGAACTCATTTATGGTTTTTACACCTTACAAATCAAATAATTACTACTAACAAAAAAACACTTTATACCACATTGCCTAAAAGTAAACAATACCATAAAGTGTTTTTTAGATTTATCAAACTTTCTTAAGTATTCTCTTAATGCTCTAAAAAGTTTATCAAATGTTCTCTATATTTGTAGTAGTCTGGATGCTCTAAAACATCTTTTCTTAAACGAGGTCTTTCAAAATCAATATCTAAGATATCACCAACTTTAGCTCTTGGACCGCTTGTCATCATGATAACCCGATCTGCTAAAAAAATAGATTCATCTACATCGTGTGTAATCATAATAGCAGTTATTTTTTCTTGATTCCAAACCTCAATAAGCACATCTTGTAGTTCTCCTCTTGTTAAAGAATCAAGCATTCCAAAAGGCTCATCTAGTAACAAAACTTTAGGCTTAAGAGCAAATGCTCTAGCTATGCCAACTCTCTGCTGCATTCCTTGAGACAACTCTTTTGCTTTTTTATGCATTGCATCTTCTAATCCTACTTTTGATAAGTAATATTTTACAATATCATCTCTATTTTTTTTAGTCCCATGCGCAAACACTTGCTTAACACCGAGCATCACATTATCATATGCTGTCATCCAAGGCAATAAACTTGGAGACTGAAATATAACTCCTCTATCGGGACCAGGCCCTTTAATTGTTTGATTATCCGCAACAATAGTTCCTCTAGAAATAGGGTTAAGACCCGCGATCATTGTAAGCAACGTAGATTTACCACATCCAGAATGACCAATTATTGATATAAATTCCTCATGTTTTACTTTTAAATCTAGATCATCCAAAACCACATAGTCTCCTTTTGGAGTAGGATAAATTTTAGTTAATTGAGAAATATCCAACATATATTTATCCTCAAACAATCCATTAGCTGACCTTCTTATTACTTCTTCTTTTTCTAATGTTTCCATTTCCATCTTTTTTTTAACTAAAACTTAATCTTCTAAAAGGTGTTGGCTTCATTTTTGGTTTGATATCTGGCAACACATAATTAGTATCTTTTTTTGAAGCTCTTTGTTCTCCGATTTGTATAAGATACTCCATAATACTATTGCGAAGTTGTTTATATTCTTCGTTATGATTAAGCGCTGTCTTATCCCTTGGTCTCTCTAGGTTTATTTTATATTCTGGCCCCAGTGTAGCTTTTGGACCGGGTTTTAGAGGAATAATTCGATCTGCCATTAAAATTCCCTCGTCGACATCGTTTGTAATCAACAAAGCAGTCTTTTTATCTTTATTCCAAATCTTAAGAATTTCTTGCTGTAAATTACCTCTAGTCAATGCATCTAACGCACTTAAAGGCTCATCCATCAGTATCACCTCTGGACTCATTGACAAAGCTCTGGTTACAGAAACCCGCTGTCTCATCCCGCCAGAAAGCTCTTTAGGAAGTTTACCTATTGCAGGCGAAAGATTAACCATCTCCACGTAGTCCTCTACTCGTTTACTCCTATCCTTTTTAGACATTTTTTTAAAAGCCTCTTTTACAGCCATCCCTACATTATTACGCACATTTAGCCAAGGTAATAATGAATAATTCTGAAAAATTACTCCTCTCTCGTGATCAGGTCCCGTTACAGGCTCTCCTTTAAACAATACTTCCCCTTCATCTGGCATCAATAACCCAGAAATAAGATTTATTAAAGTTGTTTTTCCACTTCCAGTAAAACCAACAATAGCTACAAACTCTCCTTCTTCAATTTCCAAATTGATATTGGACAATACCTTTGTACGATCTTTTCCTGTTCCAAAAGACTTAGATACATTTCTTAACTCTATATATGCCATACCTTATATTTTAAGCGGTTTCTTCTGTAAAAGTGACAAACTTCTGTATTGTTAACATGACGCGATCTAATAAAAACCCAATGATTCCGATCACAAACATCGCTACAATAATTTTAGAGTTAGAATCATTTGCTCCATTTTGAAACTCTTCCCAAACAAAAGAACCTAAGCCAGGACTTTGCGCTAATAGCTCTATCGCAATTAGCACCATCCAAGCCACAGACAATGTTATACGCAATCCTGTAAAAATTAAAGGAAATGATGATGGTAAAATGATCTTAAATACTTTTTGAGCAACACTCAATTGAAGTACCTTAGCTACATTGATATAATCCTTATCAACAGAAGAAACTCCCATACTGGTATTTACCAATGTTGCCCACATAGAACATAAACCAACACTTATAAATGAAATAATAAATGAACTATCAGAATCAGAACCTCTGGTTAATGTTTTTACAATCATAAACACCAACAACAACCAAACAACTGGAGAAACAGGCTTAAATATTTGAATCAACCAATTAACCGAAGATCTTAAAGTCTTACTCAATCCCAACATAATCCCTATTGGAACTGCAATAAACAAAGCCAATAAAAAACCCGCAAAAACTGTTTTAAGACTTGTAAAAATCTGATCTACAAACGACGGTCTTCCTGTATAGGTAATAGCAGCTAAACCCTGTTCTTTTCTTTTAGCATTGGTTGCCGCAACTTTATCAGCAAAAGAATTTTTCTTCTCTGATATTGCAGCGTGATCTGCTAAAAGTGATTTATATGCCGTCCACACTTGAGCTGGTGACGGTAGTGTATTTGGTTGACAACTGACATCTCCTGATTCTATACAAGTACGCATTTCTAATGCTGCTGTCTCTCCTTGATCCGCTAAAGCTTTCTCTATCCTAGCATCTTTTTCAACATTATAAAGATATGTAGCACCAGAATGCCATAACAACAAAAATAACCCTACTGATAATATTGGTAATAACACCTTTTTAAGTAATGCGATTAAATTTTTCTTTGTTTCTTCTCCTGTAGCTAATCGTATAGCCGGTTCGAAAAAACCTAATCCTACAAAATTTAGAATATGTATTGACCTATCTTTCATTTTATTTATTTTAAAACTTATTTCTCTTTAACCACCATAACACAACATCTAACTAAGCACAAATCAAGTTAAAGATTATTTAATTTTGTTATGGAAAGAGAAATAAAAAGAGGAAACCTCTTTTTATTTCTCAATACTTGAAACACCTTCCACATTTTCTTTATTACCAATACCAAAACTATTGATGTATCCTATTGGATCTTTAGCATCATATTTATTGCCATCAATGAAATCAGTAGTTGCTGGCTTGTACCCATCTGTCTTTGGTAATTCTGAAGCTTCTAAATGACCTTCTTCTACCAATAATTTTGCCGCTTTAGTCCAAATATCAGGACGGTAAATATCTTTAATGGTAGTATCATACCATTCTGCTGATTTACTTTCTGGAATTTGCCCCCATCTTCTCATTTGAGTTAAAAACCAAATCCCATCTGAATAAAAAGGATATGTCGCATCGTATCTGTAAAACACATTAAAGTCAGGCATTTCTCTTTTATCCCCTTTTTCAAACTCAAAAGTTCCTGTCATAGAATTTGCTAGAACTACTTCATCAGCACCAACATACTCTGGCATTGATAATATCTTTACCGCTTCTGGACGATTTCCCGGAGTATCCAACCACTTACCTGCTCTAATCAATGCTTTAGTAACAGCTGTTGCTGTATTTGGGTATTTCTCTACAAATTTCTTTGTCATCACAAATACCTTCTCTGGATTATTTTTCCAGATATCATAATTTGTAGTTACCGGAACTCCTATCCCTTTAAAAACAGCTTGTTGATTCCAAGGTTCTCCTACACAGTATCCATATATTGTTCCTGCCTCAAGCGTAGCAGGCATTTGTGGTGGTGGAGTTACAGATAATAATACATCTGCATCTATCTGACCCTGAATATTATCCTTAGAATACATTCCAGGATTAATCCCCGCAGCAGCTAACCAATATCGTATTTCGTAATTATGCGTAGAAACTGGAAACACCATCCCCATTTTAAAAGCTTTCCCTTCATTCTTATAAGAGTCTATTACAGGTTTAAGAGATTCTGCAGTAATTGGATGAATTGGTTTTCCGTCCTCTCCTTTTGGCACATTAGGTTTCATCTTAGACCAAACATCATTAGAAACCGTAATACCATTACCATTTAAATCCATAGAAAATGGAGTTACTAATTCTGCTTGTCTACCAAAACCAGCTCCTGCAGCAATAGGTTGGCCTGCTAGCATATGAGAACCATCTAATTGACCATCTATTACACGATCTAATACATTTTTCCAATTTGATTGTGCTTCTACAGAAACAAACAAGCCTTCATCTTCAAAAAAACCTTTTTCCTTAGCTATCGCCAAAGGAGCCATATCTGTTAACTTGATAAAACCAAACGTCAATTGAGGTTTTTCTATTGTCAGTTTTGACACCTCCTCTTTCGTACCTGTATCACTGGACGCTATTTCTTTTTTCTTTTCTCCACCACAAGACAAAAAAATCATTGCAGTCAAGAAAATCCCTATTTTAAAATTCATTGTTTTCATAATTCAGTTTTTAAAAATTCAGCTAATAGAATAATTCAAAATTACGTATAAATACTTAATATTAAATGTTAAAATTACGTATTTAACTAAGTATTTTTGTTTTATAAAAATTACAAGGGAAATATTATTTTATATAAAAAAATAGCAATATATTTTTAACAGAGTCGTAAAATAAGTAACAGAAAGCTTATCAAATCAATTAAAGATCAACAAGCTAAAACAAACAGCATATCAAAATAGGAATACAATAACTGTTTCCCTAAAACAAAAAAGCCTTTATATGAATAATAATGATTATCCACATAAAAGCTCTTTAAATACTACTTAACACTAGTTAGTTCAGCACAGGAATAGCTTTCATTTCTTTCTGAACAGCTTTTTCATCTTCTGTAGAAAATTTTATAGCTAATGAAATAACTGCAGTTATCACTACAAAAACACCAATTAAAAAATAACCTTCGGATACTGCTTGTGAAGAAGCAGCCGCTTGAGCATCATGTACAGCTTCTTCTCCCAGACCTTGACTATCCAAAATTGCAGTCTTCTCTGCAATTGCTGATTTAGATTTCAACACCATAGCAGCCACAAAGGCACCTACATTTCCTCCAGCTCCAACAATTCCTGAAATAGAACCAATTGCTTTTTTATTTATAAACGGAACCACCGAAAAAGTTGCACCTTCTGCCATCTGAACCGAAAGACTAAAACCTACCAAAAAAATAACTCCAAAGGTCAACCCACTCATCCCTGAAAACAAAGACAGCATTACCCCCTCTATTATAAGTATTGCTGCAAGAAATAATACGCGACCTCGTAACCCTTTTAATCTCCCAAAACGATCTCCAAAAAAACCTCCTAATGTTCTAGCAAAAATATTCATTAACGCAAAAGACAACACAAGGTTCCCAGCTGTAACACGTTCTAATTGAAATGTATTTTGAAGGTAATCATCCATTGTTCCATATACCGTAAGCTCCATTCCGAAACAAGCTGCATATATCACAAAAAGTATCCATACACGATAATCTTTAATAGCTGATAAAAAACTAACTTCATCTTTCTTTGATTGTGGCAACTCACCCTTCACCTTTAGTTCTTTATAATTTCCATTAGGTGTATCCTGTGTAAAAAAGTAATACACAATCCCCATTAAAAAACAAACAACTCCAGCAATTACCATACAATACCTCCACGCTTCTGTCTCTGCAATACCAAAACTCACCACTGCTGCAGCTATCAATGGCATCCCTAAACGATTTGCTCCGCCACCAAGATTACCCCACCCTGCAGAAGTAGCATTCGCAGTACCCACTATATTAGGAGCAAACATAATCGAAGTATGAAATTGTGTTATCACAAAAGAAGCTCCAATAAAACCAATAAAAAGTCTACAAATTATAAATTGCATAGGAGTTTGTACTAATCCTAATATAATTACAGGAATCGCACCTAACATCAATAACCAAGTATAACAAATCCGAGGTCCATATTTATCACACATTTTACCTATAAAAAGTCTTGCAAATACAGTTCCTGTAACAGCAACAATAATTGAATTCCATTTTTGATCAGGAGTTAATCCTAAATCTCTAACTACATCTGGCATAAAAGGAACGATACCAAACCAAGAAAAAAAGCATAAGAAAAAAGCAATTGAAGTTATCCAAAAAGTCCTAATCGAAAGATTCTTGAAGTTTAAAAGATGTAGCGTCGTAGATTTCCCTAAAGCATCCATAGTAATGTATTTTTTAAAGTTTAAATTCTATTTGTTATAGAATACTAACACAAATCACGTATTAATACTTATGAAAAACAATGATTAAGTACTATAATTGAATTTTTGATTATATAATTACGTATTTAATAATTAAAAAAGTTTATAAATACAGAATCTTTAATTTAGAATATCAAAATTTAAAAACATCATAAAATTATACACTAAAGACTTTAAATAACTATATAACATATATTTAACTATTTTTAGTTATTATACCTATGGCCACTATACAACTTTAACAGTGTAATAAAAAGCATTCTTATAAACTACGTATTAAACATTTGTTTTTTTAGAAAAAAAATAAGTATTTTTACAAATGAAACGTTTATAACGTAACTACTTTTTTTACAAAAAACCACTACACCCCCTTATAACATGGTTTACCCCAATAATAATTTAATAACAATGTAAAATACTTACTTATGAAAAAAAAGAGCACTACAATTTTATTGACTATCCTTATTGCACTTGTATTCAACACCTACTTGTCAGCTCAATCAGACACATATGGAGCCATTAGTTACGTAAAGGCTATAAACATCTCAGGAAAACAGCGAATGCTATCTCAGAAAATTTCTAAAGCTTATTTATTAATAGCTAAGGGAATTAATGATCAATCAATTAAAAAAGAATTAAACTCTAGTAAGTTTTTATTCGAAAAACAGTTACAAATACTTACTAAAAATGCTTCTAGTAGTCCTACTAAACTATCTTTAAAAAAAGCTAAAACTCTATGGGATGATTTTAAAGTGATTATTTCAAGCACCCCAAATGCAGGGAACTCCTTACGAATTATAAAAGCAAATACCGATTTATTAAAAACGTGTAATGATGTGGTTATTAGCATAGAAAATAGCTATAACTATAACAGTCAATTTTTCCAGAATAAAGACAAAGATTTAGCAAAAATTATAAATTTATCCGGAAGACAACGAATGTTATCTCAGCGACTGTGTCTATATTATACTGCAACTACTATGTTTAAAAAAGATAACCCTGAGTACAAAAACATATTAAATGAAACTTACGAAAAATTCGACAATACTATTGGAGAATTACTAATAAGTAGCTACAATAGCACTGAGGTCGAAGAAGAGCTAGGTGCTGTAATGTCTTATTGGGAAAAATTTCAAACAAATAAAAACGGACTATTAAATAGTGATTTTACGTTACAAGAAATGTTTACAACTACAAATCAACTAACAAAATCTTTTAATAAAATTACAAATCTATATGAAAATATAAACAAGTAATATAAAAAATAAGGTCAGGAAATCATATTGTATTTTCTGGCTTTTTTACTTAATTCTAATACATTTTTAACCGCCATTTTTTTCATAAGATTAAATCGATGAACCTCTGTAGTTCTTTTACTTATATCTAGTTCGGCAGCAATATCTTTATTAGTCATACCAGAGACAGCTAACTTAAGTATCTGATTTTCTCTTTTGGTAAGATCAAATGGATTATTATTCTCTTTTTTACCAACCTGAGCTAATTTTGAGGTTTTTCTCTCTGCTTCACCATTACTTTTTTCAAGTAAATTTTTAACCAATATAGAAGAAACATCTCCACTAAAATATTTACTCCCTTTGCTAACAGTAGACAATGCTTTCAAGAATTCTTCTTTCCCTGCATCTTTAAGCAAATACCCATCAGCACCCGCATTGATAGATTGTAAAATATATTCATCAGAATCATGCATAGATAACATAATAGTTTTTGATGATACCGATAAAGTAGTAAGCTCCTTTACGGTTTCTATTCCAGACATTTCTGGCATTCTTATATCACATATTACAATATCCGGACTTAAAGATTGCACTAGTTCAATTGCTTCTCTTCCATCAGAAGCCTCACCAATAACCTCATATTGCTTTTCCTCCTCTAGAAGTGACCGAATTCCATCTCTAACTAAAAAATGATCATCCACCAATACAATACTTACCATGCTTTCTAATACTTACTTGTGTAATTTTATAAACAAACTACTTATTATTCAAAGATAAGAATAATTCAAAAATACAATCTATAAATTAATAATCTCTGAAAGAAGAACCTTCATTTTTATTTAATAAAAATACTAAAAATAAGTATTAATACTTAGATTTGTCGTTCAATTAACACCTCAGCTAATAGAGTTAATTAAAAAGAATATAGCAACTGTGAGAAATACGTATACTCACACCTAACAAATTTAAGAAATGAAAAATAAGTTATACTTTACCATAGTATTAGTAGTATTGGTATTTAAAGGGAAGGCTCAAGAACTTAGTATCGATGCAGACATAAGACCTAGAGCAGAATATTTGCGTGGTTTTGGGAATCTTGTCCCATCAGGAGTAGATGCAGCTATATTTGTACAACAACGTTCTCGTTTAAAATTCGGATATACTGCAGACAAGTTTTCTACATATTTCAGTGTTCAAGATGTAAGTGTTTGGGGAGATACTCCACAAATAGCGGTTGCTGACGGTAATAATAGCTTCTCATTAGCGCAAGCTTGGATTAATTTTAAGTTTGGTAATGGATGGTCTACTAAATTAGGGAGACAAGCGCTTTCTTATGATGATCAGAGAATACTTGGTGGATTAGATTGGGCGATGCAAGGAAGATTTCATGATGCCGCATTGATTAAATATAAAAACGAAAACGGTCTAAAACTAGATCTTGGTTTTTCTTTTAATCAAAACGGACTAAGCAGAATCAACACTTTATTTGACCCTAATAATGGTGGTAATGCAAGAGCTGTATTTGATTACAAAGCTATGGCTTATGCCTGGTTGCATAAAGATTGGAATACATTCTCTGGGAGTTTTCTTTTTGTAAATAACTCTTATCAAAACTTAGATCCTGCAGACGGGCAAACTCCCATTGACGGAACTGTAAATAGACAAACCTTCGGTACGCATTTAGTTGCTAAACCTGCTAAAGGATTAAAAATAGCTGTAAACCTATATGCACAAACTGGAAAGTTTACAGAAACTGTAGATTTATCAGCCTATAATGTAGGCCTAGAAGCTACTTATAAACCAGGAAAAACTGTATTCGGAATAGGCGGAGAACTACTTAGTGGTGATGACAATGGAGGTACAGATGGAGAGATTACGTCTTTCTTCCCAATCTTTGGAACGAATCATAAGTTTAATGGATTTATGGATTACTTTTATGTAGGTAATCACGCTAATAGTGTGGGATTACAAGATATCTATGCCAAAGCGGTTATCAAAACTGGTAAAAGCAGTAGTTTATTAGCAAAACTTCACTATTTCTCTGCTGCAGAGGATATAGCAGGAACTGATGACACCTACTTAGGTACAGAACTAGATTTAGTTTTTACACAAAAAATACTACCCTATGCTACCTTAAAAATAGGATACTCTCAGATGTTTGCTGGAGACAGTATGGAAATTCTAAGAGGAGTTAGCGATCCTAGTGGTTTACAAAACTGGGGATGGGCAATGTTAGTCGTAAAACCAAACTTCTTAAAATGGAGTCCGAAACCAAAAGAATAACCTAGTAATAATACTATACTCCTAAACCTGCGAAACTGATTTCGCAGGTTTTTTAATGTATTATTTTGAAATTCTTAATTTACAATGCTGATAATTACGTAATTCTTAGTATTTTAATACGTATTAATACGTAATTTTGGGTTATAAATACGTAGTTCATGAAGAAGGTAATAGTTATTGGTAATGGAATGGTAAGCTATAAGTTCTGTGAGAAGTTTGCTGCATCAGAAAAATTTACAGATTACAAACTTATAGTTTTTGGTGAAGAACCGAGGAGAGCGTATGACAGAGTTCATCTTAGCGAATTTTACGATGGTAAAACTTCAGAAGATTTAAGCATGTCTTCTGCTAACTGGTATGAGGATCATAATATAGAGCTTCATATCTCAGAAATGATTACAGAAATCAACCGAGAGGATAAAACGGTAGCAAATCATAGAGGAGATATCTATTCCTATGATTATTTAGTGCTTGCAACAGGATCCTCAGCTTTCGTTCCTCCAATTGAAGGTGTTGAAAAAGAAGGGGTTTTTGTGTATAGAACCATCGAAGATCTTGAAGCTACAGAAGTATATGCTAAAAAATTAAAAGCTGAAGGAAAAACAGAAGCTGCTGTTCTCGGCGGAGGCTTATTAGGCCTTGAAGCTGCGAATGCGGTTAAAAACTTAGGACTTAACGCCCATGTTGTTGAATTTGCTCCTCGTCTAATGCCAAGACAGCTTGACAAAGGAGCCAGTGATATGCTCCAATCTAAAATTGAAAGCATGGGCTTAAAAGTACATCTTTCTAAACAGACGCAATATCTTCAAGGTGATAAAGCAATTGAAGGCTTACAATATGTTGATGACACAGAACTAAAGGTTGATATGCTTGTAGTTTCTGCAGGTATCCGTCCACGTGATGAAGTAGCTAGAGAATGTGGCCTCGAAGTTGGAACTCGTGGTGGAATTGTGGTCAACCAAAAAATGGAGACTTCTGATAAAAATATATTTGCCATTGGGGAGTGCGCTTTACTAAATAGTATGATTTATGGTTTAGTAGCTCCTGGATACGATATGGCAGAAGTTGCCGTACAACAAATTACTGGTGGTGATGCAGTAATGCCAGAGTCCATTGATATGTCTACACAATTAAAATTAATAGGCACTGAAGTTGCTAGTTTTGGAGATGCTCTTAATCAGTCCAAAGAAGACATTGATGAGATTATCTATGAAAATAAACGAAATGGAATTTATAAAAAAATAAACATTTCTAAAGATGGCAAAAAGCTTTTAGGTGGAATTTTAATTGGTGATTCTTCTGATTACAATTCTCTGTTCCAAATTTATAGCAACGGAATGAAACTTCCTGAAGCACCAGAAGATCTTATATTGGGTAGTCGCGGAGGTGATGAAGGAGGTTTGTTAGGTGATGTGATGGATTTACCAGACGGAGCTCAAATTTGTTCTTGTGAAAGCGTAACGAAAGGACAGATTTGTAGCGCTATAGAAAACGGAGAAGCTACAGATGTCGCAGGAGTAATCAGTTGCACCAAAGCAGGAACCGGTTGCGGTGGTTGTAAACCTATGGTAACTGACTTAACCAATGCTACCTTAAAATCTTTAGGCATAGAGGTCAAAGAAGGAGTTTGCGAACATTTTGATCTCAGCAGACAAGATTTATATAAAATAATCCAAGTAAAAGGATATACAAAATTTGATGAAGTATTAGACAATCATGGAAATGGGGGGCACGGCTGCGAATTATGTAAACCACTTATAGCTTCTCTAATGGCTACAATCCACGCGGACACCGCGAATGAAGAATACGCTATTCAGGATTCTAATGATCGTTTCTTAGCAAATATACAGCGGAATGGAACCTATTCTGTAGTTCCTAGAATACCTGGAGGAGAAATTACACCCGAAAAACTTATCGCACTAGGAGAAATCGCTAAAAAATATGATTTATATACTAAAGTAACTGGTGGTGTTCGTATCGACTTATTTGGTGCTACTGTAAATCAATTGCCTTTAATATGGAAAGATTTGATTGCTCATGGTTTCGAAAGTGGTCACGCCTATGGAAAATCCTTACGAACGGTAAAAACCTGTGTTGGTTCAACTTGGTGTCGCTACGGAATGGACGAAAGTGTGAGCTTTGGTATTGAACTAGAAAATCGTTATCGAGGAATTAGAGCTCCACATAAAATTAAAGGTGGAGTTTCTGGCTGTATACGTGAATGCGCTGAAGCGCGTGGAAAAGACTTCGGTTTAATTGCCGTAGAAGGTGGATGGAACTTATATCTTGGTGGAAATGGGGGAGCCACACCTAGACATGCAGAATTATTTGCCGAACAAATTGACAATGAAACTGTGATAAAATATCTGGATAGATATTTAATGTTTTACATGCGCACGGCAAAACCATTACAGAGAACCGCGGCCTGGCAAGAACGTCTAGAAGGTGGACTAGACTATCTAAAAGAAGTTATTATTGAAGATAAACTAGGCATCGCTGAAGATTTAGAAAACGAAATGAAAACCTTGGTAAACAAGTTTAAATGTGAATGGACTCAAGCAGTCAATGATCCCGAAATCATGAAACGCTTTAATCACTTTGTAAACAGCAAAGAAGAAGACAGCAATATTGTTTTTGTTCCTTTAAGAGAGCAAAAAATGCCTGAACCTTGGAAATAACAAACAGCTTATACTTAAAAAATACATGGAAGAAATTCTAAATAAATACAGAACCATCAAATTAGAAGATGTAAACGTTTGGTTTAAAGCTGCATCAATTAAAGCTTTCCCAAAAGATGGTGGCGCTTGCGTAAAATATAAAGATTTACAAATTGCAGTATTCAATTTTGAAAGAGCAAACAAGTGGTATGCTTGTCAAAATTTATCCCCCGAAAAAAATGAGATGGTTTTAAGTAGAGGAATGATTGGTGACCATAACGGGATCCCCAAAATTGCTTGCCCGCTTCATAAAAAAACATTTTCTTTAGAAACTGGAGAAAATCTAAATGGTGATTTACCTCCCATTGCGATATATCCGGTAAAAATAGAAAATGAAAACGTTTTTATTGGCTTTGAAGAATAAAGAATTTTATTGCTAAAAACATTACTTTAGCAAGTATTCTATTAATATTACTTTTATGTCAGCCACTAAAATAAATGAAGCATTTTCTATCATTGATATATCAAATTCAAATGATCCTAATAAAGAACTAGTTAACGGAACATCTGTTGCTAAGGAATTAATCTATGGACAACGAATGAGTCGCACCCTAGATAATTTCATTCCAGAAGCATCAGAAGCGCTACAACTAGCTGCGAGAGCGCAACATATCTGCAGATGGGAAATCCCAAGAAACAGCTATCCGATGGATCGTGTAGGATATCTAAAATGGCGCGAAGAACTAAAAAAATTTCACGCAAAAAAAGCTTCAGAAATACTTGAAAAAGTAGGCTATACTCAAGAAATTATAGATCGAGTTTCTTTCTTAATTCAAAAAAAGAAACTAAAAAAAGATGAAGACACCCAAATATTAGAAGATGTAATATGTCTTGTGTTTTTAGAATTTTATTATTCTGACTTCTATGAAAAACACGCTTCGGAAAAAGTTATAGTCATTTTACAAAAAACCTGGAAAAAAATGTCTGAAAAAGGACATCAAGCCGCACTAAAAATATCATATTCAGAAAAAGGATTAGATTTGATTAAGCAAGCCATCGCATAATTTTATCATATTGAAAAAACTGGAATCATTAGATCATCAAACATTTAATCGCCTAAGTAAGATTTATAGTATCGCGCTAGGAGCGATTGCTTTGTTTACTATTGGCGGGCAGTTTTTTATCCAACGGTATCTTAACGCTCAAATAGACGATTCTAAAATCATTAATATTTCTGGTAGGCAACGCATGCTTAGTCAGAAACTAACTAAAGAAGTTCTATTACTTAGCTATAGAACAGATGCTATATCCAAAAAAAAATATCTTCAAGAATTAGAATCCACAATCGACCTTTGGAAAACATCCCATGAACGGTTAAGAAGATATAATGACACTATCCCTAAAGACAAAAATGATAGTACCGAAATAAAAAGAATGTTTTTGGTTTTACAACCTTATTTTGAAATCATCTATGAAAACAGTACACAAATACTGAGTTTGGCTAAAAAAGATTCTATCAATCAAAAACATCTAAAACCTTTTCTCGATAACATAATTTTTAACGAGCCTCTTTTTCTTAAACAAATGGATGCTATTGTTAATAGATACGAAAGGGATGCCCAAGAAAAAATATCAAGCTTAAAAAAAATAGAATATTCCATATTCGGTCTCATCATTTTAATCTTAATATTTGAATTTTTCTTACTGTTTCGACCTGTGGCATTAAGTATTAAAAAAACAATATCGAATCTATTAATATCCCAGAAAGATGCTACAAATATGGCAACTAATGCAGAGAAATTAAGAAAAATTCAAAATGAGAATGTTCAAGAACTGATATCGCTTACCAAAGCATTAGATCAAACTCTATTGTATGCAAGAGTTAATGAACAAGGAATCGTTAAAAATCTAGGAGAACGTTTTGATAACGTTTTAAATATTGATCAAAAATTTGATCAAAAAAACCTTGCAGAACTTATGAAATTAAGTGAACTGCAATCCAATAGGCTACTCCAACTTATAGCTCAGAATAAAGGAGGTGTCTTTAATGAAGAGTTTGAATTTATTTCTGGTGATGGCAAAAAAATGTGGTTAGATGTTTCAATCCTAAATGTCTTTAAAGAATCTGGTACTGCAGAAAGATTAGTTCTTTGCTCGGATATCTCTAAAAGAAAAGAAGCGCAATTAGAAATAAAAAGATTAAATGATTTAGAGTATCAGCAAAAGGAAGAGCTTCAGAAATCAAACGCTAGTCTAATTGTCGAAGCACAGGAAGAAGAAAGAAAGCGAATTGCAAAAGAAATACACGATAGTATAGGACAAATGCTTACCGCTTTAAAATTTAATATTGAATCTATAAACACCAATAACATTGAAAAAACTCATCAAAAAATAGAAGGTCTTAAACAACTATCTAAAGATCTAATTCTTGGAATCAGAACCGCTACTTTTAATCTTACTCCTCCAGAACTAAAAGATTATGGGATTAATATTGCTTTACAAAAAATGGCAAAAGAACTCACAAAATTAACGAGTAAGAACATCATTTTAGAAGATAACTCTACTACTGAACTTCGTTTTGACTCTTTAGTCGAAACTAATCTATATCGAGTTACACAAGAAGCTGTTAATAATGCTATCAAATACGCTAAATCCGACTACATCCTAATATCAATTAACAGTTCAGCATCCATATTAAGTATTACTATCGATGATAATGGAAAAGGATTTGATCTAACTAAAATCCCAGACAAGCCTAAGAATAATGCAGAAGGCGGAATGGGGCTATTTTTTATGAAAGAAAGGATGAATTACATAGACGGTAGGATTTTTATTAGTTCTTCTATCGGACAAGGAACCAAAATTACCCTCAATTATCCTATTACATAAGTATTTTTACAGAATTCAAGACTTTCTTTATCTATTCTCAGTACTAAAAAAGGAAAAGGTTTTAAAAACTCTATTGATTTTAGGTACAAATCCTTAAAAAGGAAAACACAATTATTATTATTTTTATATTTTGATTTATAATTATATAGAAAAAAAGAAGTTTTATTTAGTAATTTAATACAGTACACAAGAGACAGTAAATATAGCATATGGTAATTAATACCATTTTAACTTTGAAATTACCCTTAAAAATAGTGACTTTGTTTTCAGATGAAACAATTTTTTAGTTGCATAGTAGCACTATGGAATTCAAAAATTGTGAAATACGGACGCAAAGAAACATTTTTTCAGCAAATTGAAAAAAAGTGTAAACCACTTCATTAACAAAATCTAACAGATCAATATATTACAACAAAAAACGTGAAGGAAAACGAAGAAAAACCAAAATACCTTATGAATTGGGAAACAGTAAGGGTATGGAAAGAAGAAACAATTAGTAATCAATTTGTAAAATATCTTAAAGAAGAAGAGACTTTACAACTCTTCAGAAAAAAACATACACTCCTTGGTGTAATTTCAGAGAGAGGTATTATTCAGTGGGTAGATAAGTCAGAAACTAAAGATTTTTGGGAAGACAAAATCCAACATCATATCTGCGAAGAAGTAATTAAAGATGATGATGATTATTTCGTGAAGTGTGAATATGAAGATTTTACTAGCAGATACTTTTTTGTTGCTAGCTTATGGAAAACGATAGACGATAAAGATCTCATCATTTTAGAACATTACCATTAAACCCGCTTTATGCAATAGAAAATTTATTACATCTTGTAGCTACCGCAAATACTAACGCTGCACTGCGTTTTTTAATTTCACCATAGCCTTTAGATTAGCAAACAGATATGATCCCTTACATAAAAATCATAGTTATGATGATGAGATTTCTTTTTTTGCTTCTTTTTTTCTTTGTTAAGAACTCCTATTTTATTGA
>CANLRN010000009.1 GCA_947493495.1 uncultured Aquimarina sp.
CTTATTTTTCAACTTCGTTATCAAACTTACTTTTTAAACTTCCAAAATCAAAATTTAATTGATTTAAATAGGGAATTTAGACCAACGAATCCCTCAATATCATATCGCTTCTTATTTAGGTATAAGTCCAACTCAGTTAAGTAGGATTAGAGCACAAAAATAAATTCCAGTTTTATTTATCGACATATGTAAATGAAATTAGGTTTATAAGTCCTGAAATTTGTCTCTTTATATTATTTCAGATGTTAGAAAATAATTTGACTCAATTCCTATGAAATTATCCCATAACAAAATATTGATTACAGGTGCAACTGCTGGTATTGGCGAGGCATTACTTAGAAAATTTTTGAAATTAGACAATCACGTTATTGCTGTTGGCAGAAATGAACAAAAACTCAAAGAATTGGCAGAAGAAGATAAGCGTATTATTCCTTTTGTTTGTGACGTTTCCAAAAGTACCGATTTGGATAGGCTCATTATGTTTATAGAACAAGGACATCCTGATACCAATATTTTAATAAACAACGCAGGTATTCAGTATAACTACCATTTTGAGGAAGAAGAGCATCTTTTAGGAAAGATTGAACACGAAATAAATGTGAACTTTACAGCACCTTTAAAGCTTATAGCCTTAGTACTACCATTATTTAAAAACAACCAAAATACAGCCATAGTAAATGTTTCTTCTGGACTAGGTTTAGTTCCAAAAAAACAGGCACCTGTGTACTGCGGAGCCAAGGCAGGTATTCATATTTTTTCAAAATCATTGCGCTATCAGCTAAAGCAAACCAGGGTTTTTGAGATAATTCCACCTTTGGTAGACACTCAAATGACCGCAGGTCGCGGCAAAGGTAAAATTAGTCCAGAACAACTTGTAGATGAATTTATCAGAGCTTTTCAGAAAAACAGTTATGAGATCAACATAGGCAAAGTAAAACTTTTGAAATTTATAAATCGATTGAGTCCTGCTTTAGCTGAACGAATTATGAAAAAAGGAGGAAAGAAATGAGACCCATTTTCAAAATCATATTGTTATTGGTTGTTTTCTTTGCTTCTACTTTTATCGTTGCAAAGCTAACAGGTGTTCTTAGCTTAGAGATTATAACCACATTGTTGGAGCGTGCTAGTGAAATCAACCCAATCTATCTAGTTTTAATAATTGTTCTATTACTGTTTAGTGACCTTTTTATTGCAGTTCCCACATTAAGCATTACGTTGCTTTCAGGGTATTTTTTGGGTCTTAGTTTGGGAAGTATAGCCTCAATATCAGGAATGTTGTTAGCTGGTTTAGCAGGTTATGGGTTGAGCATAAGATATGGCGATAGACTTTTGAAGTTTGTAATTCGCTCAGAACAAAAAAGAAATGAAGCCATTGCTGACTTTGAAAAATATGGATTTGCAATGGTATTATTAAGTCGGGTTTCGCCGATACTGCCTGAGGTATCTGCTTGTATGTCGGGTATAAGTCGTATGAAGTTCAGTAAGTTTTTGACTGCTTGGTGCCTCAATACGATTCCGTATGGACTTATCGCAGTCTATTCAGGTTCAATTAGCAGTTTAGAAAATCCTAGACCAGCCATTTACAGTGCCATAGGTATTTATGCATTTCTATGGTTGGGTTGGGTTCTTTTTAAAAAATACAAATAAATTAAAAAGCCACACAACACGGGTAGCTGTTGCACAACTCCTATTTCTGATAAAAAATGATCCATTTTAAGGCTTTTTATGGAGTGTTCCCTAGAAATCAGATGTATCAGCATGATTTTTATATGGGCTTATATCGATTTATTTTAAGCCTTAGCAAGCCAATAATTGAGTTAAAAGAATATCCCACCATTGCTGGTTCTTGATTTCTTAAAAGCAATAGATAACTAGAAACTATAAATCATTCCTTCATAATAAAACTTTTTTATTCTTCTTTTGAATGAACGATGGAGATGAATCTTCTTACATCTTTTTTAATGTAACTGTCCTTATATAGAATAGTCTTTCTATTAAGAGTTTCGCTAATTTTCCTATTTTTACATAAAACTACAACCATATTGGATTTAATCAATCTTAGAATACTCGATATACTAGATATTGTACTAGTAGCTTTATTACTTTATTATATCTACAAGTTGGTTAAAGGAACTACTGCTATAAATATTTTTATTGGGATTGTTATTATCTATTTGGTGTGGAAACTTACACAGTTTCTAGCTATGGAAATGTTAAGTAGTGTTCTAGGCGAGTTTATTGGAGTAGGTATGTTTGCACTCATTGTTGTTTTTCAACAAGAAATTCGAAAATTCTTATTATTAATAGGTTCTACCAATTTTGGCAATCGAAAACGATTCTTACGACAATTAAAACTAATCCAAGACTCCCCTGAAGATAGTCTAACAGATATCAAATCTATTGTAAAAGCCTGTGAAAAAATGGGAGAAAGCTATACGGGAGCGCTTATCGTTATCAAAAGAAATAATTCTTTAGATTTTGTAAAAACATCTGGAGACAACATGGATATTTTAATCAAAACTCCTATTATAGAGAGTATTTTTTGCAAAACTAGTCCTTTACACGATGGAGCCATGATTGTAGAAGATAATAAAATTCTTGCCACTAGAGTTATTCTACCAGTAACCAACGATAGAGATATCCCATTACGTTTTGGATTACGTCATCGCGCAGCAGTTGGGATAACCGAAAAAACGGATGCCGTAACACTTGTAGTGAGTGAAGAAACTGGTTTGATTTCCTATATCAAAAATGGAAAATTTGTTATTTTTAAAACCCCTGACGAATTGATAGAGAAAATAAAAAGAGATCTTCAATAATGGATGATAAGCTTACCAATACCAAGTATTGTAAAAACTGCGGATTCGAAATTAGTTACTATTCTTTTTGCCCAGATTGCGGCGCTAAAAAAATCACCAAACGTATAACTTTTAAGAATCTAACTCAGGAGTTTAGTGATCGCTTTCTAAATCTCGATAATTCATTTATCAGAACGTTTATACATCTTTTTACAACACCAAAAGAAGTAATTGACGGATTTATTAATGGTCTTAGAAAAAAATATCTAAATGTATTCAGCTACTTTGCAATTTCTCTTTCTATTGCCAGTTTATATACTTTTATTTTTAAAAAATATGCAAATGATATTTTTTTAAATAATATAGATTCTCAAGATCAATTAGAAGTCACCAAAATTACATCAGATATTTCTTTTGAATACCAATCGCTAATTTCATTTTTAACAATTCCTTTTTTGGCATTGATCTCCAGATTGGTTTTTTTCAATTACAAAAAATACAATCTTACGGAACATCTAGTCATATACTTATATGCATATTCTCATATAACAGTAATCACAAGTATCATCACATTGCCTTTTATTTTATATACCGATAAAATTCTTACTGTTATTGGAATACAAATGACGATATACATATTTTATATTGCATATGTTCTTAAAAGTATGTACCAAATAAACTTGAAGAAAATCTTACTAAAAACACTCTTATTTTTGATGATAATATCAATTCTCTGTGTGATTTTTTTAATAATTACAGCAGTCATTATGATAAAAACTGGAATGTTACCTATTGACAAATAGTAGTAGTTACTCTGCTACTGTTGCGAACTGAACATCATAGAGGTTTCTATAATACCCGTTCTCGACTTCGAGTAGTGTAGTATGATTGCCTTGTTCTACAATTGTACCACTATCCATCACTATAATTTTATCAGCATTTTTTATCGTTGCCAATCGATGCGCAATTACGATAGAGGTTCTTCCTTTAGTGATTTTATCTGTAGCTGTTTGTATTAATTCTTCACTATGCGAATCAATAGAAGATGTTGCTTCATCTAATACCAAAATACTTGGGTTCGTAACATAAGCCCTAAGAAAAGAAATTAATTGTCGCTGACCAGAAGATAACATAGCCCCTCTCTCTTTTACATTATAATGATACCCTTTGGGCAGACTCATTATAAATTCATGAATTCCTATTTCTTTTGCGGCTTTCTCTACCGTTTCATAGGTAATCTCTGAATTATTGAGTGTTATATTATTAAGAATCGTATCTGCAAACAAAAATACATCCTGTAATACTACTGCTATATTACTTCGTAATGATTGTAATGTGACTGTTTTTATATCTCTTTGATCAACAGAAATCTCCCCACTATCAATTTCATAGAATCTGTTTAGCAAATTGATAATAGTGGATTTTCCAGCTCCTGTAGCTCCAACTATAGCCACAGTTTCTCCAGCATTTACAGAAAAAGTGATCCCTTTTAATACTTCTTCTCCTTGTATATAACTAAATCTTACAGCATCAAAATCGATATTTCCTTTAATATTATTAAGTATTAACTCGCCATGATCATCAATTTTAGATTCTGTATCTAAAACCGTAAATACTCGATTAGCAGCTACCATTCCCATTTGTAGTGTATTAAACTTGTCTGCAATCTGTCGTAATGGTCTGAATAAGATCTGAGATAATTGAATAAACTCAACAACAACACCTAATGTCATACCATCTAATTGCGCAGCTTTCATTCCGCCATACCATACTATCAACCCAATAGTAACTGAACTTGACATTTCTGCAATCGGAAAGAAAATTGAGTTATACCAAACCGTCTTAACCCATCCATTTTTGTGTTTTTCATTGATTGCCTTAAAATTGACATATTCTGTTTCTTCTCTGGTAAATAATTGAACGATTTTCATGCCTGTAATTCGTTCCTGTACAAAAGAATTTAGATTAGATACTTGCGTTCTCACTTCTTCGAATGCCTTTTTCATTTTTTTCTGAAAAACTCTGGTGGCATATACCAATAGTGGTAATATTGCAAACACTAATAAGGTCAGTTCCCAACTTTGATAAAACATATAAGCTATGATGGCTACCATTTTAAGCAAATCACTAATGATCATAAAAAGGCCTTGACTAAAAATACTCGCAATGGTCTCTATATCGCTTACAGCTCTTGTTACTAATCTGCCTACTGCAGATTGATCATAATATTGTTTTTTAAAACCCAACATGTGCCCAAAAAGCTTCACCCTAATATCTCGGATCACTTCTTGACCTAGCCAATTCGCAAAATAAATGAACAGAAATTGGGTAATCACATCAACTAATAAAAAGACGAACATTAATGTTATGAAATACACTAATAACTCATCATTTTTTGGGGTAATAGTTTTATCGATGACCTGTTTGAGCAGATATGGATTGACAATAGATAAGGTCGCAAGTACAATTGCAGCAAACCCTACAAAGTAAAATGTAAATCGATACGGATTGGTATAACGTATCAGTCGTTTAAACAACTTAAAATCAAATGCATCACCACTTTTTTCAGTCATACTTTACGTAAGGTATATAGTATTAGGATATTCAATTTCTGTGAGGTAAAGACCATGGGCTGGCACAGAATACCCGGCTTTTTCACGATTTTCACTACTTATTATCATTACTAAATCATCTGGAGCCATTTTCTCCTCTCCTATTTCGATTAATGTTCCTACAATAGCACGTACCATGTTTCTAAGAAATCGGTTTGCGGTAATCTTAAAAATTAACATGCCATTTTTATGTTCCCAGATGGCTTTTGTAATAGTACAATTATACGTTTTTACATCGGTTTTAGACTTACTAAAACATTTAAAATTTGTGTAGTTTAACAGTAATTTAGCAGCCTGATTCATTGCATCAATATCCAGATTCTTTTTGAGATAATATGCGTTATGAATACGAAATGGGTTTTTCTGTAAGCTAATAATATATTCATAAGATCTACTGATGGCATCAAAGCGAGCGTGTGTCTCCTTGTCTACTAGACCTATATCGCTTATTGCAATATCGGGAGGAAGAATAGCATTTAGTTTGTATACTAATTGTGTAGTATCTATAATCTTATCATGATCAAAATGAGCCGCCATATATCTTGCATGGACGCCTGCATCTGTTCTACCTGCTCCAGTTATAGTCGTACTACTTCTCAATAAAGTTGATAAAGAGTCTTCTATTACTTCTTGAACCGAGATCGCGTTTGGTTGTCTTTGCCAACCATGATATGAAGTTCCGTTATATGAGAGTTCTAAAAAATATCGCAATGTTTTATTTATTTTTGTTTTCAGAAGTAAACTACCTCAAAGCAAACTCACGAGGCATTCAACTGAAAATAATTTTTAAGATTCCGAAGCAAGCTTCGAGGTGTTAGACCTGAGATACCGCTGAAAAAGCGGGATTAGTTCAACTATATGATTTGAGGGCATTGCTTCGCAAATTTTCAAATCAGAGTTTCACTAATTAAATTGCAAATATACTTTATAAAAAGATATCTATAATTGCACATAGTTTCAGTTCATTTATACTATATTACAAATAGTTATTATTCTACAGTTTGAAAAAAATACTACTACTTAGTGATACGCACGGTTATATTGATGATCGAATATTGAAATATGCAAAGGATGCAGATGAAGTATGGCACGCTGGTGATATCGGTGATCTAAGTGTTACTGATAAAATCGAAGAGTTAAAAATACTTAGAGCTGTTTATGGCAATATTGATAACCACAAGGCTAGAGTTACATTTCCATTACATCAAAGGTTTACCTGTGAAGGCGTTTCTGTATGGATCACACATATCGGAGGATACCCTCCAAAATACAATATACATACTAGGGATGAAATCAAAACAAACCCACCAAAACTATTCATTTGTGGACACTCGCATATACTTAAAGTGATCTCTGATAAAAAAAATGGGGTACTGCATATGAATCCAGGAGCAGCAGGAAAACATGGATTTCATAAAATTAGAACTATGCTTAGATTTACGCTCAATGCAGGAAAAATCGAAAACCTGGAAGTTATAGAATTAGGTAAAAAATAAAACCCGAAGTTGGCATACTCCGGGTTTTAACGCACTAATACTACTAAGATTTTAGGTTTATCGTAATCGGTCTACAGATTTTACGAGATCTTCATCCTTTTTGATAGCCTTATTGGCCATCACTAATAAAACGATAGAAACAATAGGAATTAACATCCCAATACCTTTCTCAGAAACAATTGTTTCTCCAGATATGTTTAGCGACCAATAAACAAATATTCCTAGTAAAATAAAGTTTAATAAGATATTGATACGCCCCAATACAAATTGAAGCTTTCTATTTTTAAATAAAAAAATGCTTATCAATGCAATACTAGCAGATCCAATAAACATTCCTAACACTAAATAATTATCCCGGGCCATCAAAGAACTGCCATCAGAATTCATTCCATAAGGTAAACTTGTAGAAGCTACAACAGATAACACTACTACTACTAACAGATATACTGTTTGAATTCTTTGAATCATTATACCTCTACTATTTTTAAGGAAAGCAAAAATAAGAGTTTCTTTTTATAATTAAAAATAAAGTTGTATACTTGCATCACTAAATAAATAGTCCATTTTTTTTAGAGACTATTTACCTTCAAAAAATTTTCCTAGTATTCTTCTGTAGAGAAATATAATACCAGAACTTAAATTATTATAACACACTTAAATGTTAGAGATTTCTGAATTAAAAGCGAAAAAGCTTCCTGAGCTACAGGAAATTGCAAAAAACTTAAATGTACCTAAGTATCGCGCCATGAAAAAATTAGATCTAGTATATCAAATACTTGATTACCAAGCATCTAATCCAAATAAAGTAAAAGAAATAATTACAGACGATACTTCTGATACTAAAGCTTCTGAAACACAAAAACAAGCTAATCGACAGAGAAGACCTCGTACAAAAAAAGCACCTCAACCTACTAATGAAGGGAAATCTGACACTCCTAATGAGAGTAAACCAGAAAATAAGCCTGATTCTAAATCAATTGAATCTGGACCCCCTTCTAAACCTGTTAAAAGTAATGATAAACGAGATGAAAATAAATCTCAACAAAACAATAACAGAGACAAGAAAAAAGAAGAAAAAAAGGACAATAGAAATAGGAATAACGACAAATCTCTGAACAAAAATCGAAATAATAACAATACCAATAAAAAAGATCACAATAGAGATAACGGCAATAGAGATAATAGAAATAGGTATAAAGAACCTGATTATGAATTTGATGCTATTATCCAGAGTGAAGGTGTATTAGATATTATGCAAGATGGATATGGCTTTTTGAGATCTAGTGATTACAATTACCTTTCTTCTCCAGATGACATATATGTATCGCAGTCTCAGATTAGGTTATTTGGTCTTAAAACTGGAGATACTGTACTAGGACAAGTAAGACCTCCAAAAGAAGGAGAAAAATACTTTCCTCTAATCAAAGTAAATAAAATTAATGGATTAGATCCACAAGTTGTTAGAGACCGAGTATCATTTGAACACCTAACACCTCTTTTCCCACAAGAAAAATTTAATCTAGCAGAAAGACAAAGCACCATATCTACCAGAATTATGGATTTGTTTTCTCCTATAGGTAAAGGACAAAGAGGAATGATTGTTTCTCAGCCTAAAACTGGTAAAACCATGTTATTAAAGGATGTTGCCAATGCAATTGCAGCAAATCATCCAGAGGTATACCAAATGATTCTATTAATAGATGAGCGACCAGAAGAAGTAACTGATATGCAAAGGAATGTTCGTGGAGAGGTTATTGCATCTACTTTTGACAAAGAAGCACATGAACACGTGAAAATAGCAAACATCGTCTTAGAAAAAGCAAAACGATTAGTAGAATGCGGCCATGATGTAGTTATTTTATTAGATTCTATCACCCGTCTAGCAAGAGCATATAACACTGTACAACCTGCATCAGGTAAAATTTTAAGTGGAGGTGTAGACGCCAATGCCTTACACAAACCTAAGCGTTTCTTTGGAGCAGCTCGTAATATAGAAAATGGAGGCTCGCTAACAATTATTGCTACCGCATTGACAGAAACGGGATCAAAAATGGATGAAGTCATCTTCGAAGAGTTTAAAGGAACTGGTAATATGGAACTACAATTAGATCGTAAGATTTCTAATAGAAGAATTTTTCCAGCTATTGATCTTACCTCTTCCAGCACACGTCGTGATGATATACTGTTAGACGAAACTACCATACAGAGAATGTGGGTGATGCGCAAATACCTCGCAGATATGAACCCTGTAGAAGCTATGGAATTTATTAACGACCGTTTTAAACAAACTAGAAATAATGACGAATTTCTTATTTCTATGAATGGTTAATTCCATCTAACACCAATAACATTACTAACTAGTTTGCTTTTGACACAAAGTGTTATAAGTTTTAACTATTATTGAAACTAATAAACTATAAATGATTGTCTGCATTGATGATCATTTATAGTTTTATCTGATTATACTTAAACACAAAAACATTTTACTCGAAAGGTTTCATATAAAACAATGACTATTGAATAATAAAAAGCATTATTATGAACACTATAGTATATACTCTATTAAGTATTTCAATTTTTTTTTCTAGTTGTCAAGGGACTAGTCAAACTAATAATTCTGAAAGCGAATCTACGCAACAAAAATCTATTACACCTATCCAAACGGAATCAATCAATGGATTAGAAAAAGCATATTTTGCGAGTGGTTGCTTTTGGTGCGTTGAAGCTATCTATGAAAGTGTTGAAGGAGTGACAGAAGTTACCTCAGGATACTCAGGAGGACATACAAAAAACCCAACCTATGAATCTAGTAATACAGGAGCAACAGGTCATGCAGAAGCAGTAGAAGTTCTTTATGATCCTAAAATCATTTCTTTCTCATCGCTTGTAGACATCTATTTTGGTTCGCAAAATCCTACACAGATTAATGGTCAAGGTCCAGATAGAGGCTCGCAATACAGGTCTATCATATTCTTTCAAAATGATGAGCAAAAAGAAATAGTCATCGAAAAGAAAAAAGCACTTGGCAAAAAACTAAATAGAAGAATTGCAGCAGAAATAACCCCATTCCAAAAATTCTGGATAGCTGAAGATTACCATCAAGATTATGAAAAAAGAAACCCTTATAATAGATATATACAAAATGTATCAATACCAAGATTAAAAAGATTTCAATCAAAATTTACAGAATTAATTAAAAATCATCATTGAAAATCGAATTCTTAACAAAAGAAGCCACTTAATAAGTAATATATATCGTATACTCAATTAGTTCTTACATTTAAAAATAGGTCATCTATTTCCGACCACTATTATTTCCCCTAAAACAGATGCATAATGAGCCAAATTTATTATGTTATCGGAGATTCATTACACTCATATATTTTGATTTACTTAACAGAAAAAATCCATTAATAATCAGAAGAAATAACTTTGTTTTATTACAGTAAAACCTTATAAAATCCGCATTATAAAAGCAATACAAGAAGATCATCAACTAGTTACGAAAAGCAAGTTACTCCAAAACAAACAACATCATATGTTAAAAAAATGTAAAAAAAATGTATTGAAAAATATCAATATTTAACACTCTTTAGTAAAGCCAATAAATCTGAAATTATAAACCGACAAAGGAATTATGAAAAAGCAGTAAAAATCGTTATAAATCACTTAAATATCGATGAACAACACAAATTAATATAAAATTATATAAAAAAAAACTCAAAACAAGTTGTGTTTTTAATATAAATATGTTATTTTTGTTTATGGTTTAAAAGTTTTTAATTCAGCTAATTAATAAATAAAATTAAATCTTTACTAAAGAAAAAAGCTGTTAATTATCTGATTTTTAAATATTTAAACTATAAAAAAGTTCTTTTAAAAGATAAAAAAATTAACATATTAACAGATAATGTTAATTTCTAAAATTAGCTATAATTAATTTTGGCATATTTTTTGAAAACACATTTTTTGAATAATTATCTTAAAATAAAAGTGCGTTATTGTTCATTAAATTACAGTAACATATTTAATTTTAAAAAGTAAACACAAAAAATTATGAAATCAATTTTTACATTTTTTCTACTATTGGTGGTAGCAACATCAACCACTTTTGCTCAGATAAAGCAGCAAGAGCGGTATTTAATGTCCAGAGCTAAACTTGAATTACGATCTGGGCCAGGAGCAAATTATAACATCATCGGAGAGATTCCTAAAGGAACTCAAGTGTACGTAATCACATCTGGTTATGGAGAATGGAGTACCGTACAGTACAAGAAAGGAAACGGATTTGTACTTACTGCTTTATTAGCTGAAGACAATAGTTTAGTTGAAGCTGAAAGAGCTGCAAAAGAAGCTGAAGCTAAAAAGAATGCTGCTAGAATAGCTGCTGAACAAGCAATTAGAGATGCAGAAGCTGCTAAGGTAGCTGCAGCTGAAGCTGCAAGAAAAGCTATTGCTGAAGCAGAAAGATTAAAAAGAGAGGCAGAAAAAGAAGCTGCATTAGCTGCAGCAGCTGCAGATGCCGCTAAAAGAAATAAGTCTGATGCTGAGCGTAAAAGATTAGCTTCATTGTCAGAAACTGAGCGTGCATTAGAAGAATCTAGAAGAGGAGTAGCACAAGGAACCAATGTTGCAACTACTCCTATCGAGTCTACTACATCTTCATATGGTGGCAACTCTAGAAGACCTAAAGCAGCTCCCTCTAATGTAACTAGAGAAAATAAATTTTCAAGTTGGGAGAAAAAATCATATAAGTCTGGTGCTACACCAAAATCCTTCAAGTTTAAAGGTAAATTTGATTACAAATTAGACAACTATCTTAAAATTGTTGTAGGTGGTAATACCGAAGTAGTGGTAAAACTAATAAAAATGGGTAAAACTGAGAGTGATGATCAAACTGTACGTATAGTATATATCAATAGTAATCAAACTCAATACATAAAAAATATCCCACAAGGTGAGTACTACTGTGTAATCGCTTATGGTAAAGATTGGAGAGAAAATGGACCTGGAAAAGGAAGTTTTGCAAAAAATGCATTATATGAAAAAGATGCATCAATATTAGACTTTAATGTTGTTAAAACTGAAGCAGGTTTAAATGTTCCATCGTATACATTATCTTTAGATCTTTTAGCTAATGGAACTTTAGGCGATGGATATGGTAATCCTCAAGACGATATCGATGTAGGTAGCTTTAATAAGTTTTAATCAATATTCAAAATACAATACATCGCTAATCTTTCACCAAGTGATTAAGTGATGACAATAAAAAATGTAAAATATATAAAGAGTGCTAGAAAATTTATTTCTAGCACTCTTTTTTTGTAAATAGTGTTTTTTTAAATCGTTTTTGGCAGTAAATAATCCTCAGGGCAAGTCCAGAGGCATTCAACTGAAAATAATTTTTAAGATTCCCAAGCAAGCTTCGAAGTATTATTAGTGAAACTCTGATTTGAAGGCATTGCTGTGTAACTTTTCAAATCAGAGTTTCACTAATAATACTTCGAGGTAGAGCTATATTCAATGGGAAATGGCTTATTTTTAGTTTAATGAAAACCTCAGATTTTTAAACTTTCCTTTAGACAACCAAGAGCCGCCTAAGGAACGTCGAAGAATTCTATTGATTAACCAGGCAGATATTAGATCTATGATCTATATTAGCAAGACACAAAACTCCTAACAATCTGGACAACCATAACGATATTTTAAAATTAAGAAAACACTAGAATTTTAGTGTTACAAAACCTAATGACGAAGTTTTAATGTATATAATTAAATTTTGCCTAGATCATGAATTGAAGACAGAATACAAAGAAATTATAATTCAAAAATAGGACATTCTCATTATAAGTTATCGATAAATGTTTTTTTTATAAGATCATCTTATTTTATCTATCGTAAATTATTGACGATGTCTCTCTCTAGCTAACAATGTGTTTTTAAGGAGCATCGCAATTGTCATCGGCCCTACTCCACCAGGTACAGGAGTTATATAAGAGGATTTTTTACTTACATTCTCAAAATCTACATCACCTACAATTCTATATCCTTTTTCTCTAGAATCATCAACAACTCTTGTAATACCTACATCAATAATCACTGCATCATCTTTTACCATCTCCGCCTTTAAGAAATTAGGCACACCTAAAGCAGAAATCACAATATCTGCCTGAGATATAATTTGAGTTATATTTTTTGTGTGACTATGTGTTAGAGTCACAGTAGAATTTCCCGGCCAACCTTTTCTTCCCATTAGAATACTCATAGGTCTACCTACGATATGACTTCTTCCTATTACTACGGTATGTTTTCCTTTGGTATCTACATTATATCGCTCTAGTAATTCTAAAATTCCAAATGGTGTAGCTGGTATAAAAGTAGACATATCTAACGCCATTTTTCCAAAATTCATGGGATGAAATCCATCTACATCTTTATCAGGATCTACTGCTAATAATACTTTCTGAGTATCGATTTGTGGGGGTAATGGCAATTGCACAATAAAACCATCAATTTCTTTATTTTCATTAAGTTCTTTTATTTTAGCTAGTAATTCAACTTCACTTGTAGTGCTTGGCATTTTTACCAGAGTAGATTCAAAACCAATCCGTTCACAAGCTCTTACTTTACTACCCACATAGGTTAAGCTTGCTCCATCATTACCTACCAAAACAGCTGCTAGATGTGGTACTTTTTCACCTCTGTCCTTCATTTTTTGGACTTCTTCAGTGATTTCATTTTTTATATCGTTACTTACTTTTTTACCATCTAATATTTTCATCCTTGACCCCTACGCTATTTTTTTATGTTATAAACTCAAAAATTATTTCATTTTACCCATCATTTGCATCATACGCTTTCCGCCGCCGCCTTGCATCATTTTCATCATTTTGCTCATTTGATCAAATTGTTTGAGTAATTGATTTACCTGTTGTACCGAAGTACCAGATCCTTTTCCTATACGTTTTTTTCTACTAGCATTGATGATCTGAGGTTTTGTACGTTCAGCTGGCGTCATCGAATGAATAATTGCTTCAATATGTTTAAAAGCATCATCATCTATATCTACGTCTTTCATCATCTTACCTGCTCCAGGAATCATCCCTATGAGGTCTTTCATATTTCCCATTTTCTTGACCTGCTGAATCTGTTTTAGAAAATCATCAAAACCAAATTGATTTTTTGCGATTTTCTTTTGTAGTTTTCTTGCTTCTTCTTCATCAAATTGTTCTTGAGCTCTCTCTACAAGTGACACTACATCTCCCATCCCCAAGATACGATCTGCCATACGAGAAGGATAAAAAACATCGATAGCTTCCATTTTTTCTCCTGTACCAATAAATTTTATTGGTTTATTAACAACAGATTTGATAGAAATAGCAGCTCCACCTCTAGTGTCTCCATCTAATTTAGTTAGGATAACACCATCAAAATCTAAGACATCATTAAAAGCTTTGGCAGTATTCACTGCATCCTGACCTGTCATAGAGTCTACAACAAACAAGGTTTCATTAGGAGTTACGGCTTTATGAATATTAGCAATTTCAGTCATCATGACTTCATCAACTGCTAGACGACCTGCGGTATCTATAATTACTACATTAAACCCATTGGTTTTTGCGTGAGCTACACCTGCTTTTGCTATAGCCACAGGATCATTATTCCCTCTATCGCTAAAGACTTCAACTTTTAGTTGTTCACCTACTACATGTAACTGATCTATTGCAGCTGGTCTGTAGACATCACAGGCAACAAGAAGTGGTTTTTTTGTTTTTTTATTTTTAAGAAAGTTTGCTAATTTACCTGAGAAAGTTGTTTTACCAGACCCCTGTAATCCAGACATTAATACAACAGAAGGATCACCAGACAAGTCAATTCCTGCCGCATCACCTCCCATTAATTCGGTAAGTTCATCCTTGACCAACTTAACCATTAATTGCCCAGGCTTCAAGCTTTTAAGAACATTCTGACCTAGTGCTTTTTCTTTTACTTTTGCAGTAAAATCTTTGGCTATCTTATAATTTACATCTGCATCAACTAAAGCCCTCCTTACTTCTTTAAGGGTTTCTGCAACATTTACCTCTGTAATTTGCCCGTGGCCTTTTAAAACATGTAATGCCTTATCTAACTTATCACTTAAATTATCAAACATGGATTTATTTCATTTTTAAAATTTGCTTCAAAAAAGCAAAAGGATTGCAAATTTAAGGATTTGAAGTGTATTAATAAAAGTTATAGAAAATTAAGTTTATAAAGGAATAATCTTACCCTAAATAAATTTAGGGTAGGATAGTGATAATATAGATACAACCAATAGGTATATTAACAGAATTGCCTCAAAAAATGTTTCCCATCTTTGAGGCAATTCTTATCTGAATATAACTTTATGTTCTAATTCATTTGATCAATTTGGTTTGCTCTTATGGTATAAGAACTCCATTTAATACATGAATAATGCCATTAGAAGCTTCTATATCTCTAATAAGAACTTTGACAGAACCATTTAATATCAAATTCCTACCTCTCCTTTGGATCGTTACCTTATCTCCTTGTAAAGTAGTAACTACATGTCTTCTTAGTAAGTCTACGGCTGTGTATTTACCTGCAACTACATGGTATAACAATACTTCTTTAAGCGCATCTCCATCTGGGATTGCGTCTAAAGCAGCAAATGCATCATTTGTTGGGGCAAATACTGTGAATGGGCCATCTCCACTCAATGCATCTACTAAGTCTGCAGCCTGTAATGCTCCTACTAGTGTTGATAATTCTGGTGTAGCAATTGCGATCTCTACAATAGATTGTAAGCCTGCTGGTGGCAATAACACTCCAGTGATCACGTGTACAATTCCGTTTGATGCTTCTATATCTGCTATAGCTACTTCTATATTTCCATTAAGAACAACTTTACCATCACGATTCATTTCTATTGTTACTTCACCTCCTTGTAATGTAGTAACTGTCTGTTTATCTAATAAGTCTTCGGCTGTAAACTTACCAGATGCTACGTGATATAGCAACACTTCTTTAAGCGCATCTCCATCTGGGATTGCATCTAAAGCAGCAAATGCATCATTTGTTGGGGCAAATACTGTAAATGGGCCGTCTCCACTCAATGCATCTACTAAGTCTGCAGCCTGTAGTGCTCCTACTAGTGTTGATAATTCTGGTGTAGCAATTGCGATCTCTACAATAGATTGTAAGTCTGCTGGTGGCAATAGCACTCCAGTGATCACGTGTACAATTCCGTTTGATGCTTCTATATCTGCTATAGCTACTTCTATATTTCCATTAAGAAGAACTTTACCATCACGATTCATTTCTATTGTTACTTCATCTCCTTGTAATGTAGTAACTGTCTGTTTATCTAATAAGTCTTCGGCTGTAAACTTACCAGATGCTACGTGATATAGCAACACTTCTTTAAGCGCATCTCCATCTGGGATTGCATCTAAAGCATCAAATGCATCATTTGTTGGGGCAAATACTGTAAATGGGCCGTCTCCACTCAAAGCATCTACTAAGTCTGCTGCTTGTAATGCTCCTACTAGTGTTGATAATTCTGGTGTAGCAATTGCGATCTCTACAATACTAGATAACGGTTGGAAAGAAGGAGGAATTAATACTGCATTAATTACCTGAATTACCCCATTGGATCCTCCAATATTAGCCTCAAGTAACTTTACGGTATTATTAATTACTATCTCATTATTTTCATTAAGACTTACCTCCAGGTTTTCTCCTTGGAGTGTTTCGATCAATCCTCTTCTTAATAAGCGTGCTGTATTTAATCTTCCGCTCGCAACGTGGTATAATAAAATTTCTTTTAGTGTATCTCCTCCAGGTATTTCATCTAATGCTTCAAAAGCTTCATCAGTTGGTGCAAAAACTGTAAATGGTCCTTCACCAGATAATGGTTCTACTAGGTCATTTGCCTGTAATGCTCCTACTAATGTAGTAAATCTACCATCTTCGACAATTAATTCTACAATAGTTTTACCTGGAAGATCTACTCTATTTAATGTTGCTATCCAGGTACCACTCCCTCGAGTATTACCGAAAATTCTAAATCCTCCTTCTAAGTTCCCATCTGCATCTACTCTTCCTATTCCAAAGATAACGTCTCTGCCTGGTGGATTAATGATCAAATATACGATGCCGTCACTTACTATCGCTCCTCTGACATTTGCTTTGGTATTATCAGGCAAGGTTAGCTTACCTCTTACGATAGTAAAGCTTGCATGATATAAAGTATAATTTAATCTTAGCTCTCCAGTAATTTCTGTTCCAACACCTTCTCCTCTATTAATGGTTGCAGAAAAATCAAATATTCTTCTTTCTCTACTGACACCTCTATTCTTATTAGTCTTGTCCTCTGGTATACTTAATTCTCCATCGAGGATATTTTTTGTCATCATTTCTACATCATCAAAACTGATAATAGGCGACTCTTCAAACTCTGTTAGTTGTTCTTCGGGAGTCTCTTCATTATCATCATTCTGACAAGAAACAATGAGTAAATTCATTACAAATAGGCACAAGAAAGGTACCCTTAATCTTTTGATTAACGTTTTCATGGTTTTAAATTTTAAAAGTTTGTTTAAGATTATCTGTTAAAAACAAAGGGTATTTAGATAAGAAGTATCTAAAATTTATATACTAAATACCCTTTGCCAAAATTATTTTGGGACTAAATTATTTAATTAGGTAATAAGACCTGATCAATTGCGTGTATTACACCATTAACAGCTTGTACATCTGCTACAATAATAGCACTTGCAGATGTATTAGTAGCACCTGTTACACTTGGTGCAGCAGCATCGATTGTAACATCGCCATTAAGTGTAGCTACCGTACCATTAGTAAGACTTGTAGAACGAACATTAGCCATACCAATCACGTGATGCTGTAAGATACCAGCGATTACATTTTCGTCTGTAGGTAATGGTGATATGGCATCAAAAGCTGTATTAATTGGTGCAAAGACAGTAAAAGGAGCAGAGCCTGTTCCATTCATTGTACTTAATATACTTACAAAATCTGTAGATGGAGTCAAAGTAGTTAATGCATCTACTAGTGTAGAAAAGTTAGGATCTGCAGTTGCAAAAGTAACAATTGATGGTAATCCAATTACCCCATCTACCTTATGTATCACTCCATTAGAAGTTACGATATCTGGTGTAGTCACTGTAGAAACTCCATTAAAAGAAACACCTCCATCTGTATTGATATATAAACTTAAGGGATCCATAGTACCATCATAAGTCGCTAAGGTATTTCCATAACCTGTAGTTAAGCCCGAAGACAAATTTACTCCTGCTCCTACATGATTTAATAAAATTTGTTCTATTGTTTCTGCAGGCACCATAGATATATCACCCAAAGCAGCAAATGCGTCATTATCTGGAGCCAATACAGTTAATTTACTATCTGGATCACTTAAAACTGTTTCAAAATCTGTATCAAATCCCATTGTGTTAGTAGCCACTGATGCTAACGAAGACAAACTACTATCTAATGCGATAAACGTTAACATAGTTGGCAATGCTATAACCTCATCAACAGCATGTATCACTCCATTATCAGTCATAATATCTGCCATTGTCACTGTAGATGTACCATTAATTGTTACCCCATTAGAAGTATTTATATACATACTTATATTTGCACCACTTGTCGTTTCGGTAGCGAGATTAGAAACATAAGCTGTCGACAAATTACCAGATGTTACAGTAGTTCCTAAAACATGGTTTAACAGTACCTGTTCTAGTACTTCGGTAGGAACATCATCTAAAGTAGCTCCATTGAGAAACGCAGTGAATGCATCATTATTAGGTGCAAAGACAGTAAATGTTCCAGTTCCGTTTAATGTTACATCTAATCCTGTTTTTTGTAGTGCTTCTAATAATAAGCTATAGTCTGCATTATCAGAAACAAAATCTGCAATTGTCATAGTATCTGCAACAAATGAAGTATCATCATCATCGCTACAAGAAGCGATTGAGATTACAAAAACTATTAATAATGCTTTTTTGAAGAAATTTTTCATGGTATCAATTATTTTGTTGTTCAATGATTAAACAATTCACAAAACAAAACTCGAACCCTCAAAATTGATTTTAGTATTTTTTTAACTTTTTGTTTACTCAATTTACAAAAAGAATAAACAAAAAATAAGTACGAAAAAATATAATTTAAAGTAGTGATACTCTCAATTACCCATGAAAATTGTACTGAAAATATCTTGAATTTGTTGTTAAAAAAATTAGAGTATCGTCATACTTAGTATCTGGTCATAAAAAGATAATTTTTACAAAAAAAAGATTTTTGAAGTAGATATTATAGATCTCATTTAAGGTTTTTTGATTTAAGCGAAAAACCTTAAATGAGTTTATACTAAAAATCTTAAAAAATTCTGCAAAAAAATAGGATTTGCCCAACTTATAATTTTGTGTACATTGCATCAGACTTCTAAAAATTGTGTTTTGCTAGTAATCTGGACTTTTACAAAGAGATACAAATTTGATGATGTTGTATTTCTGATCAGAAGACACTACGACTACGACTTAGTCATTTTCATCACAAGAATTAGCATACTCCAAAATTTCTTCTTGTAGTTCTGTATTGTGAGTAGCCATCTTAGTTGTACCATTGTGTAAGAGAAGATCAATGGGGTAATTGATAGAAACTAGTGTCTGCTCTGGCAAGTTTTTCATCAAATTAAATAATTGCTGATCATGTATTGCATCTGTAGTCTGTAAACTATTTGTAGTAGGATTAAACGTTGATAACCTAAATGGATAAACAAAGTCTATACACTCTATATCATTATCATCAGAGGCACATCTCCTAGAAATTCTATCTAACTCTTGTTTATTATTGATCACCATCTCTACATAATCATGAAAAGTAATGGTTACAGGAAAATTAATGACTACTGCATCAGACGAAACAATATCTACATAATCTTCTACAGCTGAAAGGCGTTTTTGTCTTCCATTTAATCGTATAGTGTAAGGCAGTTTTATACTATAACAATTCCCTTTATCTACTACATCATCAAATGATCCATCGTGTGTTAACACATTTTTCATTAACGTGGATAACAAAGATGATCTTGGGATAGTAGTATCATTGTCTGGACTTATAAATTCACTTTCTTCTTTCTGACATGAACTAAATAACACCATCAAGCACAACATCAAATACCACGCATATTTTGAAATTTTTCCCATTATTTTCATAAAGTCGTCGTTTTTATATATATAACAATATAAACACTAAAATTCCTACTTTGCAGATGTTTTTTTTATTTTTAGACAAAATTACAAAAATGCCTAAAGATCTATTTGAGAATGTCTGTGAAGAAAAATTATTTTCTGAAATTTTCAAAAAACATTCTAAAAACTTACACGATTTTATATATTATAAATATGGGCCTGATAGCAATCCAAAAGATCAAGTTCAAGAGGCATTTATAAAATTATGGGACAATTGCAATAAGGTTTCATTACACAAAGCAAAAAGCTTTCTTTTTACCGTAGCCAATAACTTATCCTTAAATCAAATCAAACATAATGTTGTAAAATTAAAATATCAGCAACAGGATAATACTGATAAAACTAATGAAAGTCCTCAATTCATTTTAGAAGAGAAAGAATATCTTCAAAAATATCAAAGAGCACTTGCCAAGCTTTCTGAAGCGCAACGAGTAGCATTTTTACTTAACAGAATTGAAGGGAAAAGACATAAAGAAATTGCAGAAATGCTAGGTATATCTAGGAAAGCTGTAGAAAAAAGAATCTATGGAGCCTTAGAAAAATTACGAAAAGATATCGATGGGATATAAAAAAACTTACAAGCAGGTAGGAATTCTCATCTCATAATTGTTATATAGTTAAGAATCTTGTTATGAAAAAGGAAGATCTTATTATCAAGTGGTTAAACAATCAGCAACTCACTAAGCAGGAATCAGAGGCGTTTGAGCAATTAGATGTCTTTGATTCTTATGTGAAAATATCTCGTGCTGCTACCAAGTTTAAAGCTCCGGATTACAAGTCCGAAGAAGCTATTCTTACCCTTAAGGATAAGCTCGTACCAAAAAATCAAAAACGCGCTACTATTATCTCTTACCCTAAAGTTTTAATGAGAATAGCGGCCATTTTAGTTCTCGGAATAGGCCTTTATTTTTCTTTTGTAAAAGAGTATAATACCCGCATACAAACTTTAGCTTCAGAAAATACAAGCATAGAATTGCCTGATGCTTCTGTCGTAGAAATGAATGCATTATCATCACTAAGTTATAATAAATCAGACTGGAAAAACAATCGCAAAATAACGCTTGACGGCGAAGCTTTTTTTAAAGTAGCCAAAGGGCAGAAATTCGATGTGTATACAACCAGAGGAGTCATTAGTGTACTCGGAACTAAGTTTAATGTGAAACAACGAGATAACTATCTAAAAGTTACTTGTTATGAAGGTGTAGTAAGTGTATCTTATAATGATGTTATAAAATATCTCAAAGAAGGAGATCTAATTGAAATGTCAGCAGATAAGATTGTCGAAGGTAGCCTGAAAGAGCAAGAAAAACCTCAATGGCTTACAAATCGAAGTGTTTTTTACAGTACTCCATATGAAAAAGTTCTACAAGAGCTTGAATGGCAATATGGGCTGCCTATCACTACAAAAAATATTGATAAGTCTATTCTTTTTACAGGTAATTTTGTACATTTCGATATTGAAACTGCATTAAAGTCTATAACCATTCCGATGCAATTAAAATATTCGATTACTAACAAAAATATAACCCTGTATAAAGAGTGATCAAAACTAAAATCCTCGTTTTATATACTCTATTCTTTTTTATTCTTTTTCAGACATTCGCGCAGACAGGAAAAGACGCAGTATCGCTCATCTCATTTTTAAACGCAATCCAGAATGAACTTAATTATAACTTTTCATATGTAGATAACGATCTAAAAGGTATTCTAATAGTACCGTTATCCCCTATAGTGAACATAGAAGAAACCATTAATTATCTAAAAAAGAGCACCCCTTTTAATTATACTAAACTCCAAGACAACACGATTGCTATTAACAAGAAAAAAATAGCTATTGAAATATGTGGTATACTTATCGATATACAAAATGAGAGTATTACTAATGCGTCTATTCAAAGCAAAAGTAAATCTACGATTAGTGATGAGAAAGGAATATTTACACTCCAAATAGATACTACTCAAGAAATCATTACAATAAATTATTTGGGCTATCAAACAAAAAAAATCGCTGCAAAAGAGCTAGTAGATACCCCTTGTAAAAAAATAACTTTAGTCCCTAAAATAGAAAACCTAAATCAGATTGTCTTAAATAACTATCTGATAAAGGGTATCAATAAACAACCTAATGGTTCTATACGCATAGACTATAACAATTTTGGGATATTACCAGGCCTAATAGAACCTGATTTACTACAAACCATACAAGCATTACCAGGTATTCTGAGTGCCAATGAAACCATATCAAATATCAATGTAAGAGGAGGTACTAATGATCAAAACCTAATTTTATGGGATGGTATAAAAATGTATCAATCTAGTCATTTTTTTGGTCTTATATCTGCTTTTAACCCATATCTCACCAAAAACATTACGTTGTCTAAAAACGGTTCTAGTGCCGTTTATGGCGATGGTGTTTCTAGTGTGATTTCTATGAGCACTAGTAATAAAGTTGCTACTACACTAGATACCAGTGTAGGGCTTAACTTAATTAGTGTAGATGGTTATTTAGACACTCCTATTAACAATAAATCATCATTACAGGTAGCAGCAAGACGCTCTATTAATGAAGTATTAGAAACGCCGACATATAATCAGTTTTTTGATAAGGCTTTTCAAGATTCTGAAGTAATTAATGGTAGCAATTCGGATGATCAATTTTCTTTTTATGATGCAAGTATTCGTTGGTTATATCAATTGACGGATAAAGATCTTATTAAAGTAAATGCGCTATTGATGCGTAATGATCTTGTTTTCCAAGAAAACACTACCATCAACCAAGAAAATATTGCTAGAGAAAGTAGCATCACACAGAATAATAATGCAGGGGGTATTTTATATCAAAGAAATTGGAGTACTAATTTCCAAAGTGAATTATTAATTTACGCTACTAATTATAGCCTGAAAGCTGTTAATTCTGATATAGAAAATGATCAGAGGTTATTACAAGAAAATGATGTCCTAGAAAATGGAATAAAGGTAAATACCGCATTAAAACTTGGCACTAATTCATTGTTAAAAAGTGGTTATCAATTTAATGAAACTGGTATTTCTAACCTGCAAGATGTAAACAACCCTACCTTTAGAAAACGTACTAAAGAAGTGGTGAGAACGCATAGTCTCTTTTCTGAGTTGAACTACGTATCTAAATCAAAAAAAAATATTGTTAATGCAGGTCTCAGAATTAATTATTTTGATAAGTTCGATATCCTTTCGCTAGAACCAAGAATTAGTTTCCTTAAAAAAATTCCTAGCCACTTTACGCTAGAGATATTAGGAGAAATCAAAAGTCAGACTACCTCTCAAGTTATTGATTTACAAAATGATTTTTTGGGTATAGAAAACAGAAGATGGATCCTATCTAATGACCAAGATATCCCTATAATTAAGAGTAAACAGATCTCTACAGGATTAAGTTATAATCATTATAATTGGTTGATTAGTACAGATTTTTATTATAAAGATGTAAATGGGATTATTACTAGAAGTCAAGGGTTCCAAAATCAATATGAACCAGGATATGAGAATAGTAATCCAGAAAATATTCACGGTAGTTATTCGGTTTTTGGGATAGATTTTCTTATCAATAAAAGGTTTAGAAATTTCAGTACTTGGGTTAGTTACTCCTACGCAGATAATATCTATAACTTTGATCGCCTAGATGAGAATAATTTTCCTAATAATATTGATATTAGACATACTATTAATGTAGCTGTTGCTTATAATCTACAAAACTTAAAATTTTCTGGTGGTATCAATTGGCATAGTGGCAAACCTAGTACACAGCCAACTCCTACTAATACTATCGAAAATAATAGAATAAACTACGTAGAAGCAAATAGTACACGTATAGAAGATTACATGCGAGTTGATGTTTCTACTACATATAAATTTAAAGTTTCAAAAAAAGCAAATATGCTCGCTGGAGTATCCATATGGAATCTCTTGGATCAAAAAAATATTACAAATGAGTACTATAAAATCTCTAACCAAGATGCGATCGAAAAAATTGAAGAATTTGGTCTAGGCTTCACTCCTAATGTAGTAGTAAGACTTAATTTCTAAAGGTTTTTTATACCATTATAACAAATTACCTCATCGCCTCCAACTACTTTTTCGATATTTTTTATTATTTCAAAACCCAGTTTTTTAAAAAAAGATTCTGTATTAGTAGTAACTAAAGTAGTTAAGGTTGTCATACCATTATCTTTGGCTATTTCTTCTATCTTTTTATATAGGCGTCGTGCAATACCTTTTCCTTGGTAACTTTTATGTACAAAGATATAATCCAAAGTACCATCTTTTCTTAACATAAAAGAGCCTATGATTTCTCCATTTAATTTAGCATTATAAACAAAGTCTTCGGTAATTCTTTTGCTTGCCAATTCTTTATCTCTGCTCAATTGAGAATATATCTTGATATCTTCAGTAAATAACATATGAGATCCAAAAAAAGTAACTGTCTGAAAAAAAAGACGTTGCATTAATGGTAAATCGTTGCGTGTAGCTCTAGAAATCTGATATTCCATAAACAAATTATAAAAGCCCTAAGTGACAAGTAAACAATGTGATTCTCAAATTTACTATAAAACTATTAATTATAAAAAAAAATGTTAAAAAAATTAAAAATGCTTCATAGTTTACTACTCCTGAATAAGTTCACTAGATATATCACAAAAAGAAGCTATAAAAATTTCGAAGTAAATGGGTAGTTAAATTACAAACAAATCATCATATCACATGCGTTCTGGCACATCAATCCCTAATAATCCTAGTGCAGATTTAATAGTGACTCCTACTGTATTAGATAGTTGTACTCTAAATATTTTTTCATTTTCGGAGTCAGCTCCAAAAATTGATACATTCTGAAAAAAAGAGTTATAAGCTTTTACCAAGTCATATACATAATTAGCAATAATCGCTGGGCTTAAATCTTTTGCTGCTTGCTGGATAGTTTGTGGATATATTTCTACTAATTTGATTAATTCTTTTTCTCTCGGATCTAGTGTTATTTTCTTATGAATATCAATAGTACTATCAAAATCTGCTCTACGTAAGATAGCTTGTATACGAGCATAGGTATATTGTATAAAAGAACCCGTATTCCCATGAAGATCTACGGATTCTTCTGGATTAAATAAAATTCTTTTTTTAGGATCTACCTTAAGTATATAATACTTAAGAGAACCTAAACCAACAATGCTATAAATATGTTGTTTTTCATCCTCTGAATAGCCTTCTAATTTCCCTTTGCTTTTTGATGCTTCTGCTGCTGCTGCTTTCATCTCTTCCATTAGTTCATCCGCATCTACTACAGTACCTTCTCTACTTTTCATTTTACCACTAGGTAGATCTACCATCCCATAACTCAAGTGATGCAAGTATGATGACCAATCATATCCTAATTTTTTAAGGATCAGAAATAAGACTTTAAAATGATAATCCTGTTCATTCCCAACAGTATAGATCATCCCTCCAATATCTTGATTATCTGTTACACGCTGTATGGCTGTACCGATATCCTGGGTAATATATACAGCTGTACCGTCACTACGCAATACAATTTTTTCGTCTAGTCCTTCATCAGTAAGATCACACCATACAGAACCATCTTCTTTTTTAAAAAACACTCCTTTTTTTATGCCTTCCTGGATGATATCTTTTCCTAATAAATAAGTCTTACTTTCATAATAATAACTATCAAAATCTACTCCGAGTGCCTTATATGTTTGTTCAAATCCTTCATATACCCACTCATTCATGGTCTTCCATAAGCTCACAACTTCTTGATCTCCTGTCTCCCATTTACGTAGCATTTCTTGAGCTTCAATAAGTATAGGAGCCTCCTTTTTTGCTTCTTCAGTGGTTTTACCTTCATCAATCAGTATTTTAATTTGTTTTTTATACTCCTGATCAAATTTTACATAATAATTCCCTATTAATTTATCACCTTTTAGGCCAGTAGATGCTGGAGTCTGCCCCTCGCCATACTTTTGCCAAGCAACCATACTCTTACAGATATGAATCCCTCTATCATTAATAATCTGAGTTTTGTATACTTTTTTGCCACTAGCTTTGATAATTTCTGCAACAGCATATCCTAATAAATTATTTCTGATATGCCCCAAATGTAATGGCTTATTCGTATTAGGGGATGAATACTCCACCATTATTGCTTTATCCTCTTCTTTTGGTGTTACAAAACCATAATTCTTAGTATTCTTAACACTAGCAAAGAAGTTTATATAATACTGATCATCTATTACTAGATTTAAAAAACCTTTTACTACATTAAAAGAAGTTACTTCTTCTACATTGTTAACCAGATATTTTCCAATAGTTTCACCTATTTGAACTGGATTTCCTTTTACAACCTTCAACATAGGGAAAACAACTATTGTAATGTCTCCTTCAAACTCCTTACGAGTACCTTGCAGTTCTACGGATTGCAAGTCAGCTTGATATAACTCTCTAATAGCTGTTTTTACCTTTTCAGAAATAATGTGCTGTAGTGTCATTGTGTTA
The DNA here is from genome assembly GCA_947493495.1 of uncultured Aquimarina sp. Lineage (GTDB taxonomy): Bacteria > Bacteroidota > Bacteroidia > Flavobacteriales > Flavobacteriaceae > Aquimarina. The sequence goes on from CANLRN010000009.1 coordinate 26,709, forward strand.
AATTGTATATATGATAAAAATCAAGCTGCAAAGATACTAGAAATATACATCCCATCATCTCCTATTCATATGATTTCCGTATCTTTTAGCTAAAAAAAATGCGGATATTACTCACAGGTGCTAATGGCTACATTGGCATGAGATTATTACCTCTATTATTAAATTCTGGTCACGATGTCATTTGTTGTGTAAGAGACAAAGGTCGACTCGCAATTGATCCAGAAATGGTAGAAAAGGTTTCTATCGTAGAGATTGATTTTCTGGAAACTCCTGTTGCTAATATCTTACCTAAAAATATTGATGTGGCATACTATCTCATCCACTCTATGAGCTCATCAACTTCTGATTTTGATAAAAAAGAAGAAACCTCTGCCCAGAATTTTAATACTTATGTAGCTTTAACAAATATCAAACAAGTAATCTATCTCAGCGGCATTGTCAATGAAAAAAATTTATCAAAACACTTATGGTCAAGAAAAAATGTAGAAGAAATCTTGTATAAAGGGAATTATAAGCTCACAGTATTACGATCAGGAATTATTGTTGGTTCTGGTAGTTCTTCTTTTGAAATCATTAGAGATCTATGTGAAAAACTACCTGTTATGATTACTCCAAGATGGGTTGCAACTCAAACACAACCTATTGCTATTAGAGATGTACTTAGTTTTATGACTGGAGTATTAAAAAACGAAAAATGTTATAACCAATCTTTTGATATAAGTGGCCCCGATATTTTAACATATAAAGAAATGCTATATCAATATGCTAGAGTAAGAGGGATTAGATTATTTATCATTACATTACCGTTAATGACTCCAAAATTATCTTCGTACTGGTTGTATTTTGTGACTTCTACTTCATACAAACTAGCACTTAATCTTGTAGATAGCATGAAAATTCCTGTCATCGCAAGAAAAAATCAACTCCCAGAAATAGTAGGTATTACTCCTATGCGCTATATAAAAGCATTAGAATTAGCTTTTATCAAAATCGAACAAAATCAAGTAGTTTCTAGCTGGAAAGACTCTATGGTTAGTGGCCGTTTTAAACAAAATATCCAGAAATATATTACTGTGCCTAAAAAAGGATGCCTAACAGATAAAAAATCTATGAAAATAAAAAATATAGAGCAAGTTATGGATACTATCTGGGCAATTGGAGGAGATACAGGTTGGTATTATGGAGATTGGATGTGGAAAATTAGAGGGTATGTAGATAAAATATTTGGCGGGGTAGGACTACGCAGAGGAAGAACACATCCCAATAAAATTTATTCTGGAGATGCATTAGATTTTTGGAGAGTTCTTGTTGCAGACAAAAAAGAAAAACGTCTATTATTGTTTGCAGAAATGAGAGTTCCGGGAGAAGCTTGGTTAGAATTTGATATTGATCAAAATAATATCCTACACCAAACTGCTACATTTAGACCGAGAGGTATTTGGGGCAGAATATACTGGTATATGATGGTGCCTTTTCATTATTTTATCTTTGGAGGCATGATCAGAAATGTTGTAAGACAAGCTAAAAAAACAAGATGAATGGTTTTATTTATACGATAAATTACGTATTTTGTAAACTAAAAATTTGCTATTATAAAAGATACATGTATAGATTATTATTGCTTTTTATAATTTTTATTTTTGGATGTGAGCCCAAAAAAAACCTTGATCTAGAGCTACAACAGTTTACAAATCTATTTCAAGGTACTTTTACATCTGAAGAGCAAGCGAAAAATCAATCTGGATATCAAGATATAACGCTTAAGAATATACAAATCTGGAAAGAAGCTAAGGGATATTGGGTATATCAAGAATTATACCTCTCTAATGACCCTACAAAAGTATATACTCAAAGGGTTATTGAAATCAAAAAAAGTGATTCCAATTCTATTATGACTACAAACTATGTTATAACTAATCAGGAGACGTATAAGAATGGTTGGAAAAATCCATCAATTTTTGAGCAATTGACTATTAATCATCTTAAGATTAAACTTGGTTGCAATTTATATTTTAAGAAAAAAACCTCTTCTATCTATCACGGCAAAACTGATATTGGTACTTGTATGAGTACTATTAGAGAAAATATAACTTATATTACGAGTACTATAATTATCGCTAATGACAAGATAACATCTTGGGATAGAGGGTATGATAGTGAATCAAAGCAAGTTTGGGGTAAAATTCAAGAACCCTATAAATACAAAAGAGTCAAAGAGTAAGCTGTTTCATTTATTTTTTTATAAAATCTTTTAAAGTCCTATTTTCTAAAACTTTTAATGTATTATCTCTAACTTCTATCATTAATTCATGTACCGTACAGGCATCCTCATCTGGGCAATCATTACATTTTTCGTAAAAATTTAGGCTTACACAGGGCAACATAGCAATAGGGCCTTCTAAGACTCTAATTACAGATGCCATGGATATATCTATTGGTGATTTAATGAGATAATACCCTCCTCCCTTTCCTTTTTTAGATCCTAAAAAACCATTTTTCCTTAAAGTCAATAATATACTTTCCAAAAATTTCTGAGAAATGTTCTCACTTTTAGCTATTTCAGATATCAAAACTGGATGTTCGCAATTTTTTCTTGCGATATATGTAAGTGCCTTTAATCCATATTTAGTCTTCTTAGAAAGCATAATAATCTTGTTAATCCATTTCAAAAATAATTAAAAGATATCACTTCTAGATATTTGATTTTAAATAAGGCTATTTTTAGTATCCTAAACTCAAAGTGTAGCCAATATTAATTTTTAGGTAGAAAAACTTCTGCCATCATACATCGGGCACTCCCTCCTCCTAGCTTTTCTATCGTTCCGAGATCGCTATGTATAATTGAGCAATGTTGCTCTATAGTATTTATCTGATGTGTAGTTAAGCTATTGTAAGCAGCTGTAGACATTACCATATATCTATCGCCATTAGCTCCAATAACCTGTAACATATTTCCTGCAAAATTATTTACCTGCTCTTCGGTAATTGATATGATTGTTTTATGATCATTTTTTAAATGATTGACAAGGTTCTTTCGTTCCTTTTTATCATCAATAGCATCTAAACACACTACAGTTAGTGTTTCTCCAATACTCATCATTACATTAGTATGATAAATTGGGAGTCTATCACCATCTACTGTTTGATATGCCGAAAAAATCACAGGAGTATATTCGAAATCTTCACAAAATTCTATAAATAATTCTTCATCTGCTCTCGGAGATAATGCACAATACGCTTTTCTATTTTCTCTATCTAATATGATACTTCCAGTACCTTCTAAAAAGATTTCTTCTTCCTCTGCAGCTGTATAATCAATAACATTTTTTATCCTAAACCCAGATTCTTCGATTCTGTCTAATATTTCTGGACGGCGTTCTCTGCGTCTATTTATAGCAAACATGGGGTATAATCCAATATTTCCATTTTCATGGAAAGAAATCCAATTATTAGGAAAAATAGAATCTGGAGTGTCATTTTCTAATATATCATCAATTATAATAATATGCACCCCTTTATCGGTTAATGTTTTTACAAAAGCATCAAACTCTTGCTGTGCTTTATTAGTAGCCTCTGCAATTGATATATCGCCAGAGTTTTGATAATAATTATTGATAGCAGTTTGTTCATTCATCCTAAATTTTGCTGGACGAATCATTATTATTGTGTTTGTTATTTGGTTCATCTCTTCCTATTAATCATTATATCGATAACAATGCTATTACCTATTAATAATCTCTTATCAAGGGCATTGTAGAACATCGTAATAATCCTTCTTGTTTTGCAATTTCTGCATAAGGTACTTCTTCTACAATCATATCCATACTACGAAGCCAATTGTTTAATCGATGAAAATTTTTTTCAGAAATCACAATATCTTCAGCAATTGAAAAGATATTAGAGTTCATATGATACATTTCTTCTTTACTGATATGAAAAAGGTTTTCTGTCCCAAAATAATCAACTAAATATTGATAATCCAAGGGGTTTCTAAATCCTTCTTTATGAATTATAGCTTTATTTTTTCCCACGGGTTGAAAACAACAATCTAAATGCAATGCATTATCTCTAGGGTCTTTCATAGATTTATTGAGATCAAAAGCTTTTACTTTTTTATCAGGATATAGTGATTTTATATATTCCACTCCTTTTAAATTAGTTCTAGCTACAATACAATCACTATAATCATCTCCTGTATAAGTTCCTATAAAAATATGATCGTTATGTAGTATAATATCTCCTCCTTCAAAATGTATATTATCAGATGGAGCTACTCGTATATTATCAGGGTGTATCTCATCTATTATATATTGAATTGCTTCTATTTCTTTTTCTCTATCAGGAAGAATATTAGACTTAATAAATTTATCTTCTATTACCAGCCCTATATCTCTGGTAAAAATCTGATTACAATCCTTTATTACTTCTGGTCTGAATACTTTAACATCATATTTTTCAAAAACACTAGCTACAATTTCCATTTCTGCAATCATATCCTTTTCTTTAGGATAGGTTCCTGCTTTAATGTGCTCTATAGATTTAGGGTCATACGCCTCCTCTATGGTTGGAATTGGTCCAACACTTCTGGCTGTACCAAGAACGACTGCTCTTAGTCTTGAGATTTCGTTTTTAATATTTAGTTTCAATCGTATATTTTTTAAATATTCTTAAAATTATATAGTAATTCACACCTAGACAACTATATGCGATATATGATTTTATCTATTTCTACAAGTCTAAACACATGTTTTAGATTTTACAGTAAATCAATATTGAACCCGTTTTATTCATTAGGAAATCTATTCCATCTTTCAACTGCTGCAAACACTATCGTTTCACTATGTTTTTTTTACTATAACCGTAACGATGCTACTCTAAAATTAAGAAAACATCAGTGTTTATTGTATTTGAAAGCCTCTTGACGAAGTCCCAATGTATAAACTGGGTGATGTCGTTAAGTTAAGCTTTATCATTGTCAGTCTGAGCTTGTCGAAGACCACCCTAACCTTCGTTTTTGATTCCACTTCGACAGGCTCAGTGTGACAAAATAGATGTTTTTTGAACTTAAGGTAACGACATTGATAAACTAGGTTGAACTCATTTATCTTTTAAATTTACTGGAATAAAACGTTCTTTTTCTCATCTCACCGCATTTGCTATTCTTAATTTTTATTCTCTGTTTACCGCTAGTTAGGTATACTACAACAAAAAAATATTAATTTTCTTTAGCAGTAAACTCACGTAACAAATATAGTAAGACACAATATAAATATTAATTTTATCTGAAAAAAATATTGATTTTTTTATCAAATATTTAAATTATAACCCCTAACGACACTCGATATTGATAATTTCATAAAAAAAGGATTTTGAAGTACTTCAAAATCCTTTATATAACAGTTAATCTTATTTTTTTATCTTTCTGAGATAGCCTTAAAGGGTCTAAAAGTCTCTCCAATATATATTTGTCTGGGTCTACCTATAGGTTCTTTACGTAGACGCATTTCTCTCCATTGCGCAATCCAACCTGGCAATCTTCCTAACGCAAACATAACGGTAAACATCTCTGTAGGTATTCCTAATGCTCTATATATAATCCCTGAGTAGAAATCAACATTAGGGTATAATTTTCTTTGTATAAAATATTCATCTTCTAGTGCAACTTTAGCCAAACCTTTGGCAATATCTAATACAGGGTCTTCTATCCCTAGATCTCCAAGCACTTCATCTGCAGATACTTTTATGATTTTAGCACGTGGATCAAAATTTTTATATACTCTATGACCAAATCCCATTAATCGAAATGAGTCTGATTTATCTTTAGCTTTATTGATATATTTTGCCGTATCGCCTCCATCTGTTTTTATAGCTTCCAACATTTCTATCACAGCTTGATTTGCCCCCCCATGAAGTGGTCCCCATAAGGCAGAAATACCTGCTGATAGTGAAGCAAATAATCCAGCGTGAGAAGACCCAACTATCCTAACAGTAGATGTAGAACAGTTTTGCTCATGATCAGCGTGTAAGATCAGTAATTTATCTAATGCATCATTCACAATTTTATTAGCCTCATAGGCCTTATTAGGTCTAGAAAACATCATTTTGTGCAAATTCTCTACATATCCCAGCGAACTATCTCCATAATCTAATGGTAAGCTTTTTCGCTTTCTCATAGTCCAAGCTGCCAATACAGGGAACTTAGCCATTATTTTAACAATAGCATTATACATCTCTTCTTCAGAGTCTACATCGACAGAACCTGGATTAAATGCAATTAAAGCACTTGTTAAGGATGATAACACTCCCATAGGGTGTGCGCTTTTAGGAAACCCATCAAGAATCTTCTTCATATCTTCCTCTACGTGAGATTCTTCTTTTATGTCTTTATCAAACTTATCCAACTGCTCTGCAGTAGGTAGCTGTCCAAAAATTAATAAGTAAGCTACCTCTAGGAAATCTGCTTTATCCGCCAAATCTTCTATAGCATATCCTCGATATCTTAGAATTCCTTTTTCTCCATCTAGAAAAGTAATTGCACTCTCACAACTTCCTGTATTTTTATATCCAGGATCAAGTGTAGTAATTCCACCAGTTGCTCCTCTAAGAGATTTGATATTTATTCCTAATTCCTTTTCTGTTCCTTCTATGATTGGAAACTCATAAGTAGTACCGTCGATTTCTAACGTAGCTATTTTTGACATATGATTATTTAGAATTTTACTGTTATAATATGTATTGCAAAATTACAAAATATAGTGTTAAGATAGTATTAATCGTAAGATCTATTTTAGCCTTACAATTGACTTTAGTTTTGTCCATAAAAAAAACGAGAATTTATAATTAATCCTCGTTTATCAACCTTAAATTAAGGTGAAAATGTGTACAAATTGTAATCTCAAAAAAAATTATCTTTTAATTTTAAAAGCTTTTTCTTTTGGATAGTAGGCAACTATACCCAATTCTTCTTCTATTCTTAATAGCTGATTATACTTTGCCATTCTATCGCTTCGCGAAGCTGAACCAGTTTTAATCTGACCTGTGTTTAGTGCTACAGCAAGATCTGCAATAGTATTATCTTCTGTTTCTCCAGATCTATGAGACATCACTGATGTATATCCAGCATTATGTGCCATATTGACTGCTGCAATTGTTTCTGTAAGTGTACCTATCTGATTAACTTTGATAAGAATTGAATTAGCTATGTTATTCTCGATTCCTCTAGACAGTCTCTCTACATTGGTAACAAATAAATCGTCTCCGACCAACTGTACTGTATCTCCAATCTTATCCGTTAGATATTTCCAACCTTCCCAATCATTTTCATCCATCCCATCTTCTATAGAAATAATAGGATATTTAGATGCGAGTTCTGCTAGGTAATCAGCTTGCTGTTCACTAGTACGAACTACTCCTTTATCACCTTCAAACTTAGTATAGTCATATTTCCCATCTACATAAAACTCTGCAGCTGCACAATCTAACGCTACCATAACATCATCTCCTAGTTTATACCCTGCTTTCTCTACCGCTAATGCAATCGAGTCTAGCGCATCTTCTGTCCCGTCTAAGGTAGGTGCAAAACCTCCTTCATCACCAACTGCGGTACTTAGTCCACGATCGTGAAGCACTTTTTTAAGGTTATGAAATATTTCTGTTCCCATTTGCATAGCATGTGTAAAGTTTTTTGCTTTTACAGGCATAACCATAAATTCCTGGAATGCGATTGGAGCATCACTATGCGAACCTCCATTAATAATATTCATCATCGGAACAGGAAGCGTATTAGCGCTTACTCCTCCTACATATCTATATAATGGCATATTTAATTCATTAGCTGCTGCTTTTGCTGCTGCTAGAGAAACTCCTAATATGGCATTTGCTCCTAATTTAGATTTGTTAGGTGTCCCATCTAGATTGATCATTGTATGATCTAATAGGTTTTGATCAAAAACAGAAAATCCTAATAATTCTTCTGCCAGTATCGTATTTACATTTTCTACTGCTTTGCTAACTCCTTTACCCATATAATCACTACCTCCATCTCGCAATTCTACAGCTTCGTGCTCTCCTGTTGATGCTCCAGATGGTACTGCAGCTCTTCCTAGGACACCATTTTCAGTAATTACATCAACTTCTACTGTAGGATTACCACGCGAATCTAAAATCTGTCTGGCGTGAATATTGATAATTATACTCATTGTTTTTACTTTGTTTATGTTGGATATTTTACTTCTGCGCAATATACGAAACCGATAAATTCTAATACCTTCGAAAACCTCTTAATTTACTGATCATCTCTTAATATTCTCACAAGTTATCAACTATAACGTTATAGATTATTATTTACATCATCGAGTTAAAGGTTTCCATAAAATAACTGTTTTTAGGCTTCTACTTCTTGATTTTTAATATTGTTGATAAACTGATCAAATAAATAGGTCGCATCATTTGGTCCAGGACTAGCCTCAGGATGATATTGTACTGAAAAACAATTCTTGTTTTTTAATCTAATTCCGGCTACTGTATCATCATTTAGATGTATGTGAGTAATTTCTACCGCTGTATGAGCCTCTGTTTGTTCTCTATTAATTGCGAACCCATGATTCTGAGATGTAATCTCTCCCTTACCAGTAATAAGGTTTTTTACAGGGTGGTTTATCCCTCGGTGTCCATTATGCATCTTGTAGGTGCTAATTCCATTAGCTAATGCAATCACTTGATGTCCAAGACAAATCCCAAATAATGGAAGATCTCTTTTAATAATTTCTTTTGCGGTAGCTATGGCTTGTGTTAATGGCTCAGGATCTCCCGGTCCATTAGAAAGAAAGTATCCATCTGGTTCCCAACCGCTCATATCTTCAAAAGTAGCATTATAAGGGAATACCTTTATGTATGCGTCTCTCGCAGCTAGATTACGAAGTATATTCTTTTTAATTCCAATATCTAAAGCCGAAATTTTATATGTGGCATTAGGGTCTCCAAAAAAATATGGTTTTGTTGTAGATACTTTTGAGGCTAATTCTAGCCCTTTCATATCTGGTACAGCAGCTAGTTTCTTTTTTAATGATTCTATATCATCTATCTCTGTAGATATCAATGCATTCATTGCTCCATGATCTCTAATATAACTTACTAAAGCACGTGTATCCACATCTGAGATAGCCAATAAATTGTGTTTTTCTAAAAATTCTTGAAGAGAACTATCTGCCAAAATTCTTGAGAACTCAAAACTAAAATTTTTTACAATAAGTCCTGCTATTTTAATAGAATCAGATTCTATCTCTTCTTCATTAGTACCATAATTTCCAATATGCGCATTAGTAGCAACCATTAATTGCCCATAATATGATGGATCTGTGAAAATTTCTTGATATCCAGTCATTCCTGTATTAAAACAAACTTCGCCAAATACTGTTCCTTCTTTTCCTATCGCTTTTCCATAAAAAATAGTTCCGTCTGCTAATAAAACAATAGCTTTTTTTCGAGATTGATATTTCATTCTTTTAAAAATTTAATAATGTGAGATTACGATTTTAATGTATACTAAATTATTTATAATACTATTCCAAAAATGATAAAAATAATATGGTATTATTTAGAAATCAATATTTTTAATATATCCAAAAAAAAAGGATAAACGACGAACGTTTATCCTTTTCAATTATGTTAAATAACTATTGTCATTTATTCTTCTTCAGAATTAGTAGTTTCTGTAGCTGGGGCTACAGGTGGTGTTGATCCACTTTTACTTCTTCTTCCTCTTCGTGTCGATTTCTTTTTAGCTGGCTTCCCTGCATTGTACAGCTCATTATAATCTACCAATTCGATCATTGCCATATCTGCATTATCTCCCAGACGGTTTCCTAATTTAATAATTCTAGTATATCCTCCTGGCCTGTCGCCTACCTTAACAGCTACATCTCTAAATAGTTCAGTCACCGCATATTTGTTACGCAATTTACTAAATACGATACGACGATTATGTGTAGTATCTACTTTTGATTTAGTTACTAATGGTTCTACAAATTGCTTTAACGCTTTTGCTTTTGCAACTGTAGTATTAATTCTCTTGTGTTCTATTAGAGAACAAGCCATATTAGCTAACATCGATTTACGATGAGCGGTTTTTCTACCTAGGTGATTTACTTTTTTTCCGTGTCTCATGACATTTTTATTTACTCATCATCTTGCTCAATCCACCTCATGTGGAGATCAAAATATGATGTATTAGTCTTTATCTAATTTATACTTAGAAAGATCCATTCCAAAATTAAGACCTTTAACATTTACGAGTTCTTCTAACTCAGTTAAAGATTTCTTACCAAAATTACGGAATTTCATCAAGTCATTTTTATTGTATGATACTAAGTCTCCTAATGTATCAACTTCTGCTGCTTTTAAACAATTGAGTGCTCTCACAGAAAGATCCATGTCAATTAATTTAGTTTTTAACAACTGTCTCATATGTAATGATTCTTCATCATATGTTTCAGTCTGTGCAATTTCATCAGCCTCTAAAGTGATACGCTCATCAGAGAATAACATAAAGTGGTGAATCAATATTTTTGCTGCTTCAGTCAATGCATCTTTAGGATGTATAGAGCCATCTGTTACTATTTCAAAAATTAATTTCTCATAGTCAGTCTTTTGTTCTACACGATAATTCTCAATACTATACTTCACATTTTTTATTGGAGTATATATTGAATCTGTAAAAATGGTTCCTATAGGAGCATTTGTTTTTTTATTTTCTTCTGCTGGCACATAACCTCTACCCTTTTCTATAGTAATTTCTAAATTAAGTGCAACTTTTTTATCCATATTGCAGATCACCAAATCAGGATTCAATACTTGAAAACCTGAAATGAATTTCTGAAAATCACCAGCAGTCAATTTTTCTTGGCCAGATATAGAAACTGTTACTGATTCATTATCTATATCTTCTATTTGACGCTTAAAACGTATTTGCTTGAGATTAAGAATTATCTCTGTTACATCTTCTACTACGCCAGAAATTGTAGAAAACTCGTGGTCTACACCTTCTATTCTTAAAGAAGTTATAGCGAATCCCTCTAAAGAAGATAGCAAAACTCTTCGTAAAGCGTTACCAACTGTTAATCCATACCCTGGTTCTAATGGTCTAAATTCGAATTTACCATCAAACTCACTAGAGTCGATCATGATAACTTTATCGGGCTTCTGAAAATTTAATATTGCCATATTATTGTTTCTTCTTAGAGTTATTACTTCGAATATAATTCGACTATGAATTGTTCATTAATGTTTTCTGGAATCTGAATTCTTCCCGGAACAGATACATAAGTACCTTGTCTTGTTTCGTTATTAAAAGTAATCCATTCATATACTTTGCTATTATTGGCTAGAGAATTCTTTATCACTTCTAATGATTTAGATTTTTCTCTAACACCAACAACATCACCTGGTTTTAGTTGATATGAAGGTATGTTTACCAACTGTCCATTTACAGTAATGTGTCTATGAGAAACTAGCTGTCTAGCTCCTCTACGAGAATTAGCTAATCCCATTCTAAAAGCTACATTATCCAGTCTTGATTCACATAACTGGAGTAATACTTCACCTGTAATTCCTTGGGCACGTGTTGCTTTTTCGAACATATTACGGAATTGTCTTTCTAAAATACCATAGGTAAATTTAGCTTTTTGCTTTTCCATTAATTGGATTGCATATTCACTTTTTTTACCTCTACGTCTATTATTCCCGTGTTGTCCTGGAGGGTAATTTCTTTTTTCGAATGACTTATCGTCTCCGAATATCGCTTGTCCAAATTTACGAGCGATTTTAGTTTTTGGACCAGTATATCTTGCCATTTTCTTGTATTAAATTAGTGAGGTAATTATGAATTAAGGTCTCTGTCCTTCGATAATCATTTAGCCCTCTTTTTAGATTACTTATTTATTTAAAAAAAATCAAAACAAATCTAACTACAATAGTTGTTAGTCAGATTCAAGATTTGATAATTATACTCTTCTTCTTTTTGGAGGACGGCATCCATTATGAGGCATTGGAGTTACATCAATGATTTCAGAAACTTCTATTCCCGAATTATGAAGAGAACGTATTGCAGATTCTCTACCATTACCTGGTCCTTTAACGTATACCTTTACCTTTTTTAATCCTGCTTCGATTGCTACTTTTGCAGCATCTTCTGCAGCTAGCTGAGCAGCATAAGGGGTATTCTTCTTAGAACCTCTAAATCCCATTTTACCCGCAGATGACCAAGAGATAACATCTCCTTTCTTATTAGTTAACGATACAATAATGTTGTTAAAAGAAGCTGTTACGTGAGCTTCTCCTACTGATTCGACAATTACTTTACGTTTTTTTGAAGTTGATTTTGCCATATTTTTAGTATTCAGTTTTAGTAATTAGTGGTTAGCATTTTATCTAATTTTTGTTTAGATCAGATAGTTTATCTAACATCTAAATACTAGGTACTAACATCAATTTATATTATTTAGTTGCTTTTTTCTTGTTAGCAACAGTTTTTCTTCTTCCTTTACGCGTTCTAGAATTATTCTTAGTACGTTGTCCTCTAAGAGGTAATCCTGATCTGTGACGTATTCCTCTGTAGCACCCAATATCCATTAAACGTTTAATATTCAATTGTACTTCAGAACGTAATTCTCCTTCAATAGTGTAAATCCCTACAGCTTCACGGATACGACCGATCTGATCGTCATCCCAATCAGAAACTTTTATACTTTCATCTACTTTGGCAGTAGCCAATATTTCTTTTGCTCTACTTCTACCAATTCCGAAGATATAGGTTAATGCTATAACTCCACGTTTTTGTTTAGGTATATCTACCCCTGCAATTCTTGCCATATTTTTTTTAGTTTCTAGTTGTTAGTTTTTAGTTGTTAGAATCCTAAACATTTCTATTTCAAACAGATTCATCTAACTACTAAATTACTAATGATTTATGTCTTGTTTTATCCTTGTCTTTGTTTAAATCTAGGATTTTTTTTATTGATTACGTATAGTCTTCCTTTTCTACGTACAATTTTACACTCTGCACTTCTCTTTTTTATTGATGCTCTAACTTTCATCTGTTACTTTCTTAAAGTTTTTTGATTACTAATTTATAACCAAAAAAATATTTGACACAACCAATATATTTATTCATTATACATTGATCTTATTTTTATATACTATCTTCTAATTAGAAGAAATTGATAACTAGATTTTCAGCCTGCAAAATTACAGAAAAAATCTTAAATAAATTACAATATAATTTATTTAATATCTATAGGTGATACGAGCCTTTGATAAATCATAAGGACTCATCTCTAATTTAACTTTATCTCCTGGCAATAATTTTATATAATGCATACGCATTTTACCAGATATGTGTGCTGTCACTACGTGACCATTTTCTAATTCTACTCTAAACATTGCGTTAGACAATGCTTCGATAATGCTTCCATCTTGTTCTATTGCGGGTTGCTTTGCCATTATGCTACTGCTTTTCTGTTTTTACCAGTTTTCATTAATCCATCATAATGTCTATTCAATAGATATGAATTTACTTGTTGTACAGTATCTATAGCTACTCCAACCATAATAAGTAATGATGTCCCTCCAAAAAATAAAGCCCATCCCTGTTGTACATTAAGAAGTTTTACTGCTACTGCTGGAAAAATAGCTACTAATGCTAAAAATATAGATCCTGGCAATGTTATCTGTGACATTATTTTATCCAAATACTCAGCAGTCTCACTACCTGGTCTAATACCAGGAATAAATCCACCACTTCGTTTTAAATCATCTGCCATTTTATTTGTAGGCACTGTAATAGCCGTATAAAAATATGTAAAGACTATAATCAGCAATGCAAATACCAAATTATACCAAAAACCAAATATATCACTAAATGCGGCTGCAATACCTTGTGATGTTTCAGAATCAGAAAGACCTGCAACGGCAGCTGGAATAAACATAATTGCTTGTGCAAATATGATTGGCATTACTCCTGATGCATTTAACTTTAAAGGTATGTATTGTCGTGAACCAAATACGTTCTTTTCATACCCTCCACTTGCTGTTCTTCTTGCGTATTGTACGGGTATCTGTCGTACTGCCATCACTAGCAATACTGAGGCTAATATGATAACAAACCAAATTACTAATTCTATCAATACCATAATGATATCACCACCATCACCAGAAGTTCTGGAGATAAAGTTTTGTACAAAAGATTGAGGTAGTGTAGCAATAATACCAACCATTATTAATAGTGAGATACCGTTACCGATTCCTTTATCTGTAATTTTTTCTCCTAACCACATCGCAAAAATACAACCTGTGGTAAGTATAATTACGGATGATACAACAAAAACAGTTTGATTTTCTAACACAAAAGCTCCTGGAGGAAGTGTTGCGAATAAATTATAGATATATCCTGGTCCTTGAACTAGCGTAATAGCTATCGTTAACCAACGAGTAATCTGATTAATCTTTTTTCTTCCACTTTCTCCTTCTTTTTGTAATTTTTGGAGATATGGAATTGCTATTCCCATTAACTGTACTACAATAGATGCAGATATATACGGCATAATACCTAAGGCAAAAACAGAAGCATTAGCAAATGCTCCTCCTGTAAATGCATTAAGCAATCCTAATAAACCATCTTGAGTCTGCGTTCCTAAGTTAGCTAACTCAGCTGCATCTACTCCAGGTAATACGACTTGTGCTCCAAAACGATATACTAAAAGCAACCCTAGTGTAACTAAGATTCTATTTTTTAGTTCTTCGATTTTCCAAATGTTTTTTATTGTATCAATAAATTTCATGAGATGTGTCTATTATAAGGTTACTGCTTCTCCACCAGCTGCTTCAATTGCTGCTTTAGCAGTCGCTGTAAATTTGTGAGCTGAGACTTTTAATTTTGCTTTTAATTCACCTCTTCCCAGTATCTTTACTAAATCATTTTTCCCCGCAAGACGTGTATTAATAATCACATCTAGATCAACTGTATCAGCTATTTTACCAGCATCCACTAATTTTTGTAATGTATCCAAATTGATTCCTTGATATTCTTTTCTATTAATATTCTTGAATCCAAATTTAGGCACACGTCTTTGGAGCGGCATCTGCCCTCCTTCAAAACCGATTTTTCTAGAATATCCAGAACGAGATTTTGCTCCTTTATGACCACGAGCTGCAGTTCCCCCTTTACCAGAACCTTGCCCTCGACCTAATCGCTTGCTATTATTTTTTACTGAACCTGCAGCAGGTTTTAAGTTACTTAAATCCATGTGCTTATATTATTTTGTTTCTACTGAAACTAAATGTTTAACTTTATTTATCATCCCAAGGATATTAGGAGAATCTTCATGCTCAACTACCTGACCGATCTTTTTAAGACCTAAAGCCTCTAGAGTTCTTTTCTGTCTCTGTGTACGGTTAATTGCGCTTTTTACTTTCTTAACTATAATCTTTGCCATCGTTCCTTATTTTATCCTTTAAACACTTTTTCTAGTGAAATACCGCGTTGTTTTGCTACTTGCTCTGCACTTCGCATTTGCAATAAAGCATCAAAAGTTGCTTTCACTACATTGTGTGGGTTAGACGATCCTTGATTCTTAGAAAGTACATCATGAACTCCTACAGATTCTAATACTGCACGAATAGCGCCACCGGCAATTACTCCTGTACCCGTTGCTGCTGGCATTAATAATACTCTTGCACCACCGTACTTTCCTTTTTGTTCGTGAGGTAACGTTCCTTTGGTCAATGGGATACGTACTAAATTCTTTTTGGCATCTTCTACTGCTTTTGCAATAGCTTCTGCTACTTCTTTAGACTTACCTAAACCGTGACCTACTACTCCTTTTTCGTCTCCTACAACAACGATTGCAGAGAATCCAAATGCTCTACCCCCTTTTGTTACTTTAGTAACACGTTGTACTCCAACTAAACGATCTTTTAATTCGAGTCCACTTGGTTTTACTAATTCTGCGTTTTTATATTTTTGATACATAATTTCTTAGAATTTAAGTCCTGCTTCTCTAGCTCCTTCAGCTAATGATTTTACTCTACCGTGATATAGGTATCCTCCTCTATCAAAAGATACGAGTTCTACACCTGATTTTTTAGCTTTTTCAGCTAGAGCTTTACCTACCAAGTTTGCTTTTTCTTCTTTATTTCCTTTTGCCGAAGCAATGTCTTTATCTCTTGAAGAGGCTGCTGTAATAGTTTTACCAGTTACATCATCTACAAGTTGCGCGTAGATCTCTTTATTACTTCTATAAACAGATAATCTAGGACGTTGTTCTGTTCCGCTTACTGTTCCGCGGATTCGCTTTCTGATTTTTAATCTTCTTAAATCTTTTGAGAATGCCATGACTATAGTATTATGCAGATTTACCTGCTTTTCTTCTTAATTGTTCTCCTACGAATTTAATTCCTTTTCCTTTATAAGGTTCTGGTTTACGGAAGCTTCTAATTTTTGCAGCCACCTGTCCTACCAATTGCTTATCGTGAGAAGTTAATTTTACAATTGGGTTCTTTCCTTTTTCAGAGATAGTTTCAATTTTTACTTCTGGTGCAATATCTAATACGATATTGTGAGAAAAACCTAATGCTAAGTCTAATTTTTGTCCTTGATTAGATGCTCTATAACCTACACCTACCAATTCTAACTCTTTAGTAAAGCCTTCTGAAACTCCTTGAACCATATTATTAATTAAAGCTCTGTATAAACCATGCTTTGCTTTATGATCTTTGGCTTCACTTGGTCTTTCTAGAACAACCTTATCTTCTTCTACTTTCACATTGATACTATCTATATCTTGAGAAAGTTCTCCTAATTTTCCTTTAACAGTAACAACATTACCTGACACTTCTACAGTGACACCAGACGGAATAGTTACTGGATTTTTTCCTATTCTTGACATTTCTTTTGTCTTTTATACTGTTAATATACGTAGCATAATACTTCGCCTCCTACATTCTCTTGTCTTGCCTGCTTATCAGTCATCACCCCATGAGAAGTAGAAATTATAGCAATTCCTAATCCATTAAGAATTCTTGGAACTTCTTTAGATCCTGCATATTTACGCAAACCAGGTTTACTGATTCTTTGTAATTCTTTAATTACAGGTTCTTTAGTTAATTTATTATACTTCAAGGCTATTTTAATACTTCCTTGCGTAGTAGTATCTTCAAATTTATAACTTAAAATATACCCTTGATCGAATAATATTTTGGTGATCTCTTTCTTAACCTTAGATGCAGGAATCTCTACTACTCTATGCTGAGCACTATTTGCATTTCTGATTCTGGTTAAATAATCTGCTATAGGATCTGTATTCATTTTATATAATTTATGATATTGGTTTTCGAATTAACTATCGAACCTTACATCAATTACTTTACTGTATTATTACCAACTTGCTTTTGTTACTCCTGGAATTAATCCTTGATTCGCCATTTCTCTAAATGTAACACGAGAAATACCAAATTGTCTCATATATCCTTTTGGTCTTCCTGTTAGTTTACAACGGTTGTGTTTACGAATCGGAGAGGCATTTTTAGGTAATTTCTGTAATGCATCATAATCGCCAGCTTCTTTTAAAGCTTTACGTTTTTCAGCATACTTAGCTACCGTTTTAGCTCTTTTTACCTCACGAGCTTTCATTGATTCTTTAGCCATAATTAATTCTTTTTAAAAGGTAACCCTAGTTCTGTTAACAATGATTTTGCTTCTTTATCTGTTTTAGCAGAAGTTTCGAAGGTAACATTCATACCTGAAATTTTATTTACCTTATCAATATCTATCTCAGGAAAAATAATCTGTTCTGTTACTCCTAATGAATAATTGCCTCTACCATCAAAACCAGTGGCGTTAATTCCATTAAAATCTCTCACCCTTGGTAAAGCACTAGTGATGAGACGGTCTAAAAACTCATACATCTTTTCTCCTCTTAATGTAACTTTCGCGCCAATCGGCATTCCTTTACGTAACTTAAAAGAAGCAACATCCTTTTTTGAAATCGTTGCTATTGCTTTCTGACCAGTAATTGTAGTTAATTCATCTACTGCATAGTCGATTAATTTCTTATCGGCTACTGCTGCTCCAACACCTCTACTTACCACTATTTTTTTTAATTTTGGCACTTGCATGATATTACTATAGCTGAATTCTTCTGTAAGAGTAGACACTACTCTGTCTTTATACTCTTGTTTTAATCTCGGGATATACGCCATAACTATATTACTTCATTAGATTTTTTAGAAAATCTTACTTTCTTACCTTCTTCAATTCTGTACCCAACTCTAGTTGATTCTCCTTTAGAGGTCATTAAAGATAAGTTGGATATATGAATAGGTGCTTCTTTTTCGATAATACCGCCTTGAGGGTTGGTAGCGCTTGGTTTAGCGTGTTTTTTTACCATATTTACACCTTCAACTATTGCTTTATTTTCTTTTAAGAGCACTTTTATTACTTTTCCTGTTACCGCATTATCTGGAGTACTTTTGTGTGCTCCTGCGATAACTTTAACGGTATCTCCTGTTTTAATTTTTAGCTTTGTCATTTTTATCAAAATATTAAAGCACTTCTGGCGCTAGTGAAACAATCTTCATGAATTGCTTATCACGAAGTTCTCTTGCAACAGGTCCAAAAACACGTGTTCCTCTCATTTCTCCAGCAGGGTTCAAGAGAACACAAGCATTATCATCGAAACGGATGTATGAACCATCTGGTCTGCGCACTTCTTTTTTGGTACGAACTACTACTGCAGTAGATATGGCTCCCTTTTTAATATTTCCATTAGGAGTTGCTTCTTTAACACTGACAACTATCTTGTCTCCTACAGAGGCATATCTTCTTTTTGTACCACCTAAAACACGGATAACTAAAACTTCTTTACCTCCTGTGTTGTCTGCTACTTTTACTCTAGACTCTTGTTGTACCATAATTACTTCGCTCTTTCAATTACTTCTACTAATCTCCAGCACTTGGTTCTACTCATAGGTCTTGTTTCCATGATCTTTACAGTATCACCAATATTGCAGTCATTTTTCTCGTCGTGTGCAACATATCTTTTTGTTTTTAACACGAACTTTCCGTACATCGGGTGTTTTACTTTTCTAACTTCAGAAACCACGATTGATTTCTGCATCTTGTTACTAGTAACTACACCTATACGCTCTTTTCTTAAGTTTCTTTTTTCCATCTTTCAGCAGAATTAACCGTTTAATTCTCTTTTTGTTAACTCAGTTGCCATTCTTGCAATAGATCTTCTTATTTTACGTAATTGTAAAGGATTTTCTAAAGGTGTCATAGCATGAGCGATTTTTAAATCTGAGTACTCTTTCCGATATTTACCAAGTTCTTCTTGCAATTCAGCAATAGACGATTCTTTTACTTGTGATTGTTTCATAGTCTTTATTTGAATTAACCTTGATAGGTTCTTGATACAATAAACTTAGTTTTTACAGGAAGTTTCTGAGCAGCAAGGCGTAATGCCTCTTTTGCTACCTCGATTGGTACTCCACTGATTTCGAATAATATTCTTCCTGGTTTTACTACTGCTGCCCAATATTCTACAGCACCTTTTCCTTTACCCATACGTACTTCGAGAGGTTTTTTGGTAATTGGCTTGTCTGGGAATATTTTAATCCACAGAGCACCTTCTCTTTTCATATAACGAGTAGCTGAAATACGAGCTGCTTCTATTTGTCTCGCAGTAACAAAACTTGAATCTAATGATTTGATTCCGAAAGTACCGTTAGAAAGTGTATGTCCTCTTTGCGAAAGACCTTTCATACGACCTTTTTGTTGTTTACGGAATTTTGTTCTTTTAGGCTGTAACATTGTTAATTTACTTTAAAAAATTACTTTCTACGACGTGATTTATTGTTTCCACCACCTCGTCCACCTCTGTCACCTTTTCCTTGTTTTTTGGATAAACCAACTAAAGGAGAAAGCTCTCTTTTACCATATACTTCGCCTTTCATGATCCATACTTTTACACCTAACCTACCATAAGTAGTATGTGCCTCAACCAAAGCATAATCTATGTCAGCTCTAAATGTTGATAAAGGAATTCGACCTTCTTTATAGGATTCCGAACGAGCCATTTCTGCTCCATTCAAACGTCCAGAAATCTGAATTTTGATACCTTCTGCATTCATTCTAATTGCTGCTGCGATAGCCATCTTGATAGCACGACGATATGAGATACGACTCTCAATCTGTCTTGCAACACTAGAACCTACTAGGAATGCATCCAGTTCTGGTCTCTTAATTTCAAAAATATTGATCTGAACTTCTTTATCAGTAATTTTTTTAAGCTCTTCTTTTAACTTGTCTACCTCTTGTCCACCTTTACCGATAATAATACCGGGTCTGGCAGTAGTGATAGTAACGGTTACAAGTTTAAGCGTACGCTCAATAATTACTCTAGATACACTAGCTTTTGATAAACGTGCGTGTACATACTTTCTAATCTTATCGTCTTCGGCCAATTTATCACCGTAGTCATTACCTCCATACCAGTTGGATTCCCATCCTCTGATGATACCTAGGCGATTTCCGATTGGATTTGTCTTCTGTCCCATAGTTTATATTAGCTTTGTGTATTATTTTTTGCTGCAACCACAATCGTAACGTGGTTAGAGCGTTTTCTTATTCTGTGTGCACGACCCTGAGGAGCAGGACGAAGTCTTTTTAACATACTTCCTCCATCTACACGAATCTCTTTTATATAAAGATCTGCATCTTCAATGCTAGCATCTTCATTTTTCGCTTGCCAATTTGCTATTGCAGAAAGTACTAACTTTTCTAATCGACGTGAGGCTTCTTTAGGATTAAATCTAAGTATCTGAAGCGCTTTTTCAACTTTCTCTCCACGAATTAAATCCACTACTAAGCGCATTTTTCGAGGGGATGTAGGGCAGTTATTAAGTTTAGCAAAAGCAATTTGCTTTCTTTCTTCCTTAATTCTTTCTGCCATTTCTCTTTTACGAACTCCCATGACTTACTTATTTTTTACCTTTATTTTTAGCACCTGCATGTCCTCTAAAAGAACGTGTTGGTGAAAATTCTCCTAATTTATGACCTACCATATTCTCTGTAATATATACAGGTACAAACTGACGACCATTATGTACAGCAATTGTTTGACCAACAAAATCAGGTGATATCATTGATGCTCTAGACCAAGTTTTAATCACTGTCTTTTTATTAGCTTCGACATTTGCAGCTACTTTTCTTTCTAACTTATAATGGATATAAGGTCCTTTTTTTAATGAACGTGCCATATCTTATTATTTCTTTCTACGTTCTACAATATACTTATTACTCGCTTTCGTTTTAGAGCGGGTTCTATACCCTTTTGCAGGTATTCCTTTTCTAGAACGTGGATGTCCTCCAGACGAACGCCCTTCACCACCTCCCATTGGATGATCAACAGGATTCATTACTACTGGACGCGTACGTGGACGGCGACCTAACCAACGACTTCTACCTGCTTTACCTCCAACTACTAATTGGTGATCACTATTAGAGATAGCGCCTATTGTAGCCATACAGTTTACCAAAACTAGTCTTACTTCACCAGAGGGAAGCTTAACCGTAGCAAACTTACCGTCTCTGGCCATTAGTTGAGCAAATGATCCTGCACTACGTGCCATAACTGCTCCCTGACCTGGTCGTAACTCAATACAAGAAATGATTGTTCCTAAGGGGATATCACTAAGTGGCATTGCATTTCCTATTTCAGGAGCTACATTTTTACCAGAAACTATGTTCTGACCTACTTGTAATCCATTCTGTGCGATAACATATCGTTTATCACCATCTTGATAATTCACAAGAGCGATAAACGCTGTTCTGTTCGGATCGTATTCTATAGTAGCAACAGTAGCTGGAATTCCCTGCTTATCTCGCTTAAAATCAATTATACGATACCTTCTTTTATGACCTCCACCTTTGTAGCGCATGGTCATTTTTCCTCGATTATTTCTACCTCCAGTTCTTTTTTTCGGAGCTAATAAACTTTTCTCCGGCTTATCAGTAGTAATGGCATCGTATCCATTTACTACTCTAAAACGCTGACCTGGGGTAATTGGCTTTAATTTTCTTACTGACATTTTTTAGTCTTAAAGATTACTGTATAAATCAATTACATCACCTTCCGCTACCTGTACAATTGCTTTTTTTATAGCTTTTGTTTTACCAGTTACCATACCTGCTTTAGTATAGCGGACCTTACGATCCGGGCGGACATTTATAGTACGAACTTTAGTAACAGATACTCCATAAACAGCTTCTACTGCTTTTTTGATCTCTACCTTATTCGATTTATTATCTACTACAAAACTATAACGATTATATAATTCGCTATCTGCAGTAGCCTTTTCCGTAATAATAGGTTTTATTAAGATACTCATGGCTTCTATTTACTTAAATTCGTTTCAATTCCTTCCAAAGAACTTTCTAAGAGTATAACATTCTTAGCATTAAGTATTTTATAAGTACTTAATTCTGAGTATGTTATAACTTCAGAGCTTTTTAAATTGCGTGACGACAAATATACATTTTTATTTGACTCTCCCAACACAAACAAAGATTTTTTGTTTTCTAAGCCTAAAGACTTCAGAACTTCAGTAAAATTCTTTGTTTTTATGGAATCAAAAGTAAAGTCTTCGACAACTGTAATTGCCTTGTCACTTGCTTTAATACTTAGTGCAGATCTACGTGCTAATTTTTTTAAGTTTTTGTTTAACTTAAAAGAATAACTACGAGGTCTAGGGCCAAATATTCTACCTCCTCCTTTAAAGATAGGAGATTTGATACTACCTGCTCTGGCTGTACCTGTTCCTTTTTGTTTTTTAATTTTTCTAGTACTACCTTTAATTTCTGCTCTTTCCTTAGCCTTGTGAGTACCTTGGCGTTGATTTGCCAAGTATTGTTTCACATCTAAGTATACAGCATGATTATTTGGTTCAATACTAAAAACAGCATCAGAAAGGTCTGCCTTTCTTCCTGTTTCTTTTCCTTTGATATCAATTACTGCTACCTTCATTACTTCTGAATCGTTACATAAGCATTTTTATGGCCTGGAACACATCCTTTAACCACTAGTAGATTCTTTTCGGTCACTACTTTTAATACTCTCAAGTTTTGAACTTTTACTTTATCGCCTCCCATTCTTCCGGCCATACGCATTCCTTTAAATACTCTTGCAGGATACGATGCAGCTCCTATTGATCCTGGAGCTCTTAGACGGTTATGCTGACCGTGAGTTGCTTGACCAACACCACCAAATCCGTGTCTTTTTACAACCCCTTGAAATCCTTTACCTTTAGAAGTTCCAGATACATCAACAAACTCTCCTTCTACAAAATGTTCTACGGTGATAGTATCACCTAATTTGTACTCCTCGTCAAAACCTTGAAATTCGACAACTTTACGTTTAGCAACAGTTCCTGCTTTCTTAAAGTGACCTACAGCCGCTTTGGTAGCATTTTTGTCTGCTTTGTCATCGAAACCTAGTTGGATAGCATCATAACCATCAACTTCATCAGTTCTGACTTGGGTAACTACGCATGGTCCAGCTTCGATCACCGTACATGGAATATTCTTTCCATTTTCGTCGAAGATGCTGGTCATACCGATCTTTTTTCCTATTAACCCAGACATATTATTATAATTACAAATTATGAATTCAGGCTTAAGAATATAAAATTCTTCATTCCTTCATTACTATTATTAAAATTTATATTCAAATCAAAACGGGATCAAAATAAATTCGATCCCGAATATTATTTTGTTTCCGTTTTTCCCTTGCACGCAGCTCAGGACATTTTATTCTCGCACATGCGGGAATCTCATTTATAGGACCCCGAAACAAGTTAGAGATGAGTTCAACTAAAATCTTTATTTCTCTACGTTCATAAAGATTGAGTTTCACTACACTTTAATTTCTACTTCTACTCCACTTGGTAATTCCAGCTTCATCAATGCATCAATTGTTTTTGATGAAGAACTATAAATATCCAATAATCTCTTGTATGAACTTAATTGAAATTGTTCTCTTGATTTCTTATTCACGTGTGGAGAACGCAATACTGTAAAAATCTTTTTATGTGTTGGCAAAGGGATCGGCCCTGTTACTACAGCACCAGTACTCTTTACAGTCTTAACAATTTTCTCAGCAGATTTATCTACTAAGTTATGATCGTAAGATTTTAATTTTATTCTAATTTTTTGACTCATTATTTCTTAAAAATTAAGCATTAACGCCTCTTGCTGCAGCAATTACTTCTTCTGATATACTAGAAGGAGTTTCTGCATAATGAGAAAACTCCATTGTAGATGTTGCTCTACCTGATGACAAGGTTCTTAGTGTGGTTACATATCCAAACATTTCAGAAAGTGGTACAGTAGCTTTTACAGTTTTTGCACCTGCTCTATCTCCCATATCACTAACCTGTCCTCTACGCCTATTCAAATCACCTACTATATCACCCATGTTTTCTTCAGGAGTGATCACTTCTAATTTCATAATAGGCTCCATAATCACAGCTTTTGCAGCTTTTGCAGAATTTTTAAATCCTAATTTAGCAGCCAATTCAAACGATAATTGATCTGAATCTACATCGTGATATGAACCATCTTTCAATGTTACCTTCATAGCATCTACTTCATATCCTGCTAGAGGACCATTTTGCATTGCCATTTTAAATCCTTTTTCTATTGAAGGGATAAATTCTTTAGGAACATTACCACCTTTAATAACTGATTCAAACTGAAGTCCAACTTCACCTTCATCAGCTGGCTCAATAGTAAATACGATATCAGCAAATTTACCTCTACCCCCAGATTGTTTCTTATAAACTTCTCTATGATCTGCAGCTTGTGTAATAGCTTCTTTGTACTCTACTTGTGGTTGACCTTGATTCACTTCTACTTTAAACTCGCGTCTTAGACGATCTACAATAATATCTAAGTGAAGTTCACCCATTCCAGAAATAATTGTCTGCCCTGAAGCTTCATCAGTTCTTACTGTGAACGTTGGATCCTCTTCAGCAAGTTTAGCTAAAGACATTCCTAATTTATCCACATCAGCTTTTGTCTTAGGCTCCACTGCGATACCAATTACTGGATCAGGGAAGTCCATAGATTCTAATACAATAGGATTTTTTTCATCAGTCATGGTATCTCCAGTCTTAATGTCTTTAAACCCAACTGCAGCTCCAATATCTCCAGCTTCTATAAAATCAATTGCATTTTGCTTATTAGAATGCATTTGGTATATACGTGAAATACGTTCTTTCTTACCTGAACGATTATTCAAAATATATGACCCCGCATCTAAACGACCTGAATATGCTCTAAAAAATGCCAATCTCCCTACAAAAGGGTCTGTAGCAATCTTAAATGCTAGTGCCGAAAATGGCTCTTTTACATCAGGCTTACGTGTTTCTTCTTTATCTGTATTAGGATTCACCCCTACTATACCTTCTTTATCTGTTGGAGAAGGCAAATAACGACATACAGCATCTAATAAAAACTGAACACCTTTATTCTTAAATGCAGATCCACAAATCATAGGAATGATAGACATATCCATTACCGCAGCTCTTAGTGCAGCATGCACTTCTTCTTCTGTGATAGAATCCTCATCTTCCATAAATTTTTCTAAAAGATTTTCATCATAAGCAGCAACTTCTTCGATAAGTTTACCTCTTAATTCTGCCGCTTCTTCTTTTAGTTCTTCAGGAATATCAATTATATCAAAAGTAGATCCTTGTGTTTCATCATGCCATACAATAGCACGGTTTTTTACTAAATCTACAATTCCCTTAAAATCTGCCTCATCTCCAATATTCATTACGATTGGTACAGCATTAGATCCAAGCATGTCTTTAACTTGTTGACAAACTGCCATAAAATTAGATCCTTGACGATCCATTTTATTAACAAATCCAATACGAGGAACTTTGTAATTATCCGCAAGTCTCCAGTTTGTTTCTGATTGTGGTTCTACACCATCTACAGCACTAAACAAGAACACCAATCCATCAAGCACACGTAATGAACGGTTTACTTCTACCGTAAAATCCACGTGACCTGGAGTATCGATAATATTAAAGTGATATCCTTTAGTATCATCTATTGGCTGACCATTTTCTGTTGGAAACTTCCACTCACAGGTAGTAGCAGCAGAAGTAATTGTAATACCTCTTTCTTGCTCTTGTTCCATCCAGTCCATTGTAGCAGCTCCATCATGCACCTCACCAATCTTGTGACTAACTCCCGTATAATATAAAATACGCTCTGTTGTCGTAGTTTTTCCTGCGTCAATATGCGCAGCAATACCTATATTTCTTGTATATTTTAAATCTCTAGCCATTCTATTCGTGATTAAAATCTAAAGTGTGAGAATGCTTTATTTGCTTCTGCCATTTTATGAGTATCTACTCGCTTCTTAACCGCAGCTCCTTCTTCTTTTTCTGCTGCAATAATCTCTGCAGCAAGTTTCTGAGCCATCGATTTTTCATTTCTCTTACGAGAAAACTGAATCAACCACTTCATAGCTGTAGATATTTTTCTATCTGGTCTTATTTGATTAGGAATCTGAAAAGTTGCTCCACCAACACGACGGCTTCGCACCTCTACGTGTGGCATTACATTAGATAATGCGTCTTTCCATATCTCTAGGGAAGTTTTTTCTTCATTTTGTTTTTTCTCTTCTACAATATCCATTGCATCGTAAAAGATTCTGAAAGCAACTGACTTTTTACCATCCCACATCATCATATTTACGAAACGAGTCACTAATTGATCGTTAAAACGTGGATCTGGCAAAATAGGTCTTTTTTTAGCCTTTCTTTTTCTCATGTCTTGTTCTTAAAGTTTTTTAAATTACTTCTTAGGGCGTTTTGCACCATACTTAGATCTACGTTGTGTTCTTCCATCTACACCTGCGGTGTCTAATGCTCCACGAACGATATGATATCTAACTCCTGGTAAATCTTTTACCCTTCCACCTCTAACTAATACTATCGAGTGCTCTTGGAGATTGTGTCCTTCGCCACCTATGTATGCGTTTACCTCCTTACCATTGGTTAACCTAACACGAGCTACTTTACGCATAGCTGAGTTTGGTTTTTTTGGTGTAGTGGTATAAACACGCGTACAAACACCGCGGCGTTGCGGGCACGAATCCAAAGCAGCCGATTTACTCTTCTTAGTTATTTTGGCTCTACCTTTTCTTACTAATTGTGAAATTGTTGGCATAATTTGCTTACACTATTTTTTACTATTTTTATAAAATACCTCTTTATAGAGGGCTGCAAAGGTAGAATTTTTTTTTAGCAATTCAAATCCTAAATCATTAATTTTTAAATTGACCTAAAATCAATTCATTTAATCGTAAGAAATCCCTGTATTTTACGTTATTTTACTTTCATTATTAAATGCTTTGAAAACTCCATTACTCTTTCTTTTTATTATTTATAATTTTATACAAATTATAAGCTATGCGCAGCAACCTATTCTAAAACTTACTGTTGAAGGGGTAGATCCTATAGAAACACAAGTAATAGATAGTATAGGATACACTAACTCTTTTCAAAACTTTGTTGATCTAACTTCAGAAATTGATTCTCTTCAGAAAGTATTAGTAGAAGCTGGTTACTTAGATCTTGCCTATAAAAGGTTTCAAAGAACATCAGACTCTACAGTTACAAGTTATTTTGAATTGAATACGAAGTATAATAAACTAAGAATTACTTATGATCCTAAAATCATACCTAAGGAGTTATTACTAAAAATAGCTTCGGATGTAACTGATACTCAATTCTCCATTCCATACCCAAAAATAAAAGAAATACTGCAATATCTAACTAATCAGCTTGTTGATCAAGGAAATACGTTTAGCAATCTACAGCTAACACACATTACAAAAAAAGAGAATATTGTTTTTGCAAAACTTGAGAGTACCCTAAGTAAAACAAGAGTAATTGATAAAGTTTTGATTAAAGGATATCATAAATTTCCTCCCTCATATCTTAAACACTATAGCAAAATTAAAACTGGTACTGTTTTTTCAAAAAAACAAATACTCTCTAAATCAAAACGTATCGAGAACTTACCTTTTGCAAAAAACATTAAGCCTCCTGATGTATTATTTAATAAAGACTCTACAACTGTTTATCTCTACTTAGAGAAACAATCAGCTAATACTTTTGATGGTTTTTTAGGTTTTTCTAGTGATCCAGAATCTGGGAATTTAGAATTAAATGGATACTTAGATGTAAATTTAATTAACAATCTAAACTATGGAGAAAGGCTTAGCATAATCTACAAAAGTGATGGAAATGAGCAACAGCGTTTTCAAGGAAATATATCACTACCTTACCTATTAAAAACCCCTTTAGGTATTGAAGCGAGTATTGACATTTTTAAAAAAGATTCTACGTTCCTAATTACCGAACAAGCAATAAATCTAAACTATCTAATTGATGCTAAGAATAGTCTTTTTGCAGGATTCAAAGCTTCAAGTTCTAATGAATTATTAGATATCCCTCAGCCATTACTCAATATTGATGATTACACCTCTTCTTTTTTTAGAGTAGGTTTTAATCATAGTACTTTACAAAACAATAATTTATTTCCTATCAAGAATAGATACACTATCACAACAGAATTCGGATCTAGAAAAACAGATTTAGAAACTATCAGCCAAATTAAAGGCGCAGTAAATTTAAGTTATACTATTGATCTAAATCAAAGGAATTCTATTTTTTTAAACAACTCGGCAGTTGCAGTTTTCTCTGATAATTTATTTACCAATGAATTATTTAGGTTTGGCGGTATCAATTCTATTAAAGGTTTTGAAGAAAATAGCTTAAATGCCTCATTATATAATGTTTTTAACTCTGAATACAGATATCTATTGTCCTCCAATCTTTATATACACTCTATCATCGATTATTCCTATTTTGAGGATGATAGTGCTAATCTATCTGATAATCTTACCAGTTTTGGTTTTGGTATAGGTCTATATACACAAACTGGGTTGTTTAGAATCATTTTTGCAAATGGAAAAGATAGTGCCCAAAATTTTAGATTTTCTAATACTAAAGTACACTTGAGTCTGAGTGCAAAATTTTAGCTAAACCCTTGTTTATAAATTATCATTTTTACGGTAAAACCGTAAAATAATTGTACTTAATTTAACGAAAAACTGATTTTAGTGATAATAATGTTGTTTATAATGAAAATTTTATAGACTTTTGAAATTGGCTAATTCTAATTAATTAAAACAATAATGAAATCAAGAACAAAGCAAATTCTAATGCTATTGCTAGCATTAGTCGTGCAAATGTCGTTTGCGCAAGAAAACACCATAACTGGTAAAGTAACGGATGATCAAGGCTCTCCCTTACCTGGGGTCAACATTGTCGTTAAAAATACTAATAACGGTACACAATCAGATTTTGATGGACTCTATTCTATAAGTGCATCTTCTGGAGCCGTATTGGTATTTAGCTACTTAGGTTTTTCTGATAAAGAAGTAACATTAGGTAGTAGTAGCACTATTGATGTACAACTTGTAGCTTCTACAGCAGAACTGGAAGAGGTAATTGTAACAGCACAAGGTATTCGAAGGGAGAAAAAAGCTCTTGGATATGCCGTGAGTACAGTAAAAAGTGAAGATTTAGAACAAAAAGCAGATACCGACATCGGTAAGATTTTAAGAGGTAAAGCTTCTGGAGTAAGAATTACTGGAACGGGTGGTGTATCAGGATCTGGAGCAAATATCATCATTCGTGGTATCTCTTCTATTACTGGTGGTAACCAACCTCTTTTTGTTGTAGACGGAGTACCTTTTGACGGATCATCAGGTGGAACTAACCAAAATAATAGAGAATCCTCTTCTGGAGGTTTTCAATCAGGAAATGTAAGTAGTAGGTTTGCTGATTTAGATCCTAATAATATAGAAAGTGTAAGTATTCTGAAAGGACTTAGTGCTACAGCATTATATGGTGGTCAAGGTAGAAATGGAGTGATTTTAATCACAACTAAAAGTGGAGCTAATACTAATAAGAAATTTGAAATTACTGTAAATCAATCCGTATTTTTTAATGATATCGTATTACCTGATTATCAAGATACTTGGGGGAATGGATTCCAAAATGTATATGGAGCTTTTTTTAGTAACTGGGGAGCAAGATTTGACAGCCAAGAAACAATTCCTAATGCATTTAGAACTTCTATAATAAATAATTTTGATGGCATCGAACCTTCTGTTTTATTCCCTAACAGACCTGAATTAGATGCTGAAAACGTAGTGTATCGACCTTTTGATAGTCAAAAAGCATTCTTTAAGACTGGTGTTATATCTACTACATCTATAAATGCTTCAGGTGCTATTGGTGATAAAGGTTCTGTAAATGCTTCTTATGCACATACTAATGACGAAGGTTTTATCCCTGGTAACTCCTTAATAAGAAACAATCTTTCTTTTGGAGGAACTTATAAATTTGATAATAAATTTACGGTTTCTGGTAAGTTCAATTATGCAAGAACTAATATCCAATCACCATTTACAGATGCTTCTACAGGTAGTGATGTAGCGCTTTCTGCAGCAGGTACTGGAGGTATCCAATCTATATGGAATATCCTATACTTACCAAGAAGTGTCGATATTAATGATCCGTTTCAACACCCTATAACGGGAGAAAGTTTATGGTATCGTGGAGGTAATGATAGAACAAATCCTAGATGGACACTTAACAATACTAGAGATTCAAATTCAACCGACAGACTTTTTAGTAATTTTAATGTTTCATATGACCTGAAAGATTGGTTAAAATTGACATATAGAGTTGGTTTAGACAATCAAAATGTAAGAGCCCAACGTGCTATAAATAAAGGTGCTAAAGATGGTATACATCCAACTGGGTATTTACAAGTAACGAATTCTAGATTTACGATCTGGGATCATTCTTTATTAGCTGGTATTGACAAACAATTATCCGAAGATTTTAGTCTACAAGCTACTCTAGGTAGTACTTTTCAAAGCAGAATTGGAACAACTGATGGTATCGAAGGAAGAGATCAAATCATTTTTGGCCTTCAAAACATTGGTAATTATGCTAATGCTAGTGGAATAATTGAAGGAACTCTTTTTCCTTTAAACACAGTTTCTTATCAAAGTTATTCAGAAGAAAACAACATTGCAGCCTATGCTTCAGCAACTCTTGGATATAAAGATTTCCTTTATTTGAATGGATCTGCTAGAAATGAGTGGACGTCTACATTAGAAGTTGCTAACAGATCGCAATTTTCTCCAGGTGTAAGTGCTTCATTTATTCCTACATCTGCTTTTAAAGGTATAAAATCCCAGAATGGACTTAATTTCTTAAAATTGCGTCTAGGATATGGAACTTCACCTGGTTTTCCAGCTCCTTACAATACAAGAAACGTTTTATCTCTTGTACCTAATGCGTTTGCTGGTAATATAACTACAACAAGCATTAATAATTTTCTTGCAAATCCTGATTTAAGACCAGAACTTTCTAAAGAATTTGAAGCAGGTATTGATGCTCGCTTATTTAACAATAGGCTTGGTTTTGAGGTCACTTATTATAACAGAGATACTGAAGATCAGATCATAGCAAGACCTCTTGCTCCAGAAACAGGTTTTACCTCTACTTTTACTAATGTAGGGAATGTGATTAATGAAGGTATTGAAATTACATATAACATTACTCCAGTAAAAACAGAAAACTTTAATTGGACTATCTCAGGAAGTTATACTAATAACCAAAGTGAAGTTAAAGGTCTTGATGAAGGTGAACAGATTTTATACGGAGGGATATTTGCTACTCCTGCTAATGCAGCAATCAATGGAGAACAATTAGGAGTTATTGTTGGAACAAGAGTTTTACGAGACGATGACGGTAATTTCTTAATTGATGAGAATGGAGAATGGATTCAAGATCCTACAAATGGTGTGATTGGTGATCCAAATCCAACATGGTTTATGACCTTGAATAACAGTATTAAATGGAAGAATCTATCATTTAATATGCAATGGGAATATCAACAAGGAGGAGACATCTATGCAACCACAGTAGGAGCACTTATAGGAAGAGGACTAGTAGAAGATACTGATTTTGATAGAACTCAAGGAATTATTTTACCTGGAATCAGACAATCTACAGGACAACCTAATGACATTCAAATAACTTCTACTGAAGCGTATTTTAACAATATAGGTTTTGGCTTAGACGAACAATTAATTTATGATGCATCTCATATTAGATTAAGAGAAGCTTCTCTAAGTTATAGCTTATCATCTAAATGGTTAGAAAACACTCCTTTCGGATCTGTTTCACTAACCTTAGCTGGGCAAAATTTATTTGTTAAAGCATTTAATGTGCCTTCTAGTGTTAATTATGATCCTGAACTAAACAGTTTAGGTGTAGGAAATTCTCAAGGTTTTGATTATTTAACATCTTGGAATTCGAGAAGATATGGTATGAGCGTTAAATTAACATTCTAAAAAAATTAAAAATGAAAAACATTAAAAACAATATCATATGGTTATTTGCTATGATAATCGTCATATCATCATGCGAAACCACAGAATTAGACCTTTTAAACGACCCTAATTCCGCTCCACCTGGGAGTATTGACGTTAATTTTGCATTAAATAGTATTGAATTAAACTTTTCAGAATTTTTTGAAAGCGTAACATCAGCTGGTGCAGATGCAGTAAGATTAGAATATATGTTCGATACGTATGAAGCAAATTTCAATAACACAAATAATGATTTATCAGGAGCTTGGACCACTGCATATGCAGACATTCTAAAGGATGTTGAAGCTGTAATACGTTTATCTGATGAAGGCAATGATTTCTTTATTCAGGCAGGAATTGCAAGAATTATTAGAGCATATACTTTACTAACTTTAGTTGATTATTTTGGACCAGTACCACTTTCAGAAGCATTGCAAGGTGACACTGGAGTTACATTTCCTGGTACTGATGCCCCTGAAGATGTTTATGCTGCTGCTTTGCAAGATCTCAATGACGCAATTACTGATTTTGGTAAAACCACACTCAACCCTCCTACAACTGATCTTCTTTATAATACGGATACAGCTAAATGGACAAAATTAGTAAACACGCTAAAACTAAAATATTATTTAAATCTTAGGTTAGTAAACCAGACATTAGCTGCCACAGAAATTCAAAACCTTATTACAGAAGATAATTTCATCTCAAGTGCTAATGACAATTTCTTATGGAGAGCCGTAAGTAGTAACCTCCCTCAAAGTAGACATCAATATTATATTGATGAATACCTAGCTGCTAGTACCGGTGATTACATTTCCAACTACCTAATGTGGTCACTTACAATAGAAAAAGGCATTGATGATCCTAGATTACGTTATTACGTATATCGACAAGTTGATGGTTTCCCATCAGATCCTGCTACATTAGATAATGAGATAAGTTGCTGGAATGATCCCAGACCAAGTACTTTTGGTCCAATTGATATGATTTCTGCGCAACCATTACCTTTCTGTTCATTATTTGGTAGAGGAGATGGATACTGGGGTAGAGATCACTCTGATAATCAAGGAATTCCTCCAGATAACGCATTAAGAGCTACTTATGGAGTATATCCTGCTGGAGGACGATTTGATGATGATGATGCTGAGGACATTGATCCGGGAGATGGTCTTGATGGAGCTGGAATATGGCCAATCATGACTGATTCTTTTGTTTATTTTATGCGTGCTGAAGCTGCTTTGTTTTTAGGTACTACTGATGATGCAAGAACAATGCTTGAAAATGGAATAAGAGCTTCTATAGCAAATGTTACAGGGTTTTTACCAAATCCAGGTGATTTTACAAATATTCCTACTACTGCAGATATAGATGATTATGCAACTGTAGCACTTACACTTTATGATGCCGCAGCATCCGATGCTGAACGCATGAATGTAATTGGTAAAGAATACTGGATATCATTATTTGGAAATGGTGTTGAAGCTTATAATTTATATAGACGTACTGGGGCTCCTAATAATCTCCAGCCAACACTTTTGGGTACTGGAAATTTCCCTAGATCATTCCTATATCCAAATGTTGTAGTGGATAGAAATCCTAATATCCAACAAAAATCGGATTTGACGGTTCAAACTTTTTGGGATAATAACCCAGCTGGTTTTATTCAATAATTAACGTATTAAAATAGAAAAATGAAAAAATTTAAATATAAATCACTATTAATAATGGCCTTTTCCACATTAATACTGTGGAATTGCTCCGATGATGATAAACTTCCCGTAGATTTCGATGAACTAGAAGTTAGTGGTGGGGCTTTTGCTACTGAACTAAGTACTGATGGTCTGACCAATATTAACAAATTAGATCCTGCTGCATCTACTTTCGCTAAAAATTATCAATTAGTTTCTACAAAAGGAGGTACAGATATTTCTAAAGTAGATGTGTATGTGAATTTCACTGGAATTACAACAAACGCTGATGAAGCTTTGATTACCACTATAACCTCAGACAGTTTTACAGCAGGCGATGAATACCCTGAAGTTTCAATCCCTTTTGATGGCGCATCAATATTAAGTACTTTAGGAATTTTACCATCTGACATAGAAGGAGGAGATACTTTCAATTTCAGACTAGCATTAACAACTCCTGATGGCACTTTTACAGATGTAAGTGCTAATTTTGATAATCAATCTGCAGATCATAGATTCTCATCAACAATAGTATGTGAGCTACCAGAAGTTCCTGCTGGTGATTGGATGGTCGAGTTGGGAGATTCTTTTGGAGATGGATGGCAAACTACATCTGCAACTGGAGGACCTGGAATCACTGTAACTTTAAATGACGGAACACAACAAGAAGCGAATCTAGCTACTGGTAGTGCTGGCAGTGCTATAATTACCATTCCAGCTGGAACCACCTCTGCTGAGTGGTTTTTTCCTGGGGATTTCTTTGGTGAAATTTCCTTTACAATAACAGCTCCTAGTGGAAATATAGTAGCTTCATTTGCTACAGGAACAGCAGCTGCTGGTCCAATAGCTTTAAATCTTTGTAATGAGATTTAAGTTCAAATAGTTAAAAAATAAAGAAAGCTACCACAAAGGTGGCTTTCTTTATTTTTTAACTATTTCGTATTGAAATAGACAATACTAAAAATCATGTATACTAAAATCTAATTATATAAAACACTCCATTAAAGATGATATCCTCAGTTTTAATTATTCAAAGTAAAAAAGAGACAGTTAACAATCTATAAACAAGCTCAAAACAATTATGAAATTCAAAATTATTTTAGGGTGAAAACAAATATCTCATTATTATTAATTACATTCTTATTGGTATCAGGAGTAAGAATAGAGGCTCAAGAAAAACCAACCACGAGTGGTGTTACACGACAATACCAAAGTACTCTATTAGCTTTTCAAAAAATTAAGAGATTATTAAAAGAAGACAAAAAAGATAACACTATAGATTTCGAAAATATAAAAGGAAGTCCTTATCTAAATAAAAACTTTATTTTAGGTAAATTATATATCTCTGACTCTCTTATAGACACTAATCTATTCAGATATAACCTATATTCTGATGAAATTGAAATTACAGAAAATGATCAACTCTATGGATTACTTAAGATTAATGGAACAAAATTAATCCTAGATAACAATACCATTGTTCTAAAAAAATATCAAAACGACTCAAAACCTATAAGTAGATCGTACTTTATTTTACTTGCTAAAGGAAAAAGTATTAGTCTTTTTAAAAGAAAAAAATGTAAGTTAACTCCTGCACAAAAAGCTACCACTCCAAATCAAATGGATAGAGCTGCAAAATTTACCACGTATGAAAATTATTATATCAAAAAAGAAAATAATGATTTTCTTTATGAGATAAATACTAAGAAAAAAAATATTTTAAAAATAATGCAAGATAAAAAAGATGCCATTAAGAACTACCTGGAAAAAAATAATGTAGATTTAAAAAATGAAAAAAAAATAATAGAGTTGTTCTCTTTTTACAACTCCCTCTAAATCTATATTTTAATACTAATATCATACTTTTAAAAAATAGTAAAAAAAAATAAAACATGCTTCAAACCCAAGTACTATAACGTTATAGTTGTATTTTAGTTTTTTTTAACACTACAAATACAATAATTTAAATTTTAATAATAAAAAGTTGTTTTATAAAGATATTATTATCATTTTTGGCTCAGGCTAATTCAAATAAATTGTAATATGAGAACAAAATTTAGTGGAATTTTAACGCTTTTATTAGCGTTTCTTATGCAAATCACTTTTGCACAAGAAAAAACAATCTCAGGTACAGTGACAGACGATAAAGGTTTGCCATTGCCTGGAGTAAATATTGTTGTAAAAAATACAAATAATGGTACACAATCCGATTTTGATGGTAATTATTCCATCACAGCAAATCGAGGTGCTGTATTATCCTTCAGCTATGTTGGTTTCGCAATAAAAGATGTGGCAGTAGGAGATCAAGAAACAGTTGATGTTCAACTAGCGCCTGATACTTCGGAACTAGAAGAAATAGTTGTAGTAGGTTATGGTGTAAAAGCAAGAAAGGCAATCTCAACTTCGATATCATCAGTTGACGTAGCGGAAATCACTGGGATATCTACACCTACAGTATCGGGTGCTCTTCAGG
This sequence comes from uncultured Aquimarina sp., assembly GCA_947493495.1. GTDB lineage: Bacteria > Bacteroidota > Bacteroidia > Flavobacteriales > Flavobacteriaceae > Aquimarina. The sequence goes on from CANLRN010000009.1 coordinate 63,464, forward strand.
GTTCTGTTACTGGTCTTCAGGTTAACCAAAACTCTGGAACTCCTGGAGCAGGGTTTTCTGTTAGAATTAGGGGAGCTAGTTCTATAAATGGTAGTAATGAACCACTCTATGTATTAGATGGCATTCCTTTATTAAATGGATCTCCTGGTGGTGGTGGATTTGGAGGTCAAGATAATGACATTCTTTCATCATTAAATTTTAATGATGTAGAATCTATTGAAGTTCTAAAAGATGCTTCAGCAACCGCGATATATGGGTCTAGGGCTTCGAATGGGGTAGTTTTAATCACAACAAAAAGAGGTAAATCCGGAAAATTAAAAGTAGAAATAAATTCATATACTGGATATCAAGAACCTATCAAAATTTTTGACTTGGCTCCATTAGGGCAGCAATTAGAATATGTGGATATCGCTTGGGATGAAGCTATTGGTCAACCTCCTGGAACAGGACTTTTTTCTCGTGGTCAAATTTTAGGTTTTGATTTTCTTACTGACAGTGGATTAGGTTCTTTAGAAGAACTATATGCTTCTGATGTAGAAGAAAGTTATCTAGATCTTATTTACAGGAATTCTTCTTTTGTCAGAAGTACAGATGTTAGTATATCTGGTGGTAGTGAAGCTGCAAAGTTTTTTCTTCAATTTGCTGACTTTGGACAAGAAGGTGTTCTTGAAACACAAGATTTTGGTAGAAGAACATTACGACTTAATGCAGATTTTAAAGCGAGTAAATCTGTAACTATTGATGCAGGTATCTCTGTTTCAGATACTAGAACGCAACGGGTAAATGCTGATAATAATATTTTCGGTGCACTTACAGTATCTGTATTAGAATTTCCTGGTTTACCAGTATTTGATGCTGATGGAGAATTAAATAATGGACCTTTTACATTCTCTAATCCTTTATCAAATATTTTATTAGAAGATTCTGAAGAACAGACCTTAAGATATTTAACCAATTTAGGTATTAGAGTACAACTGAATGATGTATTTAGTATCTATTCTAAAGCTAGTTTAGAACGATTAGATTTTAGACAAGATAGATTTTTTCCTTCAAACTCTGCCCAAGGAAGCCCAAGTGGTGATGCTTTTGCTTTCGTAAATTTGTTCACCAATTGGGTATCTAATACCACATTAAATTATAACAATAGTTTTGGTGATTTAGGTGTTAATGCATTGGCAGGTTTTTCTTTTGAAGGAACAGATACTAACAACACTACTATCAATAGACAAAATTTCCCTGATGGGTTTACAAATGTTTCTACTGGTTCTACTATTATTGCTGCAACTAACACCAACTCAGAGAGAAAATTATTTTCTTATTTAGGAAGACTTGGATTAGACTATAAGAATAAGCTCTTTTTAGAAGGAACGTTTAGAGCAGATGCTTCTTCTGTTTTTGGAGCAGGTAATGAAATAGGATATTTCCCAGCAGTTTCTGCAGCATATATAATTTCTGAAGATTTTGATAGTGATGTTTTTACTAATTTAAAACTAAGAGCATCTTGGGGTCAAAATGGTAACCAAACTGGGTTAGGAAATTTTCAGGCTAGAGCCTTACTAGGTGCAAATAACGTAGCAGATGTTCCGGGATCTTCTATTGTTCAGATAGCAAATCCAAATCTAAAGTGGGAGGTCACTACACAGACGAATTTAGGTTTAGATTTTTCTCTTTTTGACAGAATTAATATATCTTATGATTACTATATCAAAGACACAGATGATTTATTATTACCTAGACCATTTAGAAATTCAACAGGTTTCTTAAATGTTACGGACAATGTTGGAGCCATACAAAATAAAGGACATGAGATCTCATTAAGTGCAGATATTCTTAAAGGTAAATTTACTTGGACTTCTCAACTGAATTTATCCTTTAACGATAATGAGGTTACCGAATTAGTAAAAGATGTCAATGGTGAAGATATTCCACTTGATAGTGGTTTTGCTTCTAGAACTGCTGCAGGGCAAGCTATCGGATCGTTTTTTGGATTGATATTTGATGGTATTTATGGCCCTGGAGATGTAATACCTGCAGCTCAACAAGCTAGAGGAGTTGAAGAAGGTGATGTAAGATATGTAGACCTTAATGGAGATGGAAATATTACTCCTGATGATAGAACTTTTATAGGAAATCCTAATCCAGAATTAATAGGTAATTTTAGAAATTCCTTTAGATATGCTGGTTTTGATCTTTCTGCCAATTTCCAATTTGAAGTTGGAAAAGACATATACAATAACACTTTAGCTTTTGCTGGTCCTGGTAGTAGCCCTGTTTTTGCTAAACTTCGTAATGGTATTGATGATTATTATACAGCTGACAATACAGATGCCACACAACCAAGACCACGTAGAGGTGCTTTGCAAACATTTAATTCTCAGGACTCTTCTCAATATGTAGAAGAAGGTGATTATATACGATTAAAAGAAGTAGTATTAGGATATACTTTTCAGCCAGAATTCTTTGGTCTTAAATCTTCTTTACGTATATATGTAGGAGCTGACAATTTGGTTACAATCACAGATTATTCTGGATTAGACCCAGAAGTTAATACCTTTGGATCTGCAAACATCTCTAGAGGAACTGACTTTTTTACTCAAGGATTGAATAAAACATATAAGTTTGGACTAAACTTTAAATTTTAAAAAATATGAAATTGAAAAATAATATATACGCACTATTATCTGTACTATGTATATTGATAGTAACATCTTGTGCAGATGATTTTATAGAGACTGTGCCAGAAAATAATATTGAAGGATTAGAAAGTCAATTATCAAGTCCAGCTAGAGTCCAAAATGCACTTTTAGGAATGTATAATGACCTTCAAGATGCAGATTTATACAGTGGAACCATGACCTACTTTTTAGGAATGTGGGCGGATGAACTTTCTCATAGAGGTTCTTTTAACACATTTGCCCAATTTGCTGGAAATAACCCAGATTCGGAAAATGTCACAAATAATAATATGTGGGATGCTTTCTACGATACTATTTTTGCCGCAAATAATTTAATAGAAAATGTAGATCCTAATATAGCTGGTCAAGATTTGAGTGATAGAGTACGAGGGCAAGCTTATGGTATAAGAGCGCTTATGTATTTTAATCTAGTTAGGATGTATGGCCCTGTTCCATTAGAACTCGTTCCTAACCGAACATTAGATGATTTGGATGCGTCTTCTAACCTTCCAAGATCTTCTGTAAACGACATATACGCTAGTATTAATAGTGACATAGCAGAAGCATTATCTTTATTACCAAACGGAGGTATTGCAAACAGAGCTGTAAATAGATTTAGTAGAGACGCTGTTTTAACACTACAAGCTCAAGTTGCTTTACAGTTAAACGATCTTGGCACTGCCCAGACAGTACTTGAGACTTTATTGACTGCTGGATATACTTTAGCTCCGGTAGAAGATCTCTATGGTGATGAAAATGCAGGTCTTGTATTAAATCCATTAGAAACAATTTTTGGAATCTCCTACTCAGTAACCGATGGTAGTCAAATTTCTTTCTTTTTTTCTGATCAACCAGATTCTGGTAGAGATGAAGTAGGGATTGGAGCTGGATTAAACGCAGGTTTTGAAGCTGATGATATGAGACAACAATTCTTATTCTATCCTATTTCTGGAACTAACAGAGTAAGTAAATATACTCGAGGGGGAGATGGAAACGACGATGTTTATGTATTTAGATATGCTGATGTTTTACTAATGCTTGCCGAAGTATATGCTAGACAAAATAATCCAGCTGCTTCTGGTCTTATCAATCAGGTTAGAACTAGAGCTGGGTTAGCTAATGTTACATTAGATTCATCTAACTTCGAAACTTTAATTCCTGCAGAAAGATTGGTAGAGTTTTATGCAGAAGGGGGTGATCGATATTTCACGCTAAAACGTTTAGGTTTACTTGATGCTGTAGTGCAAGCAAAAGGTACTATTTTTATTGCAGAAAGAAATAATTTGTTTCCAATTCCTCAAAATGAATTGGACAACAATACAGCGTTAACAGGTGCAGATCAAAATCCTGGTTACTAATTCCTAATTAGTAATACACTAAATTTTATAAAAAACAACCCGATACAAAATTGTATCGGGTTGTTTTTTTATACATATCTTTATCTCCATTATGAAAAATGAATCACACATCTTTGGTCTTAGAGCGGTTATAGAAGCGATCAATGCCAGTAAAACAATTGATAAAGTTTTTATACAGAAGGGATTACAAGGAGAACTTGCTAAAGAATTAATGATGCTTATCAAGAAAGAAGGTATCAACTATTCTTTGGTTCCAGTCGAAAAACTAAATAGACTCACACGAAAAAACCATCAAGGTGTAGTAGCCCTTACTTCTCCTATTGAGTTTTATGATCTAGAAAATTTAATAGTACAAGTTATTGAGTCTGGAGAGACTCCCCTATTCTTAATTTTAGATCAACTCTCTGATGTACGTAATTTTGGGGCTATTATCCGAACGGCAGAATGTACAGGTGTACATGGAATTATCATCCAGAAAAAAGGAGGTGCACCAGTGAGTGCTGATACCGTAAAAACTTCTGCAGGTGCTGTTTTTAAAATCCCAATATGCAAAGTAGATCATATCAAAGATGCTATGTTTTATTTACAAGCTTCTGGGGTACAAATTGTGGCGGCCACTGAAAAAGCTTCCTCCCCTATTTATGATATTGAGCTAAAAGTTCCAATTGCTATTGTCATGGGTAGCGAAGGCAAAGGAATATCAAATTCTGTATTAAAATTAGCCGATCATTTAGCCAAATTACCTATGTATGGAGAGATAGCTTCTCTCAATGTTTCTGTAGCTTGTGGTGTCTTTTTATATGAGGTTATACGACAACGATTATAAATATAGCTGGTTAGAACTATTCTTCTTCTTGTTGGTGTGTATTAGATACATATTCATAAATCACTTTAATCTCATCATTGATAACATCATCAGGCAATACCTCAACAAAATTACCATGTTCGTCAAAATGTCTTAAAAATTCATCTTCTTCTTGATTATAATCTGGAGATTCCCATTGATACTTAGCTGGTTTTGCAATCCCTTTTTTTAATAAAAATGCTAGTGTCGTCCCTGTAATCAGTCCTGATAAATGTCCTTCCCACGAAATTTTTGGATCTATAGGAGCAATATACCATATCATACTCCCATAAATAAAAACAACTACTAAGGATACTGCGATTAATCGAAAGTGTTTTGCTAAAATTCCTTTGAAAAACAAAAAACCAAAAAGCATATAAATCACTCCGCTAGCTCCAATATGATTAGCTGGTCTACCCAGCATCCAGGTTAGTAATCCTGTTACTAATGTACCTATCAATAATACTCTCCACACATTTCTAGGGTAAAAGAAAAAAAGTGAGGCGGATAGTATAAATAGCGGTAAGGTATTATGCCATAAATGGGATAAGTCTCCATGTATAAAAGGAGAAAATAATACCCCTCGAAGACCTATCGGCGTTCTTGGTAGTACTCCTAAATGATTAAAATCAAAATTAAAGCGAACTTCAAACCAAAAAACGATCCAAATAGCAAGTACAAATAGTATTGGATATCCAATAACACCTGTATTAAACACAAAATTTTCATTATTTCTCATAAGATATTCTAATAGATCAAAAAACTATCCAAAAAAAGAAGTGCGCTAAAATGTCAGTTATTATTATTATTTTGAAAAGTATAAAAATCAGACATCTTGAATTTCCACAGTTAATCATTCATAGAAAAATGTATTTTTACAATACTAACTATCTATGGCTAATCATAAGCTAAGTTTATTTCTATGAAAAGAAGATATAAGACAATTTTCAGTAAAACTAATTCTAAGAACTAATGAATAAACCGCTCGCAGAACGAATTCGCCCAAAATCATTAGAAGAATATTTAAGTCAAGAGCATTTGGTTGGTGATAATGGCTCTCTTACGCAACAAATAAAAAGAGGGATCATTCCGTCATTGATTCTATGGGGGCCTCCAGGGGTAGGAAAAACAACATTAGCCAATATTATTGCCAATACATCAGACAGACCTTTTTATACCCTTAGCGCAATCAGCAGTGGTGTTAAAGATGTAAGAGAAATCATTGAAAAAGCAAAACAAAGTGGGGGGCTATTCACATCAAAAAATCCTATTTTATTTATAGATGAGATACATCGTTTTAGTAAGTCGCAACAAGATTCATTACTTGGTGCTGTCGAAAAAGGATGGGTGACCTTGATTGGAGCTACTACAGAAAATCCGAGTTTCGAAGTAATACCTGCATTATTATCGCGATGTCAGGTATATGTCTTAAATCCTTTTGGAAAAAAAGAACTCGAAGCACTATTATCTAGAGCAATGCGAGAAGATGAATACCTATTGTCTAAAGATATACAGCTTCAAGAAACAGAAACACTACTTAGATTAAGCGGAGGGGATGCTAGAAAATTATTAAACATCTTTGAACTAATCGTATCTAGTCAAGAACAGGATACTATAACAATTACTAATGATCTTGTGCAAAAATTAGTACAGCAAAATACTGTACGATATGATAAGACTGGAGAGCAACATTATGATATCATCTCTGCTTTTATCAAATCCGTTAGAGGAAGCGATCCCAATGCTACAGTATATTGGTTAGCTAGAATGATCGAAGGTGGCGAGGATCTAAAATTTATAGCCCGTAGAATGATCATACTAGCATCTGAGGATATTGGAATGGCAAATCCTACCGCTCTAATTATGGCGACTAACACTTTTCAGGCAGTAAATACAATTGGGTATCCAGAATCCAGAATTATACTTAGTCAGTGTGCTATTTATCTTGCCACTTCTGCAAAAAGCAATGCTTCTTATATGGCAATCAATACTGCACAGCAGTTGGTCAAACAAACAGGTGATTTATCTGTGCCTTTACACATTAGAAATGCACCTACTAAATTAATGAAAGAACTAGGCTATGGAGAGGATTATAAGTACGCTCATAATCATACCAATAATTTTATAGAACAAGAATTTCTTCCCGAAGAAATTAAAGAAACTAAGATATATGAACCTGGTCATAATCAGCGAGAAAACACATTACGGGATTTTTTAAAATCAAGATGGAAAGACAAATACGATTATTAATACTATTTATGTCTTATTGTCTCGCGAATGTATCAGTAATTATTTTATTAGTTACTGGGTTAATTCTTTCTAAAAGAAAATTACCATAGGCATCGAAATAACCATTCCCACTCAGTGTACCTGCTTTTACGATATAACTATTATCCCTGTTGGATTTGAAAATTTTTCCTAATAAAGACTTGTTCTCTCCTTTATTTTCAATTAATTCATAACCGTACTCTTGTTTTTTAAAGATAAAATGTTTCTCATTAAAAGTATAAGAAATGGATTCATCTGTAGTAGTAGCAATTATTTCTTTTTTAGATCCTATTTGCTTTTTCTCTGTATGATCTACAGGCTTTGAAATTTTTTCAGCTGTACTTATGGTTTCGCTAGCAACATTTTTCTTTAATGTTTCTGATGACTGGGGTTGTGTAGTAGTATCTTTAGTCACATTACTAGCAATAGCTTGTCTATTATTTTTTTCTTGATACTTATAATTTAATTTTTGTATATCTTTAAAAGCATCTCGTAATGCTTCGTGATAGGCTTTCTTATAGTCTTTTTCTCTACTTACCCCTTCAGAAGATTTAAAAACTATAACTCCACTACAATTTTTTAGTTCTATAATCAATTTGGTTGTGAATAACCCTGAATTTTTGATCACATCTGCGTTTAGAGCCAAACACCCATTAGACGCTAAGTCTTGCGGTATCTCATTTCCTTGAATTAAGGCTGTAAAGCCATATTTATTAAACAAAAACTTAGTTAGAGAATTTAATTGATATTTATCAATATCGCCTTTAAGAATAGCATATCCTTCAGGAACAACTATATATTTATATTCATTGATTGTACTCTGACTGTAACTATTAAAGCCAAAGAAAATAGTCACTCCAAAAATTAAATTATATATTGCTTTCATTATAATAGTACATTAAACCCTAATTGCAAAGATGCCCCATTTGCCTTTGCAAGATTAGCATATTCTATGAGATTATTGGCAGAAATATAGAAATTAATTTTGTTAAAATGAGTAGAAAGTAAAAATCCTATATTATAATATGAAAAATCATCAATGGTATAAGTAAGTTTTGTTCTTAAAAAATTAGACACTCGTTTGTAATAAAATAATGATGCTCCATATATAGGACGTTTGGGTCTAAACTGCGAAAAAACCTGTATCCCTACTGCATCTTGATAAGGCGGATCTTCTCCTTCTAAAAAGCAATTACAGGTACCATCATTATATCTATTGAAAGAATATTTAATAGATCCATTAAGTTTTACTGGCCGTAATGCTACATAACTTCTACTTATGGTATCAATTGGTATTGCTTCTTCAAGTTCTTCCAAAACATCTTGGCCATTTCCATCGGAAATAGGAGTTTCAAGACCTTCAAAAACAAAATTTCCTCTGGCGCGATATGATTCTACATTCTTAGTGTAAAAAATCATCCCTAAATCTTGTATACTTCCAGTGATTGTCCATTGATCTTCCAACTTATAAGTAAATCCTACATCTATACCAACCCCTAAGTTACCTCCCAGAAGTGCTCTCCCTAGAAATTTATTAATTACTTGTTTAGCGCCATCACTAATATCTTCTGATTCTATATCTCGAAGGGACGCATAACCAGAAGTTCTCAGATTGACATCTGCATTGCTTATAATATGTTGATAGATATTATTTCCTTGCGGAGTTTCGACAGTAGTAAATGTTCCTCTATTTTTTGTGCTCCTAAAATTTATAATACTCGAGTATAGTTTCGCTCTGGCACCAAAAGTTAATTTCTTATCAACTTTCTTATTATATCCAAAATGATATACTGAGAGTAATTCTCCTGTTAGACTGATATTAGAAAATCTAAAGGGTGTATCAATAAAATCTTGATTCCCTTGATAGGCTAATACTGCAAAATCTTTAGGAAAATAAACAATGAAGTCTAATTCCTGATACAAGCCTGCAGAATAATATAAATCTTGATTTCGTTTACTTCTCCATCCTACATTAAGGATTTCTAATTGCTGCGTCAGAGTAAAATAATCATTGCTTGTAAGTGTATTAAGTGTATTTTCTATCTTATCATTTATATTTCTACCATCATCTGCAAAAACATCGGATATAGAAGCTCCTTTAAAGCCCGTATTCAAATGAATCTGCGATAAAAAAGGTATTCCTATATGCCGATTAAAATGAATTTCTGCTCCTGGATTGAGCAGTAAGGATTGTGGTAAGTCTGTAAAATCGTATAAGGTCTCTTTATTTTGGGCACATACTTGATATCCTAATAAAGCTATACATAGGTATATTAGGATTCTCATAATTGATAGTTTACAAAGTAACTCGCCTTAGAACGTATATCTACTACTCCTCTTAAATCAGTATTTAAAACAGGAGTAATAATCTCTACAACTATCTTTTTAGCATCTGCTAATTGATTTAATACTGCATTGTCTAGTACAATAGGATCTGGAACCGAAAATGAAACTACAGGTGCTGTTCCTTCTCCAAATCCAGCTTGAATAGGAACACTATACAATTGGCCTAATGGTTGATCACCCTCATTTAGAAATTGAAATTCGATGGCAAAATTTCTTTCAATAGTGTTACGAACTTCTATTGTCAATTCTACTCTTTCTAGGTTATCAATAGCAAAATCAGTACCAACAAAATCATAATTCACAGTATCTATCAAAGATTCTGAAATCATAAACTCAGTATCAGGTGGCAAATCTTCTGGGATATAATGGCTTATATCAAAGGTTGAATAAATAAAGTCAGCTTCAAATACTGGTGTAAGGCTGACCTCTTCTAATTGACCAAAATCGAGGTCTTTAACACACGATACAGTCAATAAAATTATACCAATGACTAGCAGGAATAAATAGGTTTTTTTTGTTTTCATCTAGGGGGGATGTTTTTAAGTACTAACGAAAAGATACGGAAATTTATTACTATAAATAATTTTTAATTTGTTTTAAGTCAGAAATTTGCACTACTTCACTTGGTAAATTCTCCCGATGATAATTAAAACATATTGACCTGATACCTAGAGATGTCGCGCCTAAAATATCAGCTTCATAATTATCTCCTATCATTATACTTTTATCAACATCTGCATTAGCAGTTCTAATTGCATGTTCAAAAATGATAGGGTTCGGTTTTTTTACTCCTACATCTTCACTATTGGTAATTGTATTAAAATAATGCTTGATATTAGCATTGATCAATTTTATATTTTGAACTTCTCTAAAGCCATTCGTAATAATATGTAATTCATATTTGGGCAGTAGATATTCTAGCACATCATTTGCTCCCTCAATCAGGTAACTATTAAGCGGTAAAAAATTGATATAATCTTCAGATACTAAATCTATTACATTAATAGGGAAATCAGCACCTAACACTTTAAAAGTATCTATCAAACGCTTTCTTCTGAGCTGTTGTTTAGTAACTTTTTCTTCTCTATACAGTTTCCAATATTCCATATTTATGGGTCGATAAGCTATCAAAAACTGATCTATAGGAATTTCTATTTGATATTTTTTAAATATCATATCAAAAGCTAGTGCAGAATTTCTATCAAAATCCCAAAGTGTATGATCTAAATCAAAAAATATATGTTCAATTGCTGGTATTTTCATTTGTGTTCCAAATAAATTCGAAGATTGATTTCCAGTAGGTCTGGTTATTCAACTCACTGAACAATCCATTAGAAACCATAGGAATAAAAACTCCGTTTACTTTTTTAATTTTTTGCATACAGTTAATTACCTGCTCTTTTATATCGACTTTAGAGGTTTTAGCATCTAAACTTTTAGGGGTACAACAAAAAGAATGTACCATTAGTGGGGTTTGAACTTCATAGTCTAGGTCATAAAATAAAAAAGGACTACACGTCCCAGCTCTAAAACCAAGTTGATCAGGATATCCCATCGAAAAATCTTCTTGTATTTCTAATTCTATAAAACTTCTATAGGCTTCAGGTAATTTTATTTTATAAAAAGCACATATAGAATACTGTAATTGTCTATTTACAATACTCTCTATCCGCGTTTTTTCTTTTTTTAATATCTCAAAATTATCTATAGCCGAATATGATACTTTAAGACCTACATCCATATAATCAGATACATGCTTAATAACTTTTCTATGTTCTAAATTACTGTGATTGATATTCTTTTCATAATTTGAGTAATCTCCTAATCCGAATAATACAATACACTCTCGTTTTTTATTTTTCATTAAATTGATAAAAAAATCAAATGTGTCATACGAATCCTTTTTAATACCTAATGCTGTTCGTATCCTATCTGACACTTCTGGCAGCCTCAATCTCCATAGATCTTTTAATATACCTCCTATTGATCGTATAATTCCTTTTTGCCAATATGCGAATGTTTGCGATACTGATATAACCGGTACTACTTTATATTTTTTTTGTTTAAAACTAATGTTACTATACTTTTCTTGCAGTACATTTTTAAATTTATATGCCCATATATCTACAACTGGATCTTGTAAAAACCCGTGTATGTACGCAATACTTTCTGTAGCTACAAAACGACCTAACTCATCTTTTACGTGTGGCAAGTATTCTTCATACCTAGAAAGTAAATAAAATGAAGCTGCAAAAATATCAAATGGTAATGCGGCGTCTGGGTGTTTTATCTTAAAAAAACATCTTGTCTCATCCCAAGGCAACACTTGTATATTCACTTCATTAAACCCATACTCGAAAAGTAAATCTACGCTCTGAAAATATAATTCTTTACCCAATGGTTGTTTACCATAAGAAAACTTAGGACCATTATGGGCTATAAATGATTCAATTTTAGAAGTAAAATCGATTTCAAACCCTAGTACCCGTCTACATATTTGTTTAAACGTATAAGATACTCTTGGTGTAACCCTCTGAACATAAATTAATACCATCGTAAAAATTATGAATGAATAATGTACGTATTTCTATAAAAACACTCCTCAAAGCTATTAAAAAACGTATTTTCGATATGTTATAACTACAATATGTTTTCATCTGCAAAACTAAAGTATTCTTTATCACTAATAATAAGATGATCGACTAATTTTATATCTAGACTAGTTCCAGCTTCCTTCAGTTTTTGGGTAATTATTTTATCGGATTGACTTGGTATTAATCTCCCACTAGGGTGATTGTGAGCTAAGACTATTGCTGTAGCACCAAAATCAAGAGCCGCCTTAAATACAATTCTTGGATCTACCAATGTCCCTGTTTTACCTCCGATACTAATTTGTTTTTTCTGTAATATCGTATTCGAATTAGTAAGGTATAACACCCAAAACTCTTCGTGTTCTAAATCACCAATAACTGGATTCATAACCATATAAACATCTTTACTACTCTTAATCTTTGATGTTACAGGGGCATCTTCTTCTCTTCTCCGCCTTCCTAACTCCAAACCTGCAACAATAGAAATTGCTTTTGCTTCTCCTATTCCTTTAAAATCCATTAGTTGTTTAACCGATAGTTTACCTAAAGCATTTATTTGATGATTTACACTTGCTAAAATCCTTTTACTCAATGCTACTGCACTTTCTTCTCTATTCCCAGATCCAATTAAAATAGCGATAAGTTCTGCATCTGTAAGACTGTTTTTCCCTTTAGCCAATAATTTCTCTCTTGGACGATCATTTACACTCCACTCTCTAATCGAAAAAGGGTACTTTTTTTCTACCATTACTCGTTCTTGTGCTATTCTACTCCTTATGTTTTATACTGCATAAGTACAAACTATTTCTTTGAATTACAACGTATTATTACGTAAAACAGTATTATTTCAATATATCATTGCAAATATTCACTGTATTCTTTTAGATATATTTGTTTGAAAATGAAAGTTTTACTATATTTGGAATCCCATAATCTATTAAATAAATTTTATCAACTTCAAAATTACTTATTCATGAAAAGTATATTTACTATTGCTTTATTAATGGTTACCATAAATTTCTACGGGCAAGACACAAAGCGTATCAGCTTTTTAGATTTAGTAGGAAATCATATACAAGTCCCCAGAGGATGTCAAGCACAATCAGAATATGAATTATTAGCCTGTAATGGAACTTCTATCAAATGGTCTTATTATAGTGATGATATGTTGTCTGCTGTTTTTGATGCTACTATAGATGCTTTTGGCGCTGATAATTCATCCAAAACCGAAGTTGTATTCACCTCCTTTGGATCTAAATTAACAGGTTATAAATTTAAGTCTGGAACTACTTTTCAGTATTTTCTAAAAGGTACCATTAAGGATCAGCCACTTATGATAAATCTTGGAACTCCTATGGATATCTCTAATTCAGAAAATTTAGATGGAGTTTTAAAACTTGTTTTCGAGAAAGTAGGATAGACAACCTCTTTTCCTTTATTTTTTAGACGATAACACGCAGCTATTTATTAATAGCCTAGACTCTTATATCCTTTTTTAAAATAATTCTGTTATTTTTGATATTAGGTTTTTAAATCTATACGCATGAAATCACTTTTTGAAGAAGCTGCAAAAGCAGAAATACAAGATCGTATTGAACAATTATCTGATACTAGAAATCCTACTTGGGGAAAAATGAATGCATCGCAGATGTTGCATCACTGCCAATTTCCTCTAAAAGTTGCTTTGAAAAAAGAGCACCCAAGTATGAAGCCTAATTTTCTTGCAAAATTATTTTTCAAAAAATCCATGTATAACGACAAGCCATGGAAAAAAAATCTCCCTACACTTTCTAAGTTTAAAGTGCCCGATCAAAAGAATTTTAATACTGAGAAGGAGGCGTTACTTACCTTAATACAAGAATTCTCTGAAAAGAAAAATGTAACTTCTTGGGATCCTCATCCTATGTTTGGTACATTTACTGGAGAGCAATGGGGTAAAATGCAGTATAAACATCTGGATCACCACCTCCGACAATTTAATGTATAACTAGTGTATCCACCTAAATATCATCAGGAATATCGTCTGAAACACATAAAAAAAGTAGCCGAAACTTATCCTTTTGCTACTCTAATATCTGCAGAAGCAAACACTCCTTTTGTCACCCATACACCTCTTATATTACATGGAGATAAACTGGTAGGTCACATCGATGCCAATAATCCGCATACAAAATTATTAAAAGAAAACTATCCAGTTACAGCTATTTTTCAAGGACCACAAACCTATATATCACCATCAATCTATACGACCAAACAATTGCCCACTTGGAACTATATTATTAGTCATGCTAAGGGAACTGTTTCGGAAATTGCAGACGCCACAACTATCAAAAAATTCATGGTGACTATGACCGAGTTTTTAGAAACTCCAAATCAAAATTTTAAATTATCATTAGATGATCCAAAAATGGATAAATTGATTCCATATATCCATTGTTTTGAAATTGAAATTGAACAGTGGGAAGGTAAATTTAAGCTGAGTCAAGATAAAGTTCCTGCAGATATCGAAAATGCAAAACAAGAGCTCATCAAAAATAACCAGAGAAGCATTGCAGATTTTGTGAATACATTATTCGAAAATCATTTTAACAAGTAACTAGTTTCTATTAAATCATATTTTTTACTTCCTCAAAATCCAATCCTCCATAATTTCCACTGCTCATAAGTAATAGAGCTGTATTAGAAAAATCTTTTTGATATAAATATTCTTTAAACTTCTCAGGCTGTGTATAAATGATAAGATCATTTCGATTGAATGCTTTTTCTATCTGCTGAGTAGAAACCGTATCTAATCGCTTAATTTTTACAGCCTCTGGAGAATAAAAAACTACTGCCTCATCTGCTGCATTTAGTGTACCTTCATACTCCTTCAGGAATTCTGCAGTAAGACTACTGTAGGTATGTAGTTCTAGACAGGCTATTAGTTGTCTGTTTTGATATTGTTCTTTTACCGCTCTTGTAGTAGCACTTACTTTTGAAGGACTATGCGCAAAATCTTTATAAGCTACAGAGGAGTTACTTTCTGCAATTTTTTCTAATCGTTTGGATGCACCTTTAAAAGAGGCTATAGCTTCATAAAAACCATCTTCATCGACACCCATATGCTGACATATCCATTTGGCTCCTGCTAGATTACTCAGATTATGTGCGCCAAAAACCTCGATAGGCATTTCTCCTTCTTGGGTTTCTAATAAGGTGGTACCATTTTCTACTCTATATTGTGGAGTAGTATAAGGTATCTTGCGGATTTGATTTTCAGAATTTTCTACTACACTAGCGACTGTGGTATCTTCTACGTTATATGTGATACTACCTCCACGTATTACAGAATCTACAAAGACCCGAAACTGTCCTACATAATTCTCAAAAGTTGGAAACACATTAATATGATCCCAAGCAATACCACTAAGCAAAGCAATATTTGGTTTGTATAAATGAAATTTTGGTCGTCTGTCTATCGGAGAAGAAAGGTATTCATCGCCTTCTAGCACCATAAAATCATTTTCTTGGGTAAGGTGTACCATCGTATCAAAACCTTCTAATTGGGCACCCACCATATAATCTACTTCCTTTTCGTGATAATGTAATACATGTAAAATCATAGAAGTAATGGTTGTCTTCCCATGAGAACCTCCAATCACTACACGTGTTTTGTTTTTGGATTGCTCATATAGAAATTCTGGATAAGAATATATGGTGATTCCCAGCTCTTGAGCCTTCTTTAATTCTGGATTGTCTTGCTTTGCATGCATTCCTAATATGATCGCATCAATAGCTGCAGTAATTTTTTCAGGAAACCAGCCAAAACTATCAGGTAGCAACCCATAACGACTTAATCTAGATTTTGAAGGCTCGAAAATCACATCATCACTACCAGTTACCTCATCCCCTTTTTGATGCAATGCCATCGCTAGATTATGCATTGCGCTACCTCCTATTGCTATAAAATGTACACGCATGTTTATTCTTTAATTCTTTTAATTCTGATGAGTAAATATAAAGTTAATTGCCAAATTATAAATACTATTTCTTAATAACTACATCTCTTTTTAGTATTTTATCACAACTATATTTTTTTCTTAAAATGAGCATATACTCAATAAAGAAACCTATACACTAATCAAAACAACTATTTAACTAAAATATCATTGTAATTATGTAGTTTTATATAGTTATTTATCCTATTAATATGAAGACCTAGAATACAGAAATTACTATTACTATTACTATATCTAGGCATGTCAATAAAATTGTTCTCCAATGAAAAAATATCATTATATACTTATACTAATTTTTATTCTTAATCTCAGTACTATGATTGCTCAAGAAAACTACGCTAGTGATTGGAAAAAAGTAGAGAATTTTGACAAAGAAGGCTTACCTAAATCAGCTTTAGATATCGTGAAATCTATATATATCAAAGCAAAAAAAGATAACAATACAAATCAGGTTACCAAAGCCTTTATTCACAAAGCAAAATACAACTTGGTTCTAGAAGAAAATGCACAATTAACTATCATCAAAGAGTTAAAAGAAGAGATTAAAAACAGTGTTTTTCCTAGTAGAAATATTTTAGAAAATATTTTAGCAAATCTGTATTGGCAATACTTTAAGGAAAACCGATGGAAATTCTATAACAGAACTAAAACTTCTGAAAAAGTAGATCAAGAAGATTTTAGAACCTGGGATCTAGAAACGCTATTTACAGAGATTCATTTGTATTACCAAAAATCACTTCAGAATGGAGTTTTGGCACAACAAACAGATCTTACTAAATTTAACGATATTCTTAGTCAGGAAATAGGTTCTAAAATATACAGACCCACGCTATATGACTTTTTATCCCATAATGCGCTTAATTTCTACAAAACTTCTGAGACAAATATCACCAAACCAGCATATGCTTTTGAGATTGATAGCCCAGAATACCTAAAAGAAAGTGAAGCGTTTTCTCGACAGAAGATTACCACACAAGATTCGTTATCACTACAATTTCATGCATTAAAGATATACCAAGATCTAATTAATTTTCATAAAAGAGATAAACAACCTGATGCATTAGTTGAGGTAAGTATTGAGCGCTTAAGTTTTGTAAGCGATAATGCCACTTTTTCTGATAAACAAACTGTATTACTAGAGACATTGCTTGCTGAAAAACAAAAGTACAGCAAGAGCCCTTCTTCTACCCTGTATGATTATGAAATTGCCAATCTTTATCGAAAACGAGCAAGTACTTATATTCCTAAAGAGAATGAAACCTATCGATGGGAATTAAAAAAATCACTTGAAGTCTGTGAACTTGCTATTTCAAAATTTCCCGACTCCAGAGGTGCAAAAAATTGCATGGCTCTTAAAGAACAGATTCTAAACAGTACTATTAATTCAATTACACTAGAAAAATACATCTCTATAGAGAAACCTTCAAAAATTTTAGTAGACTATAAAAACCTGAATACGCTTTATTTTAAAATACTGAAAATAAATCAAAACCAATTAAAATTACTTCAGGAAAAGTATCGTAAAAATGAACAAGTAGAATTTCTAAACAAACTTACCGAGGTAACAAATTGGAGAGCTTCTTTAACTAATGAAGAAGATTACCAAGATCATAGTATAGAAATCACCGTACCTCCATTACCACAAGGAGGATATCTTATAGTAGGCACTATCACCAAAGATCTTACTGAGCAGCATACGTTTTCCTTTGGTGACCTTCAGGTAACTGATCTCACCTTATTAGAAAGCAAAACACCAAAAGAAACTAAATTTCAGGTAGTTAATAGAAATAATGGCACACCTGTTCCTAATGCACGTATTCATCTTACTACCGATAGTCGCAGAAATAGCCTTAATAGAACGATCACTACAAATGAAAAAGGGGAAGCTTCTTTTAGTAAAAATGGTAATTATTACGATGTATTGGCCACAGTAAGCAGTGGAGCAGATAAAGCATTTTTTGAAGGTTTTTATATCAATCAATATGCTAATCGAAACACTACCGATACTAAAACACGATATACCACTTTCTTATTTACTGATAGAAGTATGTATCGACCTGGACAAACAGTATATTTTAAAGGAATTATGATGGAGTCTATTGGCAAAGAAGATCCAAAAGTAACACCCAGAAAACAGACCTTTGCTAAACTAATAGATGTAAATGGGCAAGAAATAAAAAATATAAATTTTACTACTAATGAGTATGGTTCTTTTGCTGGAGAATTTATAGTACCTTCTTCTGGTCTTACTGGCAATTATACGATTCAGACTCATAACTATAGTAGTACCTCTATCTCTGTAGAAGAATATAAACGACCTAAGTTCGAAACTACATTTAAACCCGTTACAGAAACCTATAAGGTACATGATGATATCAAACTCACAGGTACAGCGATCGCATATGCCGGAAGCAACATTACAGAGGCCAAGGTAGTATATCAAGTACACAGAAAAGTACAATATCCCAGATGGTGTTATTGGTTTCCTAGGTATACAGTAGAATCACAAGAAATCACTCACGGAGAAACTAAAACTGATGCTGCTGGTGAATATTCTATCACATTTACTGCCCTACCTGATAAAAATGTTTCTAAAAACAACCAACCTATTTTTAATTATGAAGTAACCGCAGATGTTATTGACATTAATGGCGAAACCAGAAGCGCAACCACACTGGTTAATGTAGGATACCATGCCTTAACAGCCACTATGAGTATCTCTGATAAGATTGACAAAACCAAAAAAGATAACCCACTTAATATCACTACCAGAAACTTAAATAATGAATTCGTAGCAAATACTGGAACTATCAAAATTTTTAAACTTCAATCTCCTGAATATATATTACGGTCACGACCTTGGAAAGCTCCAGATTATACTGGTTTGACCAAAGAAGAATTCAAAAAGCTATTTCCTCACGATTCGTATCAAAATGAAGATGATTATAGAAATTGGAAAAAAGGAGAATTAGTATTAGAAAAGAAATATGATACTCAAGAAACAAAAACTCAAAAGAAAGGAAACCAACAAATAGACTTAGGAAACATTAAAAAATGGCCATCTGGCAACTATGTTATAGAATTAAACACCAAAGATAAGTTTGGTCAGGAGGTAAAAGATATTAAATACATAGCTGTTTTTGATCAATCTGATAAAAAGATAGCAGATCATAAGATATTCGAAATTACTACAGATAAAGTTTCTTATAAAATAGGAGACGAAGTACTCCTAAAAGTGAGTTCAGCTTCAGAAAATGTAACTATTACACTCGATATAGAAAAGAATCATAAAATTATTGAAACCAAACTAATCAAGTTATCAAACAATAGTCAAACAATAAAAATACCTGTAAACAAAGAAGATCTAGGGGGATTTGCTGTAACCTATAGTCTGGTGAATTATAATGATCATAAAAATGGTGTATTGCCCATAGCAGTGCCTTATGAACCAACTGAGTTGAGCATAGAGACTAACTCCTTTAGAGACAAACTACAACCTGGACAAGAAGAAACCTGGAGTTTTACCATTAAAGGGCCAAAAGGAGACAAGGTTACCGCAGAATTATTAGCGAGTATGTATGATGCATCTTTGGATCAATTTAAAACACACAATTGGTATTTTAACCCCATAAATAGACCTGTATACTATTCTTATGCAAATAGAAAAGGAAACAGTAGTTTTAAGAAAACAGATTTTAGAGTATTCAATATTGATCAAATAAACACAGGGATTACCCTACAAAGATATGATCAATTAAACTGGTTTGGGTTGTATTTTGGCAATTCATATTATGGTGTCAATAAACTAGAGGGAAGAACACGTGGATTACGACGGATGAGTAAATTTGCTCCTGCTCCAATGCCAGCTATGGAGATGGAATCTGTAAGAGAAGAAGATGAAGCTCAGCTAGATGAAGCAGCTTCTGTCCCTAGTAAAAAAAGAGACTCCGCTGATGTATCTGATACAGAAGAAAAAAAGAAAAAAACAGAATCTACATTAGGAGGTGTCAAAATTCGAAAAAATCTACAGGAAACAGCATTCTTCTTCCCGCAGTTAACTACGGATACAGAAGGGAATGTGAGTTTTAATTTTACTGCGCCTGAAGCGTTGACTAAATGGAAATTACAATTAGTCGCGCATACCAAAGAATTACATGCTGCAACTACTACTTTAGAAACAGTAACTCAAAAAGAATTAATGATCCTACCTAACCCTCCTCGATTCTTAAGAGAAGGAGATAAAATTGTATTCAGTTCTAAGGTGTCTAATATTTCTACAAAAGATCTTACTGGAGTAATCGAATTGCAATTAACCGATGCGCTTACAGGAAAATCTATCGATTCTGATTTACAAAACACCAATATTCGTCAGGATTTTTCAGTAAAAGCTGCGGGTAATACTAATATATCTTGGGCGCTTCAGATTCCAGATCATATTCAGACTGTACAATACAAAATTGTAGCTAAAGCTGGTGATTTTTCTGATGGAGAACAAAATGCATTGGCCGTATTATCCAATCGAATGTTAGTCACAGAAACCCTGCCGATGTGGATTCGCTCTAATCAGACCAAAACATTTACACTTGATAAACTGAAGCAAAACACTTCTACAACCTTAAAAAATCATAAGCTCACCTTAGAGATGACCTCTAATCCAGCTTGGTATGCAGTACAAGCACTGCCATATTTAATGGAATATCCACATGAATGTGCTGAACAGACTTTCTCTAGATATTATGCTAATTCATTAGCTAGTCATATCGCAAATGCTAATCCCCGAATACAAGAAGTATTTAAGCAATGGAAAAATACAGATGCTTTACTCAGTAATCTGGAGAAAAATCAAGAATTAAAATCCTTAATTATACAAGAAACTCCATGGTTACGAGATGCGCAAAGCGAAACAGAGCAGAAGAAACGTATTGCACTACTTTTTGATTTGAATAAGATGAATAATGAATTGCAAGCAGCTTTAAATAAATTACAGCAAATGCAATTTGGTTCAGGGGCTTTTCCTTGGTTTAAGGGAGGTAGAGAAAACAGGTATATCACGCAACATATTGCTGCAGGTTTTGGACACTTACAAAAACTAGGGGTTACAGAGTATGATAGCAATACGCAAAATATGCTTCAGAGAGCAGTTCGATATTTAGATCAAGAATTCATAAAAGAATATGAAGAACTTAAAAAATATTGCGAGCTAAATAAACTTGATATTAATAAGGATTATCTAAGCTATACACAGGTTCACTATCTATATATGCGTAGTTTCTTTACAGGTATTAAGCGAACAAATAAAACTAATGAAGCCTGGGCTTATTACTTAGGACAATCAAAAAAGTATTGGTTAGATAGAAGTTTATATGCTCAAGGAATGCTAGCATTGATACTACACAGAAATGATGAATCCTCTACTGCTACTAAGATTATTCGATCCTTAGATGAAAAAAGCATCACTAGTGAGGAATTGGGTATGTATTGGAAATCAAACACAGCCAGTTGGTATTGGTATCAGGCGCCTATCGAAACACAGGCACTTATGATCGAGGTGTTTTCTGAGATCGAAAAAGAACCTAAAAAGACAGAAATTGTTGATAATCTTAAGGTTTGGTTATTAAAAAACAAGCAAACTAATCGTTGGCAAACGACAAAAGCCACTACAGAAGCTATTTATGCTTTACTATTACAAGGTAGTGATTGGTTATCCATAACAGATATGGTAGAAATTGTATTAGGAGATCAGAAAATTGACCCCAGCCAGATAGAAGATGTAAAAGTAGAAGCTGGAACAGGGTATTTTAAAACCTCTTGGAATGGTAGCCATATAAAACCCAATATGGCCACTGCCAAAATCACTAAAAAAGGAAAAGGCATTGCCTGGGGAGCATTATACTGGCAGTATTTCGAAGATCTGGATAAGATCACTTCTGCAAAAACTCCTCTACAATTAAAGAAAAAATTATTCTTAAAAAAGAATACGGATACTGGAGAAGAAATCACTGAAATCACAGACAAAAGTAAACTCCAATTAGGTGACTTAATTAGAGTTCGAATTGAATTAAGAGCTGATCGCGCCATGGAATTCGTACATATGAAAGATATGCGAGCCTCTGGATTAGAACCCATCAATGTATTGTCTCAATACAAATATCAAGATGGATTAGGGTATTATGAAAGTACTAAAGATGCTGCAACTAATTTCTTCTTTGACTACTTACCAAAAGGAGTCTATGTTTTTGAATATGACCTAAGAGTAAATAACAAAGGTGATTTCTCTAATGGGATTACTACCATACAGAGTATGTATGCTCCAGAGTTTAGTAGTCACTCAGAAGGTGTTAGAATCAATATTACTGAATAAAAAACTCTTCCTCTAATATATATAATACGATTTACGAATAAAAATTTCGCATCTAATGACATTCTTTTTCTACTATATTTTCTTCATAAAATGAAACAATAGCTATGGCTATTCTTTAATTTGATTCATCAATCTAGCGAAAAATCCTTGCCATTATTTTTACTAAATTCTCATCCGTAAATCGTATAATATCAACTTCCCTAACTCAAAACACTATTTCCCTAATTCTATGTTTTATAGAATATATGTATTGAAGTACTTAGCATTAATAAACTAAGTAACTATGAAAAATCAATACTACTACATCTTCTTATTTTTACTATTTACAACTATCAGCAATGCTCAATACAAATATGATAAACTATGGGCTAAAGTAGAAAATCTAGAACTAGAAGGAAAAACGAAATCTGCGTCAGAAAGAATTGATTATATTTTTAAAAATGCTAAAAAAGATAATAATGACCCTCAACTCATCAAATCTTTTTTTTATAAAGCTAAATATGAATTGTTATTAAAAGAAGATGCGGATGACTTTGTATATGAACTGCTAAAATCAGAAATTAAAAATAGTTCTTTCCCAATTCGGAATATTTTAGAATCAATTCTTGCTAAAAATTTAGAAAATTACCTAGATAATCAAGCTTATAAAATTAGAAATAGAACCACTACAGACAGCACAATCTCGAGAGATTATAGAACATGGGACATCAACACCTTAAAATTTAGAATACACCAACATTATCAAAATTCTCTCAAAGAACAAAGAAAACTAAGTAAAATTAAGGATACAGTATTTTCCGAAATCTTAGTTTATGGAGATAATGATCAGCATTATAAAAACACTCTATATGATCTCTTAACCAATAGAGCATTAAGCTTTTATGATTCCAATAATTACTATAGTATTAAGAAAAATAATTTTAGTATCAAACCAGCACATTATGCAATTCCATCTGTATTTAAAAACTATACTTTAAAAAAATTAGATTCTTTTTCTACAATAAAAAGTGCTTTACAAATATTTCAAAACTTAGAAAGAATTCACGCCATAAGAAATGATGATTTATCATTAGTCATGACTGCTTTAGAAAGACTCCGATTTTTACAAAGAAAAAAGCCAGCAGCTCAAGATCTATATCTCAATGCATTAAAAAAATTATACATACAATACACTAAAGAATCAAAGGCTCAAATTGGTTTGCAGCTTGCACAATATTATCAAAAAAACATGAACCTGGAAAAACATCCAGATTACAATGAAAAAGCCCTACAATTATCTTATGAAATTTATAAAGAATTCCCTAACACAGTTTTAGGAATAGAAACTGATAAACTAATTAGATCAATTACTAATCCTCATCTAAATATAACATCAGAAGGATTTATAATTCCTAACAAACCGAGTAGAGCCCTTATCGAGTATAAAAACATAGACAGCATTCATCTATCTTTTTATAGAATACCCATTCGTTATTATGGTATTCAGGATGGTTATTATAATATAGATTCACTACTTACTGTTTTTACTAAAACACATACAGCTATTCAAAAAGTGGCATATGCATTACCCAAAAACAAATACCATGTAAACAGAACTACAGAAATAATCTTACCAAAATTAGCGTCTGGAAAATACTTAATCGTTACACAAAAGGATCCAAACAAGCCGTTTAAAAATTCAATTTACGGTATCAACTATATACAATCAACAACATTAGCACTCGTTACTAAATCTACAGATAAAAAAAACACCTATCAAGTAGTAAATAGATCAAGTGGTATACCTATAGTCAAAGCAAAAATTGCAGTAGCTGATAATCGGACAGAAAGCCCTTTCTATAGAAAATTAATTACCGACTCTCAGGGAGAGGCAAGTATTTCTCTAGGAAAAAAATCACATTCTTTTAATACCTTAATATGTCATAATAAAGATTCTCTTTTTATTCAAACATATCTAGATCAGTTCTATCCCCGATCAAATTATAATCACACTAAAGATGAATTTAAAGCTAAAGCTTCTCTTTTTACGGATAGAAGTATCTATCGCCCTGGACAAAAAGTATATTTTAAAGGAGTACTCACACAACTCAAAAAAAATAAATCAACCCCTGTAGTAGATGAATATGTTACTATTACTTTATATGACGCTAACAATCAAGAAGTAAAAGAACTGAGACTACTAACTAATGAATTTGGATCGGTTCATGGCGAATTCATCTTGCCTTCTACTGGATTGAACGGAGCATATACCATTGAAATCGATGAAGATTATGAAGAAGACTCTGATTTTTGGGACGATGTAGATTTTCAGTACCACGAACATGAAATTCTGGTAGAAGAATACAAGCGTCCTAAATTCGAAATTAACTTTGATAAAATAACAGAAGCTTATACCTTCAATGATTCTATACATGTAAGAGGCAATGCTAAAGCTTTTTTTGGAGGTAATATATCCAATGCCTCTGTAAAGTATTCTATAAAACGTGAAAAAAAACACTTTTATGACCCTTCTTTTACTACAGAAGAAGTTATCATATATGATGAAATCATTACAGATCAAAAAGGTAATTTCGATATTATATTTAAAGCCACTCCAGATCATAGATCAAAGCCTAAAGACAGACATACCTATACCTATGAAATAGAAGTAGAGATTACAGATATCAATGGAGAAACAAGAAACAAAACCCAGGAAATCAATATTGGATATCATAGTCTTGTTACTCAATTAATGATGCAGACAAATATTAGTACAGACAGTAATGATGCAGCTGTATTCATTGATATTAATAATCTTAATCATGTTCCAATCCCTGGCAAAGGAAAACTGAGTATCTATAAACAAAAACATCCTACTAGAATCATAAGAAAAAGGCCTTGGGCTATTCCTACTATTCAAACAATCTCTGAAGAAACCTTTATAGCTTTATTTCCTAATGATGCATATACTACAGAAAACAAAACCATACTTGATAAACAAAAACCTATTGTCATATATTCTGTAGATACTAATAAAAACACTAAAGTAGTATTAGAAGATATATCTAATTGGGAGGAAGGAACATATATAGCAAAGTTTCATGTTAAAGATAAATACGGATATGATAGTACTACAAAACAGCAATTTACGGTTACCAATCCTATTAAAAACTTTCTTTCAGATAATCGCATATTTGATATAAAAATCAATGATCGTAATGTAGATTCTAAAAACATACTAGAAATTGAAGCACGTACTGCTGCAAAATCATTATTTGTAACTATCGAAGCTTTTCAGAAAAACAAGAGAATATATCATGATGTCATTGAAATCACATCAGGAAAACAAGTAATCCCCTTACTATTAAAACAAAAAAGGGATCGGGTAGATATACAAGTATCATATGTAAAATATAATTGTATTTGGGTAGAAAAAACTGGGTATGATTTCCCAAAGGAATCAATTGACACAAAACTAGCCATACAATTAGAAACTTTCAGAAATAAAATAGAACCAGGGGAAAATGAAACCTGGAAACTAAAAATATTAAACACTTCAGGAACTCCATCTTCTGCCGAAGTTTTGGCTTCAATGTATGATCAATCATTAGATTCATTTAAAGAACATCAGTGGGGAAATAATATCAAAATCCAGAACTATGAACCGTCCTACTATAATATACTCCCCAATATCGATATCAATATATCTTTTCAGAATAGTTATACCTGGATTAAAAATCTAACTAAATTATGGTATAAAGAAAAAAATAGCACCCGTACCAACATTAATTCATTTGGTTTTAATTTCATAAACCATGAAGGTAGTCAAAGAAGGTATCTTAATACACTAAATTATCACTACAATATAAAAGAATCTAAAGGGGGTAAAAAATTAAAAGTTGCGGGAGGTACTATTTCAGGAATTGTAACTGATAAAGCTGGACTTCCATTACCAGGAGTAAACATTATCATTAAAGGAACCAATCGAGGAACAGTAACAGATTTTGATGGATTATTTACAATTGAAGCCAATAAAAATGACATTTTGATTTTTTCTTATATTGGTTTTGTATCCTCAGAAGCCAAAATTAACAATAATAAAGCTACTATCATTATGAAAGAGGATGCTGCTCACCTAGATGAAGTTGTTGTTGTAGGCTATGGGACTACACAGAAAAGATCATTGACAGCAGCAATTACTACTGTTTCATCACAAGAAGTCAATAGCGAATTTAATCAGTTATTAAATGGTAAAGTTGCGGGTGTAAGAATTGTCAATGCAAAAGGAGTACCTGGAGCTTCATCAATTATTAAAATAAGAGGATACAATTCTGCAGGAAAAAACAAACCATTAGTTATTATTGATGGTGTTCCAAAACTCAAAGGTTTAGAATCCATAGCTACTCAAGATATTGTAGATCTACAAATATTAAAAGGTGATGCTGCCATTAAAATATATGGACATAAAGCGAGTAATGGCGCTGTCATTATTACTACTAAAAAAGGAATTGAAGAGCTTCAAAAAATAGTTCCTAGAAAAAACTTAAAAGAAACAGCTTTTTTCTTTCCTCAATTACAAACGGATAAAAAAGGAAATGTAAGTTTCAATTTCACATCTCCAGAAACTTTGACTAAATGGAAATTTCAGGCATTTGCTTATGATAAACAATTAAACTCTAGATTAATTCAGAGTGAAGTTATTACTCAGAAGGAATTGAGTGTAACTCCTAATCCTCCCCGTTTTTTACGAGAAGGGGATACGATTTCATTATCAGCAAAAATCACCAATCTAAATATCAAAAAAATGAATGGCTTAGTATCATTACAACTAATTGATGAAATTTCTCAGAAAAATTTACAATCACTTATTATAGATAGTAAAGAGGTTCAACATTTTACTGCTGATGCCAGACAAAACACCTCTGTTAATTGGAAAATTTATGTGCCAGAAAACATACAAGCCATACGATATACTATTATTGCTAAAGCTGGTAAATTTAGTGATGGTGAGGAAAGTATACTACCCGTATTATCCAATAACATATTAGTAACCGAAAGCATTCCTATCTGGGTAAGATCAGGAGAAAAAAAGACGTATGGATTCGATAAGATGGTAAAACAAGCTTCTACAACCCAAAAAAACCATCAACTCACCATTGAATATACTACAAACCCTGCTTGGTTTGCTATCAAATCTCTACCTTATCTTATGGAATTCCCCTATGAATGTGCAGAACAAACTTTTGCAAGATATTATAGTAATGAGATTGCAACACATATACTGAATAGTAATCCTAAAATTAAAACTGTGTTCGATACTTGGAAAAAAAATGATCAATTAGTCTCTAACTTAGAAAAGAATAAAGAACTAAAAAATATACTGATCCAAGAAACACCTTGGTTGCGACAGGCTCAGAGCGAAAAAGAGCAACAAACACGATTAACAGAATTGTTTGACCTTGTAAAGATCTCCTCAAAGCAAGAAGATATTCTAAGAAAACTAAAACAAATGCAGGATCCATCCGGAGGATTTCCTTGGTTTAGTGGTGGTAATCCAAACAAATATATTACCAGACATCTTGTTTCTGGATTAGGACATTTAAAAAAACTAAACATTGATTCAGAGAACATGTATACTACCAATATTATTGCAAAAAAAGCAATTGCATATCTGGACATTAAATATCTGGAAAATTTTAATTATCAATTATTAACTAAAGGAATTTATCATTTTACAAATGATGATTTACACTACTTCTATGCGCGAAGTTTTTGGGAAGAAAAATACCCTATACGCCAAAAAATTAAAAATATTTACGATAAGTATATCCCTAAAAAAACTGAAGAATGGTTGCACACAAAACTATTTAACAAAACAATACTTGCTTTAATATTACACCGATATGGTGATCAAAAAATAGCAAAGGATATACTTACTACTTTAGAAGAAAATGCAGTGCAATCTACTAAGAATGGGATGTATTGGAAAGAAAATAAAGCCGGTTGGTATTGGTATCAATCTCCTATTGAAACCCAAGCGCTTATTATAGAAGCATTTTCAGAAATCAATAATAATCCTAAAATTATTGATGAACTTAAAATCTGGTTACTAAAAAACAAACAATTACAGAGTTGGAGTACTACCAAGTCAACAACTGAAGCTATTTATGCATTACTATTACAAGGTAGTGATTGGTTATCTGCAGAAAATACAGTACAGATAAATTTTGGTAATGAGCTAAAAACATCAAGTACCATACAATTTAATACTACAGAAGCTGGAACAGGCTACCTAAAAAAACAATGGAACAAAAAAGATATCACCCCAGAGATGTCTCATATTACAGTGCAGAATACCAGTACAGTTTCTCAATATGGTGGATACTACTGGCAGTATTTCGAAAAGCTTGATAAGATAAGAACTCCATTAGAACATACTATTTTGATAAAAAAGGAATTGTTTTTAAAACAAAAATCAAAAGAAGGAACTGTCTTAAAAAACATTAATACACATCAAACATTAACAATAGGAGATCTGGTTACTGTCAGAATTGAGTTAAATATAAAAAATGATTTTGAGTTTGTACATATGAAAGACATGCGAGCCTCTGGATTGGAACCCATCAATGTATTGTCTCAATACAAATATCAAGATGGATTAGGGTATTATGAAAGTACTATAGATGCTGCAACTAATTTCTTCTTTGA
Organism: uncultured Aquimarina sp.; assembly: GCA_947493495.1. Lineage (GTDB taxonomy): Bacteria > Bacteroidota > Bacteroidia > Flavobacteriales > Flavobacteriaceae > Aquimarina. Next base: position 92,592 of record CANLRN010000009.1, read on the forward strand.
CTACTTACCAAAAGGAGTCTATGTTTTTGAATATGACCTAAGAGTAAATAACAAAGGTGATTTCTCTAATGGGATTACTACCATACAGAGTATGTATGCTCCAGAGTTTAGTAGTCACTCAGAAGGTGTTCGTATACAAATCAAATAACTAGAACTACTAAGCCTCATAGATTTCTATAAGCTGTGAGGCTTCCTTTTTTATAAAATTTCAGCTAGTTCCAGTACATATTTAATTCTTAACAAATATAATTTCCTGAATTCTGGCCTTGTTTTTATGAAATCGCTGATCCTTCAAATCCTGAACTTATAACATTTTTATAAATTGAGCAGATAGTTCTCTCTTATAGATAACGAAGTACATCTCTACCTCCACATACATATTCGATTGTGTTAATGATAAGCAAGTGAACTCGATATGGTAGTTCGTTGTACATTAGTCCCATGAAGAAAGACCGATGATCTCTCCGTTTGGCCCCTCGAAAAATGTGTATTTGTCGCGAGCATAGTTCTCATTTTCTAACTTATACCCCTCTTCTTTCAACTTATCCCCGATCGGACCGATGTCATTAACCTTAAGCATGAAATGATTGTGATTGGTATTTCCGACCGGCCCTATTGTATGCAAAAATTCTGGTGCTGTAACTGATAGACCAATCTTTAGGTCATTTGACTTCAATTTCATAACTAGCATTCCTTCAAGTCCCGGACCATGAAGAACCTCAGCTTCAGACAATTGAAAACCTAGAATCTCACGATACAGTTTCAGGCTTTTCTCGAGTTCGAGTACATGAACGGTGATGTATCGCAAACCAGTAACTCTGGCCTGTGATTTGCTTTCTTTATCTACAACTGACGAATCTGAATTTTGAGCAAAACTATGCATTGTGCCTGCAAGGATAAATGCTACCAATAGACAACATCTGTAAATGGAGTTAGCCCCAGTGTTGTTTTTTTTTCTGCTCATACTACTATTAATTTTCATAATAAATCTCGTAAAAAAATGATTTCGGTAAAACTATCATAATTTATGATAGTGCACAAAAAATCATAGAAAAAATCAAAATTTCTACTTTTTTAAGTCTAATATGAAACTATAAAATTCAGAGGGCGTAAACAGAATTCAATTTATTTGTGCTTGAATCTTGCTTTAAAAAATGTAGAGAAACTACCGTGGAAGAGCTTATTGAGAAAAAAGAGTCAAAGAACTCAAACAAGATTTTGGTACAGATAACTTATGTTTAAAAGACTTTTTGGCAACCGAAGTAACACTAATTTTTGTGATGATAGTCTACATTTAACCCGTTTTATCAATGTCGTTAAGTTAAGCTTTATCATTGTCAGTCTGAGCTTATCGAAGACCATCCTAAACTTCGTTTTTGATTCCACTTCGACAGACTCAGTGTGACAAAATCGATGTTTTTTGAGCTTAACTTAACGACATAGCCCGGTTTATGCGATGCTACGCTGAAATGAAGAAAACATCAGTGTTTATTACATTTGAAAGCTTCTTGACGAAGTCCTAACGTATTCCATCTAACTAAATTTTAATACGCTGATTGTAAGGTTGTTTCACAATCTTCTTTTTCTTTTTTTCATTGCCAAAAAAAGAAACAAAAAAGTCTAGTCTTATGAAATTTTATCTAAAAATTTTATGCTCTCGCTAAATTAAATTAAAACAGTATCGAAAATTGTAAACCTAGCCTTTATCTAACCATACGGCTGCGAATAAGAGTAACTACTACTCTTAAGAAATTTAATTTTTACGCTCCGTTTATACGATTTGTGATTAAAAAATTCGTATAAATTCATTGAATTATTTTTTCTTTATGCAAGGCAAAAAAATCAAGCATAGCTATAGCTACGGTTTATTTTTTAAACGAAGTAGAAAGGAAAAAGAAACGATGAATATGCGAAATTTTTAGTTATAAATCGTATTATTTCATTTTTAACGATAAAATTTCAATAGGACAATTTGAAACGTAGAAGCTGCTTACCAGTTAGAAACTTTATGTTACAGTGAAACAATGTCTATGAATGCGGGTTAAAATATCATTATTATGTCAATTAACAGAAAATGAAACTTTTACCTAATTTAAACAAACGTTTGTTTAAATTATTTTGTATATTACACTAGTTAACACATAAAAGAATAAATTATGCATACGAAAATTACTATTTATTTGAAGAGTTTAGTATTAATTCTAGTTTTTTGTTTGGAAAGTCCTTCACTGTTTGCGCAAACAAGAAACCCTACACCAGAAAGCTATAATCCTTATGCTACCATCACCAACGGTAGAAGAGAACAGGTGCGATTAGGTACCGGACGTAGAAATGAGATTTTACGGAATTCAACAATTTATGATGGTCGTGGCCGTAGACTTGGAGTTGCAAGAGCTGGGCTACTTGGAGATAATAGTGATGGCCGGTCAAGGGGAGGATACAATGCAGGAGCCATGATTCAAATCAAAATTAACGGGACTCCAAGAAATGCAGTATTGTGCTGGAATATACCCACAACCGATGGAGGAAGGAGAACAGGTTTTGTATTGACACGGGATCTTAGACATCGTTCAATCATTGAGAGTAGAATGAGGGAAGTTAAAAGGAACCTAGCACGTGTTCGTCCAAATGACAGAAACAAAAGATCTACCACTTATTTGATTAGAACTGTGCGCTCACCGTTTCCAGATGATTCCTATACGTTTCCTAACCAAACTACTGCTCAAAACCGAATCAGATTTTATTATTTGAACAATGGCACCATTAATTTATTAGTGGACTTACCCTACAGGAGAGGTAGCGGTGGATTGCGTGTTGGAAAAGCAATTGATATGGCATCTCCAGGAAGAACGTTTCGCAGACTGGATGATGTTGCCCCTGCAACACGTAAAGTTTTTGAAGGAGGGTCACGTCGGGTTATAGGGGAGGTACAGTTCGTTTATGGTTTTGTATTCACAGATACTGGAGAAAGAGTGTATTGTTGGATCAACCGGGACTGTATAAGCTTACCGGGTTCAAGTCGTGTAGCATCTCTTGAAGAAGAAAACACCTCAATAGCAAATGAAAAGGAAAAAACTATAGAAAATTTTGTGTACCCTAACCCGACAGACATTGGCCAAATTAGTCTAAAAACTAATTCTAATATTGAATCCGTGGATGTCTATGATGAAATTGGACGTAATTTGGGCTCAGAGTATAAAATTACTGGAAAAGAGGTGAATATCTATAGTAGTCATAAAGGAATAACTTTTGTACGTGTTATCTATTCCAATAAGGAAAGTACTGTACATAAAATAATTTGGAGATAACTTTTGTTTTCTTCTTGATTTGAGATGATAACATAAGAATTGTAATGAAATCTTCGGTATCTATAAACTTTAACTCCTAAAACTCCTTAGAGATATTTTCTTCTATTCCATAATGCTTCGTATAAATATCTCCCAGAAATGTTTTCACATTGCAGCTATTTTATACCAATTGGTATATCACAAAAATATTTTGACAAAAAACATATAGATATATCTAAAAACGATATCGTAGATGTATATCTAACCTAAAATAATAACATCAACTCATTAAAATGAATAAAACAGCTTTTTACTTACTATTAATCGTTTCAATAATGCAGATATCCTGTAAACAGATCGCAGAGAGTGAAATAGACCCTTATAATGTTGTTTGGAATAGTCCTTCGGCTGATGAAACAGGACAAATGCCACTTGGTAATGGTGATATCGCAGCTGGAGTTTATGCTATTGAAAATGACGCTTTGTACTTATTACTTTCAAAGAATGATGCGTTTACCTATAATGGAGATATTTTTAAAACAGGAAAGGTGAAAATAGAGCTGAACCCCAATCCTTTTTCTTTAGGAAAAGCCTATAAGCAAACTCTTGATCTTAATACTGGATCTATTCAGATTATAGCGGATGAAGTAGAAATACGTGTTTGGGCAGATGCCAACAACCCTGTTTATCATGTAGAGGTGAATTCGCCCGAACAAATTTCTGTAAAGGCAAATGTTGAAACGTGGGAACGTTTTGATAATGCCAGCTACAATCGTTCAGGACAGCCCTTGGATCATCCTACACAAGATGTTGTCATAAAAAAGGATAATCAAATCATAACCTACTATGCTGTAGGTGATAGAAGTGTTTATCCTACTGAACTGAAATATTATGAGGTTGAACATATGGCATCAGAATATCCAGATCCGTATCGTTTTAACACTTTTGGAAACCTGATTGAAAGTCCTTCGCTTAAATTGAAAAAAGGTACTTTGTCAGGCAATGGAAAGTCATTTGATATACGTATACATGCGAGAGGAGAGCAAGAAGAAGACATCAATAAATGGCTTACAAAACTAAAACAACAGACTAAGCACATTAATATTGCTAAAGATTGGTCTTTACATAAAGCTTGGTGGAAAACATTCTGGAGTCAAAGCTGGATTAGGGTAACAGATAATACCATTCTCCCAGAACAACGTAACCAACTAGATCATGAAGCCTATAAAACCTTTAGGGAGGTAGGCGATGATGGTGCATTGGTTGGTCAAAGTTATACGATGTTTCGTTATTTAATGGCCTGCCAGAGTAGAGGGCGTATTCAAACTAAGTTTAACGGTGGAATTTTTACCCAACCGCTTAGATACTCAAAAAAACCACGTAGGCTTAGAGTAAAACAAGTTAGTGATAGTCTATACTTTAGTCATGTAGATGATAGACTCTGGGGGAGACGTTTTACCTTTCAAAATCAAAGGTTATTGTATTGGCCTATGTTAATGAGTGGTGATAAAGAACTCGTAAAACCGTTTTTTGATTATTATATAAATATGCTTCCTGTTAGAAAAGAAATCAATAAGGCTTGGTTTGGACATGATGGCGCTTATTTTCGTGAAAATATAGAGCCGACTGGAGGTGAAAGGGATTGTGGTCCTTCTGCTATTTTTGGAGATCATATTGATGAAAAACCTAGAAAAACATTACCTGGTAAAAATACTGGTCTATGGCACCATGCACATTATTTTACATCTGGTTTGGAAACGGTAACGATGATGATTGCGTATACTAAATACTTTGAAGATACTAATTTCAGTAAAGAAGTTTTGGTTCCTTTTGCCCGTGAGATACTAACTTGGTATGACCAACATTATGAAAGAGACGAAAAAGGAAAACTAAGATTGGATCCTGCACAGGCAGCAGAGACATGGTGGACCACAGTAAACCCTACCACTGATGTATCGGGCCTTTTGCACAATTTAGATGAACTGATTGCCATGAATATTGGTACTGAAATAGATAAAAACAATTGGAAACGTTTACGAAAAGAAATCCCTGAAATTCATTTAAGAGAAATTGAGGGTAAACTAGCTATTGTTCCAGGATTAGATTGGAAAAAAAGGCAGAATGCAGAAAACCCTGAATTGTATCCTGTATTTCCATTCAGAAGATTCGGTCTCGGAATGGGCACAGAAGATATTGTTGACTGGACCATGCAAAATCGTCTCCACAAAAATTACTTTAATTATAAGTGTTGGACGCAAGACCAAATTATTTGGGCGTATGCGGGCAATGCTATGGAAGCTAAAAAAGGTCTTGTGGAACGCTATAAAAATACGTCACCTAGATGTAGATTTCCATTATACGGAAGTGAGGGCCCAGATTCTTGCCCTGACTTTGATCATTTTGGAGCTGGAAGTACTGCACTGCAAAGAATGTTGGTACAGGAAGCAAATGGAAAAATACTGCTTTTACCCGCATGGTCCAAGAGTTGGGATGTTAATTTTAAATTACACCTTTCCAAAAACACAACCATACAAGGAGAGGTCAAAGGTGGGGTATTACAAAATTGGTCTGTATATCCTGAATCAAGGAAAAAAGATGTAGTACTTCATGAACTTCAGTAATAATTATGAATATTGAAGATACTTTATCTTATTTAATTTATAAAAAATGTTTAGAATGCTATTGAAATACAATCTAAAATTGAATAATTATAATTTATGCTTATTCGCTTGTTTCCCTTTTATATATTTTCATAAAGTATGAAATTACTAGAATTTACAAAGCATTTTCCTGATGAGGAAAGTTGCAAATCGGTTTTTAAAGCCTACAATAGCTATCCATCGTTTACATTAATACAATAATTGATCTTGATCCAAAATCTCTTGTCCCCTATAAGGATCAAGAGATTTTAATTATAAACTCATTTAAGGTTGTTACAACTCATAGAGAGAACCTGTATCAAGAACTATGGTACATTTTTAATGTATTATTATTTCACTCTTATTTTTCCTGAAAAAACTATGGCTCATACTTCGACTTAGTTCAGTATACCTACATATACTTGATTTTTTTTCACAATGAATTCAAAGTACAAGGGTATAAAATATATCTCCAAAAAAATAAGATTCAAAACAGCTGTATTCCCGTAAAAAAAACACTAATAAAACGTAACTAATTGTTTTTTAACTACATATATACCTTTTATTAACCTCTTTCAAAAGCTACATTAACCTTTTGCTAACCTAAAACTTAGCATTAGGAACTAAAAAATATTCAATTTTACAGAACAAATACAAATGAAGTAAAAGCTTCGATAAAACTGAACTAAATACTAGTTCAAATCCTTAGGAAATACAATGCTAGTTATAATTCTAATTTATCGAAAATTAAAATTGTAAATGGTATAAATACCAACTTTTATACTACAAAAAAATAAAACTAATTTAAAACCTTTTACATATGAAAAATCAACTCAAACTTCACTTTTTTGGATCAAACTTCGCATACTGATTTCAAAATCTAGTTTTCAAAAAAATCTGTGAATTTAATACCAAAAATAGATTTCGTATAAGCAACAAAACGGTTACTAGGTTCACTGACAAATTATACATCATAAATCGATCATTGAGAAATGTTCTTCATTACCGTAAACAATACTGTACTAAGTCATCTCCAAGATTGATACTATAAAACTCATACAATGAAAAAATTAAAATTAATACTATTTGGTTTCTGCTTGTGTACTTATTTCATGAGTAATGCACAATTCATTTTTTCAAATGAAAGTTTTGAAAGCCCTGAAACCATAATTGGACCAGATGGCAAAGAACAAGAACATTATGGAATATGGATAGATGGCGGTTCGGATGCATATACTGTAACTTCAGAGAAGTATGATGGAGCACAAAGTTTTGTAATTACCAAGACCCCTGACCCAGACAAACCTAATTATGCATCTATATATACCGTACCTATCGATCTAACAGGAGTATCTAGCGCCTCATTAGATTTTAAATACCTGATAACTAATTCTCCAGGAAATTTTGATGAACCCGGTAGCTTTTTTATCGAAATATCCTCTGATGGAGGAGAGACTTTTCAGAGAGTAAGAACGTATGATTTGGCTGATGAAACTATTATAAAATCTACAAAGGCTGCTTTCGTTTCAGAGTGTGAAGCTGGGTGTAAAGATGTTTTTCCACTTGGTGGTGTGCCCTTAACACTTTGTAAAGCAGATTGTGCGGATACCTACCTTATAATGGCGAATAGAGATTATATTGATGATCTATTAAAAGATTATTGGTCTACAAAAACAGTTACATTGCCTTCTTCAATGTTCTCAAATATGACGGTTATCAGAATTCAAAGTGATTTTTTAGACGTCAATAAACCCACTAAATTGTATCTAGACGAACTAAAGATGTTAACCAACGGTCAACCAGAACTTTCTGCTGATACTGTAGTGGCCAGTTCTGATCCCAAAAATACGAAGACAGTTGTAGACGAAGATTTTCAAGGGTTTTCTTCACTAGCTGACTGGGGAATTTGGCAAGATGGTGGTCGAAATGTTTATATTACTGATTATCTAGCAGTTAATGATAATGGCGACTTAGGTGGATTTGGAATTGGTATGCGAAATTTCTTTTCTGGAAGATCCAATGGCGTAGTAAATGGGGTGGATTTAGGGTTTCAAAAACCCACCTACTCTTCTATCGTAACTAAAAATCTAGATCTCACTGGAATACAAGATCTGGATCTGAGTTTTTCATTCGTAGCCTACAATATGAAAATAACTGATGATCATGTTGTGGATAAAGCGCAAGTACCCGATATAAAAGGAGTACCTGTAGATGTATATGTAGAAGGTCCTGATTATGTAAATATTTCTATATCTACAGATTCTGGATATACTTTCAAACACCTAAGAAGACTTACCTATGGTGTGGATTTTCTAAATCTTGTACGTCAGGATATAAACATAAACATACCGGGTAATATTTTATCAACAGATGATAATTCGGGCGATCCAATACTAAATACAAATGCACTAACGACAACAACACAAATAAAGATACAATGTTTCTCGGATACGGATGACCAACAGTTCTATGTTGATAATATAAAGTTAACAAAATATGGCACAAATTCTTCTCCAAAAGGAACTCCAAGAGACCTGAATTGGGAAAGTTATGAGCAAACTTATTTATATGCAGACCCTACGTTTCTTAATGGGGATACTTATGAATTAATCAATAGTAAATTACTAGCTCCCGACGTCTATGAATCTAGAAGTTTTTTAAACTCGGATTCTGATGTTGTCGAGGAAGATGGAGAAATAATACCAGGTACATTTGGTGTGGTAGAATTTTCGGATTGTAGCGATCATTCCACGCTAACAGATATCCCCTGGACAGAAAATCAAAGACACATCGATCAAAGTTTAGATCCGGAGTTGGGGAAATATATATTTAATTTTCACTCGCATCTGGATGAGGACACAGAACGGTGTCGTACTATCAAATATGCTGATCGGATGCGATGTGAGATTAAAACTAAAGAAGATTCTGGTGATGATAAAAAAGGGCTTGAGGGTGAAACACATTTTTATGCCTGGAAAATGAAACTACCATCAGATTTTCTGGGATCTAACAAATTCACACATTTACACCAAATCAAACCCGTAGCTGGTGACCATGCCGGTATGCCTACCATTACGCTTACTGCTAATGGTAAAAAAGTTGACCCTGATACAGGAGTAGAATATGCAAATCCTGAACTAAGATTGCGTTATGCAGGATTGTCAGACTCACAAGTAACAGTAGATGTTATTGACCTTAATCTATTAAAAGGAAAATGGATTCAGTTTGTAGAAAAAGTGCATTTTGGTATCTCAGATGAAGGTCGTTATGAATTGCTAGTGTATGATCCTATTAATGGTAGTGTAGACAATCCCATATTCACTTTTGAATCCTATAGTTTACAGACCTGGAAAAGTGCAGGCTTGTCTGGTGATGAGAATGATCCGGACTGTTTTGTTCGCCCAAAATGGGGAATCTATAGAAGTAATGCAGAACCCGAGAAACTAGGGGATGAAATCATTGGCTTTGCAGATTTTACAATCCTCGAGGTAACGGATAAGGAAGATGGTCTTTATGGGGATCTTACAAAATTTGCAGAATATGCAGAAGGACTAGAAGGTACTGGAGAAGAAGTAACCTCTCTTGTTTTCGAACCAGATCCTACTAAGGTATATACTATAGATTCTGAAAGCGGATACCGCTTATCTGCTTCAGGAAGTTCTGAAACTGCCGAGGCTGTAAGTATAAGTACTACCGGAAAAGAAGTACAATGGCAATTTGTACCAAATGGTGATAACTGGCACATTCAGTTATATGATCCCAATGGAGAATTTTCACTTCCACGAATACGCGCTCAAAAAAACACCGATCCTATTGCTGATATGCAATCGACAGGTTCAACGGGTGGATGGACACAATATACTATAGTTGGAAACATATCCTCTCCTGGTTATTTTTTTCTAACCATACCCGGTGCACCAACAACTAACAAACGACTACAGCTAAATGATAGTGGAGAAGTAAGTCTAACCACAACCGCTGTATCCGATGAGTCAGTAAGCTTTAAGTTTACAGAAATCACCCCAGAATCCGAGCTATTCGAGCCAGATCCAACACTGGCATACATTATTGAATCTGAAAGTGGATACCGCTTATCTGCTTCTGGTAGCTCTGAAACCGCCGAAGCCATAAGTGCAAGTGAAAATGCTATAGGAAGCACCGTAGAATGGAAATTTGTACAAAAAGGTGATAAATGGCTTCTTCAATTGTATGATTTCGCTGGAGAATTTTCACTTCCCCGTATACGTGCTAATAGAAACACTAATCCTATTGCCGATATGGAATCTACCAGTTCATCAGGTAGATGGACGCAGTTTACTATAGAACCGAACTTGGCCTCTCCTGGGTATTACTTTCTAACGATACCAGGTGCACCAACCGGGAACCAACGATTACAACTAAAACATAATGGTGATGTAACCTTAACCACAACAGATGTGGTGGATACGTCGGTTAGCTTTACCTTTACCAAAGTAGCTGTTTCACCTACTCTAGTAACTATAGGAGAAGTTGCACTAACAGAAAATGGCGACTATACGAATATAGGTACGGCAGAATTGGATGACTCTGAAATTTTTCTTTACCATCATTTAAGCATTACAGATATCCCGGAAGATTACCATGGTGCTGAAATTGTGGTAGCTAATGAAGATAGTTTTACAGTACATCCAAATGATAATGGATATCATTACTTTTTAGCACCAACGCAGTTTAACACTTCAGGATTTCCTGAAGGACATCCTGCTCACAACAATACTAATGTAAGTTGGGTCGGAGATGGTGGTAGTTATAATTATTATGATTATAGTTTAGGTGCTGATCCTACTCCAACAAAAATCCCAGCATCCGTTTATAAATTTGAACATACCGATGATATTACGTATTTAAAAGAGGCGTATCATACTTCTCATATAATGAGACGAGGACTTTCAGATACTAATATGTTTGACGAGCCTGTATTAAAATTATTGGTAACAGGAGGTCTATTATCAATAAATAGAATTGATAAAGATCAAGATCAACCACTTAACTTTTTTTCTGTTTTCTTCGCTAATATGGAAACTATGGATATTGCTGTAAATCCAACCAATACAAATATTGACGTTACCGTAGAGCTAGAAAAAAATGATCAGTTAGTAGTTGCAGCAAAAAACCTCGATGATGCAAAAGATTTTATTGGAAACAATACTGCCCTAAATATTAATCCCAAAACACACCCTGAGCCTATTGGCACACTTGGTAATGAAGATTTTGTAGATGAGCCTAGTCATGTCAAAGCTGATTTCAATGGCAATAACAAAGTTGAGGTTTATGAAAAATTCATTGTAGATATAAATCCTACATCTGGATTAGACAATGTAACTTTTGTTGGACCTATGGTAAGTGGAAACGTAGGGATAGAATTTCCACATATAGTACAAGAAAATAAAACAAATTATAACTGCGAAATTTGTAAAGATTATGATGTAGCAACTCCTTTAATTCTTGGTTTTTCAAATGATGAAGTAAAACCAGGTGCTAAAGTTTATGAAGAAAGATTCGAGCATTATCCAAAAAAGAATGATAATACATATGCCAATTGTCTTTCAGCAATTCCTTATGCTACATATAAGACTAATCAAGAGACTCAAGTAATCATCCCAAAATGGTCCAATAATGATTTTGTTATTTGGTCTGAAGGTTCAGAATATGATAATTGTACAGTTGATCTTAAGGACATTAGAATTTATAATAATTTGAATTCGTACCTTATTGTTGGCTTACCAAATGGAGCACCAGATATGCCTTCTGAATATGGTTGGGAAAAATTAATGGAGAAACACGCTCCTACAGATCAAGTTATAATAAATAGTTATAGATTATTCAAATTAAAAATCACTGTTGATAATCAATTGGTACAGTTTATTCCGGCTGAAGCTTTAGTATGGGGAGCTTCAAGTGAATATAATATTTTAACTATTGAAGAATATGTAGGTGCTACCGGAGCAAAAACGATACACAGCTCCAATGCGCAAAATAATACTAGCAGTATACCCCATAACAGTTCGTCGGATATTATGCAACTCTATCCCAACCCAACGGATAGTACGGTTACTCTAAAACTTAGTAAAGCTACCCCAGCTCAAGTTGCAATTTATGATGTCCAAGGGATAAAAATAGATCAATTAGACTATACAAAAGATCATACAACTAATGGATTAGAAATAGATTTAAACTCATATTCTAAGGGGTTGTATATTATTAAAGCATCGCAAGATAATGATACCTATGTGCAAAAAATATCCAAGCAATAGAGCTTATTAAAAAAGTAGTTTAAATTTTAAAATAAAATGAAAATGAAAAATATAAAAATTTCACACAAAGCGACCTTATGTATTTTATGCTTACTAAATTTATTTTGTGGGTTTTCTCAGATTGATTTTAATCAAGAAGAGCAAAAAGAACTTCTTGATCAAGTTGCAAAGGAAATTTGGCTGCAAGTACCGCAAGGGACTGCAAGAGGAAGTAATACCATAGCAATTATGCAAATTCCAAATACACAAACGTTTGTTATTGGAAGTAATAATGCTAATCAAGCCACCAATGTTATAACGACTCGATCTCTAGTGATTAAGGAATTACAAGACAGAGGTTTTGAAGTAAATAAGCTTATATATATTAAAGGTTATGGAAATGTAGTCACTTCAGAACCTTATGGAGCGGGTGACCTTTTATTTCCAGAGATTTTTGCATACGCATGTCCACTTTCAGAAAGGCTAACCAATGCAAACGAGATGTTAAGTATTCATGCAGAAATGTCATTAATAGCGTTTTTAGGTATTTATACCAATTTTAATCTATTGAATAATAATGCTCAAGACATCGTAATAGGTGTGGATAAACCTTATTGTGCTAGATGTTTTAGTTTTTTATATCATTCAGGAATATATACAATGGAACCTGAGATGTTTAATTCAACCAATATTAAGATACCTGTGGATAATTCTAAATATTGGGCTGCACCCTATTATACACGTTCAGTAAATTCTTTTATTACTTCTCCTTATCCTGGAATAAATGTGATAAACCCAGGTCCTTGGCCTGACTGGATTATACAGACTACTGCTGATTATTTTTATAATGGAACCCTATATTTTGGTAACCAAGTAAATAATGATGGTTCAGGTCATGGAATTTATGAAGCACCTTCAATTTATAATAAAATTCCCGCTATACCTGTATATGACTACTTACTCCAAGTATATGGTGAATAGGGGATTATCACTAATACCAATTCTCATATGAAATTACTGAAATACGAAATTGAATTATTTTTGAGTTTAGGCAAAGCATAAAATTTATGGATAGCCATAGCTATCTATCAATTTTGTAATGAAGCATTACATCAAAAGAGACAATTTTATACGGTTATTTCATATGAGAAATAGCATAAATTCTTTAATCCCGTTTTATGCAATAGAAAATTTATTACATCTTGTAGCTACTGCAAATACTACCGCTAAGCTGCGTTTTTTAATTTCTGCATAGCACTGCTATGCAGAAATTAAGAAAACACTAGTATTTCTTGTATCTACAAGCTTCATGACAACCTTCTATTGCATTCCATCTAACTAAATTTTAATAAGCTGATTGTAAGGTTGTTTCACTATCTTCTTTTTCTTTTTTTCATTACCAAAAAAAGAAACAAAAAAGTCTAGTCTTATGAAATTTTATCTAAAAATTTTATGCTCTCGCTAAATTAAATTAAA